>JAAYIU010000461.1 GCA_012523265.1 Bacteroidales bacterium | reverse complement strand
GGAAATGTACAGCGCCGCAGGAGCGCAACAGCAGCAACAACAAGGCGACCCCGGTGGCCAGCAACAACAGCAAGGCGGCCAGCAAGGCGACCAGCAGGGTGGCGGCGCTGATGGCGAAGTAACCGACGTGGACTTCGAGGAAGTGAAATAATTTATTTTTTTGTGTAGAGACGGACGGCCGTCCGTCTCCTTCAATTCCAACACACAGCCCGCCCTAACCCATCGGGGGGCTGTGTGTTTCAACATTAAAACATTCGATTCCCATTCAAAACAACCACGAATAATAAACAGCCAGCCCGGTAGCAATACCGGGTTTTTTTGTTTTTTTCAAAATAAATTAAATCCGAAACGTACTTTCCAAAGGCTTCGTTTAATGGCATATAGCAAGAAGTTTTTAACAACCCGCTTCGGGTAAAGGCATTTTTAGTAGTTTTAATGCCTTTTTATTAATGAAAATTTTAAAATATTTTAATGCCATTGTCGCCTTTTTTTTGGCATCTTTGTAATTGCAAATAAAAATAATTCAAAATAGCATTTAATCTTACCATCAAAAACTTGTTTCAATTATGAGAAAACTTACATTATTAATGGTGCTGATGATTGCTTTTACGGCAGCCAAAGCACAGTTACCTTCCAACTGGACAGACGACTCAGGAATAGAAACTTTTAAAGAATCAACCACTGTGCATGGTGGCGATTACAGTTGTGGCGTAATGGTAATGACTGACGTGCAGGCTAACTGCGACTTTGCCAACGACAGCCCGATGCCCGTAACGCCGGGTGCTACCTACAAAATTTCTTTCTGGGCCAATACCAGCGAACACGTTCGCATAACTGCCGTTGTGGACTATGATGCCGCGAGCACGGAATGGCCAGGCACCTATGTTGGCCCTGCCACGGCAGGATGGGAACAATACACCTTTGAAGGAACCATCCCGGATGGCGCATCCACAGGAACCGTAAGGTTGCGCTTCTACGATGTGAGTGGTTTTAATCCCCCGGAAACCCAATACGTGGATGATGTTGCTTTTGAATCACCAATCGGAACACCACTTACAGTAGTAAACGGGGATTTTGAAACCTGGGG
Organism: Bacteroidales bacterium; assembly: GCA_012523265.1. Classification (GTDB taxonomy): domain Bacteria; phylum Bacteroidota; class Bacteroidia; order Bacteroidales; family 4484-276; genus SABY01. The sequence continues at coordinate 35,017 of JAAYIU010000461.1, read as the reverse complement.
CGGCACCATCGGTGAGCCTTCCAATTATCCTACAGAATTTACGGCTACCGCATCGGGCGTTGATATAGTGCTATCCTGGGTTGATGCTGTGGGCGACCCGTTGCCGGGCAACTATCTGATAAAAGCCAGCACGCAGGATAACATTACCCCTCCGGTAGATGGCATCTACGTTACCGACGACCTCAATCTGGCCGATGGCAGTGGAGCCGCCAATGTGGCTTACGGGGAGGAATCTTTTTTGTTTCCGGGACTGGAGCCATTAACAACTTATTATTTCAAAATGTTCCCCTATAACAATAGCGGCCTCAACGTGGACTACAAAACCGACGGTACAGCTCCATCGGCGCAAGCCACCATTGGAAGCATTGTAATATTGGAAACCCAAAACTTCGACGCCGACTGGGGCGGATGGACACGTGTGAGCGTTACCGGCGAGCAGGAGTGGGGTCGCGACAACACCAACGGCATCAACGGTACCGCTTGCGCTAAAATGTCAGGATTCAGCGGTGGTGCTGCCCAGGCTAATGAAGACTGGCTCATTTCGCCATCGATGGATTTTACCACCTGCAACGACCAGATTTTCTCATTCTTTAGCGCAGTAGGTTATTCTACCCCCCAACCGCAGCTTACCGTACATATTTCGACTGACTATGACGGCGGCGGTGATCCCTCTGCTGCCACCTGGACACAGCTAAATCCGATGCTCCCAGTAAGCCCGCCCAACTGGGTGTGGACCAACTCGGGTGTGATGGACGTTTCGTCCTTCAACGGCGACAATGTTCATGTAGCTTTTCTTTACATTAGCGGAAATGATGCGGCGGCTACCTGGGAAATCGACAACGTTATGATTAGCGGCGAAGGTGAGATAACGCCTGAACCGGAGCCTTCCAACTATCCCGCTGACTTTGCGGCTGCCGCGCAAGGACAAACCATCAACCTCACCTGGGTTGACGCTACCGGCGATGTGCTGCCGGAGCATTATTTGCTTTTGGGAAGCGATGCCGACAACATCGTAGCTCCACAGGACGGCCAGCCCGTAGAGAACGACCTTGATTTTGGCGACGGAACAGCCGCAATAAACATTTCCTATGGAACAACCAGCTTCTCGTTTGCAGAATTAACAGGTGGACAAACCTATTATTTCAAAATATTTCCCTACAACAATGCCGGCGTGGTAATCGACTATAAAAATGATGGCAATCCACCAATGGCACAAGCTACAACCGACGAAGAAGTCCTAAGCCTGTTCACCGACTTCAACGAAGACTGGGGCGGATGGACACCGGTAAGTCTGGTTGGCCCCCAAACGTGGATACGCACCACCGAATTTGGTATCGAAAACAGCCCGTGTGCTAAGATGTCAGGATTTGGCAGCGGCAGCGCCGTAGTCAACGAAGACTGGCTGCTCTCACCAGCTTATGATTTGGCGGGTATGGACAATATGGTGGAAAGTTTTTATTCGGCCACCAAATTTGCCGGCCCCGCTTTACGCTTTAAAGTATCTACCAACTACGACGGTACCGGCAACCCCAACGACGCCACCTGGGACGACCTCACTGATCTGGCTGCCTGGTCAACCAACAATTACGAATGGACTGAATCGGGCAATATCGATCTGGCAGCTTATGGTGGCAGTACCGTGCGCCTGGCCTTTGTTTATTACTCTTCAGCCGAGCAGGCAGCTACCTGGGAAATCGACAACGTTTTACTGGCTCCCGCGCAGGTTACAGGCGAGCCTTCTAACTATCCCACCGCATTTGCCGCGGAGGCACAGGATCAAAACATCACCATCACCTGGACGGACGCTACCGGCGACATTGTTCCGGAAGGCTACCTTGTGATGATAAGCAATGCCGACGAGTTTACAGCGCCCGTAGACGGAACACCCATTGCCGACGATTTGGATTTGAGCGATGGCATGGGTGCCAAAAATGTGATGCCCGGCGTGCAGCAGGTAAATCTTAATGATCTTGAAGCAAACACCACTTACTACGCTGTGATCTTTCCCTACACCAATTCCGGTACTGACATCAATTACAAAACCGATGGCACCGCTCCCCATACCGAAGCTACCACCGGCGAGGCTGCTGCCGATTTGCGTTTTACCACCTTTAACGAAAGCTGGGAAAACTGGACGCCCATCAGCGTTGTCGGCGACCAGGTGTGGGGCCGCGACAATACTTATGGCATCGATGGAACGGCATGTGCCCGAATGAGCGGTTATGCCAACGACGTTTCCAACGTTAACGAAGACTGGCTGGTTTCGCCGGCTATCGATCTTACAGGAATCACCAATGCCGCACTAATGTTTTATTCGGCGGTAGCCTATACCGGCGACCCACTGCAGGTGCTTGTTTCGGCAGATTACGACGGCAGCGGCAACCTCAACGATTTCACCTGGGACGACTTTACCGCACAGGCACAATGGCCGGCAGGAGACCCTTTCTGGGTGTGGACACATTCGGGCAGCCTCAGTTTGCAGGATTATGCCAATCAAACCATTTGGGTTGCCTTTAAATTTATTTCCGATGCCGTGGCCTCGAAAACATGGGAAGTCGACAACATCCGCATCCAGGGAACCAGCAGCATCAACGATCCCGAATCGTACCTGCTTGATTTGTATCCCAATCCTGCCAAAGGTCTGATCAATTACGACCTGAAGGAAGCGCCCACGGCTATCGATATTTATTCAGTGACCGGGCAGCTCGTTTACAGCGCGAAAACCCCCGCTTCAAACGGAAGCATCAATTTGCAGCAAATGCAAAAAGGCCTTTACCTTGTCCGTTTCATTCTTGACGAACAGGGCACCTCCGTCGTAAGACGCATCATAATCGAATAACTCATCGGAAAGGAAGCCCGGAGCACAAGTTCCGGCTTCCTTTTTTTTTATTAATAATTAATAGCAATACCATATGAAAAAACATCTATTCTTCATCCTGATGCTATTGGCAACGGCAGCATTGCAGGCACAAGAGCCTCTCCACTGGTTTGTCGATACCCAAATCGAAGCCTTTCAGGAATCGACCATCGTGCAGCAGGGAAGCTACAGCAGTGGCATCATCGTAAACAGCGATGTGCAGGCCAGTTGCGATTTTGAAAACGAAACCGTGATTCCTGTTACGGCAGGAAATACATTCAAAATGTTATTTTGGGGTTACACTTCCGAAAACGTACGTGTTCGCGCCAAAATAATCTGGTCGGACAATACCACATTGTATGCAACCAACTATCTGGGTCCCAACACAGGCGGCTGGGAACAGTTTAGCTTTGAAGGCGAAGTACCCGCCAACATAACAAGTGCAAAGGTGGGCATCCGTTTTTATGATGTCACGCCCTTATTTGTTCCTGGTGAAATACAATACGTGGACGATTTCATTTTTGAATCGCCCATTGGCACACCTTTAACCATCAACAACGGCGACCTCGAATCATGGACGGGTCTGGCCGGTGAACCGGATAATTATCCTGCCGATTTTGCTGCCGAACTTGCAGGCCTTAGCGCGGTGATTTCGTGGACTGATGCCACCGGCAGCCAACTGCCTCACGGCTATCTGATAAAAGCCAGCACTGCCGACAACATTACTTTGCCCGAGGACGGCGTTCCCGTTGACGACGATACCGACCTCAGCGATGGCGAGGGAGCCATAAACATAGCTTTTGGAGTGCAAATCATTACCTTTCCCGATCTTCAGCCGGCTACCACCTATTATTTCAAAATTTTCCCATACACGAACAGTGGTGCCAACATCAACTACAAAACTGACGGAACGCCTCCGGCAGCGCAAGTTGAAACACCCAACATCGTGGTAATCCATTCACAAAACTTCAATGCCGGCTTTGCCAACTGGACAGCCATCAGCATTACAGGCGATCAGGTATGGAATGCTACCAACACCTTTGGCATCGGCGGCACGCCCTGCGCACGTATCTCCGGCTTTGCAAGCGGCGCTGCCAACGAAAACGAAGACTGGCTCATTTCGCCGATGATCGACCTGGGAAGTTTTGAAAACGAAATCCTCACTTTTTATACAGCAGTAGGGTATCCCACCGCCACACCGCAACTTTCGGCTTACGTTTCGACGGATTATGATGGTGGTGGCGATCCTTCCACAGCTACCTGGATTGATCTGGAGCCAATACTACCCGATGGTGTTACTTTTTGGGAATGGACCGCTTCGGGAGATTTAGACCTTTCGGGATATGCAGGCAGCGTGTACATCGCTTTTGTGTATGCTTGCGGCACCGACGACGCTGCTACCTGGGAAGTGGATAATGTGCTGTTAACCGGTGAGGGAGAATATGTGCCCGACCCGGAGCCTACCAATTATCCGGTGGATTTTACAGCTAATCCTGTTGGCCAGTCGATAGCACTTTCGTGGACAGATGCCGTGGGCGCTCAGCTTCCGGCAGGATACCTTATTCTGGCTTCCGACAATCCAGCCATAGCTGCTCCGATAGATGGCATTCCGGTAGCTAACGACAATGTGCTTAGCGATGGCAGCGGTGCACTCAACATCAATCCGGGTGTTCAAACAGCAAATGTTTATAACCTTCCACAAAATGCGACTTATTATTTTGCCATCTATCCCTACACCAATTCTGGTGAATTTATCGACTACAAAACTGACGGCACACCACCCACAACGGAAGCCACAACCGAAGAAACCACCTTTTTGCTCTTTACGGATTTTAATGCCGACTGGGGCGGCTGGACAACCGTAAGCGTGGTGGGCGATCAGCAATGGAGCCGCAACAACACCTATGGGCTGGAAGGGACGCCCTGTGCTTTGATGTCGGGATATGCCGGTGGTAACAACGAAAACGAAGACTGGCTCATCTCGCCGCCAGTTGATCTTTCAGCCAGCAGCAACGAAGTGCTCAAGTTTTTCTCGGCCAAAAACTATGTCGGTCCGCAACTGGAGCTGCGCATTTCGACCGACTACACCGGCACGGGCAACCCCAACGATTTTACCTGGCAGGTGTTTACCGATGAAGCGATGTGGTCGCCGGGCAGCTTTGCCTGGACAGAATCCGGTTATATCGATCTGTCCGGCTTCACCAACAATACCATTTATGTGGCTTTCCAGTTTTTCTCCACCGCAACCGAATCGGCCAACTGGGAAATAGACAACGTGAGCATCACCGTACAGGAGCTGCCTCCCACCGAGCCTTCCAACTATCCGGAGAATTTTGAAATCTTCCCGCCCATGGCCAATGATATAAAACTAATATGGGAAGATGCTACCGGCGAAATTTTACCTGATGGCTACCTGATTTTGGCTGCCAACCAAAACAACATTCCTTTACCGGTAGATGGCGTTCCTGTAGAGAACGATCCGGATTTGAACAATGGCAGCGGTGCGATGAACGTGATGTACGGGATTGAGCGTTACACATTTATCGATCTCGACATTGGAGAATATTTCTTCAGAATTTTCCCATACACTGGCTCCGGTTCACAGATAGATTACAAAACGGACGGTGTGCCACCTTATGCCACCATCAGTTTAGACTATATGTATGCTTACGATGACGCATTGTTCACAACCTTCAATCCAGGTTGGGAAGAGTGGGAACGTGTAAGCATAACAGGCGACCAGGTATGGACGCGCGATACCATCCATGGCATCGACGGAACTCCCTGTGCACGCATCAGCGGTTTTAGCGGCGCCTCTTTCGAAAATGAAGACTGGCTCATCTCACCCAATATTAGTTTTGGCAATTGGCGCGATGGTTTCAACATCATCTTTCATTCGGCTGTGGCCTATACCGGAGCACCCCTGGCATTGAAACTCTCGACCGACTATACCGGCAACGGGCAGCCCTACAGCGCCACCTGGACAGATATTACCGACAGAGCCATTTGGCCTGTGGGCAACATCTTCTGGGAGTGGACCAACTCCGGCGTAATCGACATTCAGGATTTGGTAGTTGACGATATTACCATCGCTTTTGTTTACACATCTACCACTGCAGCCTCAGCTACCTGGGAGGTGGATAATATTAAAGCAAGATCCTACAACATCAGTGGCATCGATGAAGTAGCAAGCCAGCGGCAGGTCAATATCTTCCCCAACCCGACGCGCGGCACTTTTACCATCGATACCGAAATGGAAGTGCGCCTGGTGGAAGTTTATTCAGCCACCGGCAGCCTGATGCTGCGCCAGCAAATGACGGATGCTTCGCAGGCAATCGACATCAGCAATCTGAAACCCGGTTTTTATTTTATTAAAGGATACGGACAAGGTACCGAAAACATCTTCAACAGCCGCATCATCCTACAGTAATTTTCACGCACAAAAGGTGTCCCGATGGATTTCGGGATACCTTTCTTTTTTTAAAATTTATTTATTAACAATTAAAACCTAATATTTTATGAAAAATCTACGACACATTTTTTTAACAGCGTTTTTCGCAGCACTAACGCTAATGACCTTCGGGCAGGCCTCGGAGCTTTTCTTCTCGTAGTACTGCGAAGGCCTGAGTTACAACAAGTACGTCGACATTTACAATGGGACTGGAGTTTCGATAGACTTATCTGAATATCAGGTAAAAAAAGGCACAAACGGTGCTAACTTTAGTTCAAGTATGGATTTAAGCGGAATTTTAGCTGATAATGAAGTTTATGTTATTTCGCGTAGTGATGCTGACCCTCAAATTGTGGCAGAGGCTGATACACTTAACAGCACTGTTATAAATTTTAATGGAGATGATGTGATGGGTTTGTTTAAAAATGATATACTCATCGACATTATTGGTGTGGTAGGTCCTGACCCGGGTGCGGGATGGCCGGTGGCTGGCGTACCGGACGGAACCAAAGATCACACCCTTGTACGCAAACCAAATGTGTGCAGCCCCACCACCGACTGGGCGCTTTCGGCAGGAACCAATGCCGACGACTCCCAATGGATCGTTTACCCATTACACACATGGATTTATCTCGGCTTCCACGTCTCCGAATGCCAGGGTGGCACAACCGTGGCTACGCCCGTATTTACGCCCGGCAGCGGCACGTACACCAATCCGGTGAGCGTTACCATTACCTGCGAAACTCCCGGCGCTGCCATTTACTACACCACCGATGGCAGCGATCCCACCGAGCTGTCACAGCCTTACACTATTCCGATTACAATCTCACAAACAACTACACTCAAAGCAAGAGCCTTTCTGGATGGTTACAATCCCAGTTACATTACTACAGCGCAATATGTTTTCCCGGAAACGGTAACCACCATAGCTGCGCTTCGTGCAGGAGTTCCCGGTCACCTTTATCATTTCACCGGTGAAGCCTTCCTTACCTTCCAGCAGGGATTCCGCAACCAGAAATATGTGCAGGATGCTACAGCAGGTATTTTAATCGACGATAATAATGGCATCATCACCTCCGATTTCGAAATTGGCGACGGCATTACCGACCTTTGGGGGCAGGTAGCCGAATTTGGCGGGATGATGCAACTTACACCAACACAGGATCCTGGCGACCCGGTCTCCTCTGGAAATTATCCTGCACCACAAGTGATTACACTTACGGAATTAACTACCAATTTTGAAAATTATGAATCAGAACTGGTACGTGTTAATGGTGTTACTTTTACCGATGCAGGAGCAACGTTTGCCAACGGATTGGTTTATCCTATTACCGGTCCGGCTGCCGTAGCATACGATTTCAGAACTACTTTTTATGATGTGGATTATATTGGTACCACCATTCCGGCGGTTCCTATGGACATTATCGGTTTGCCCAATGCACGTTCTGAAGGCAACTACCTGACAGCCCGCAGCAACAACGATCTCATCCAGAACCAAGTGCCTCCTGCTATTCAGGTAACCGCTCCCAATGGCGGCGAAGTGTGGCAAAAAGGTGAAACCTACAATATTACCTGGCTGAATCTCAACTTTGGGGGCAACGTAAAAATTACCGTAACCAAGGCGCCATTTACCAATATTCTACTGGCCGATAATGTTATCAATACCGGAGCTTACGAATGGACCATTCCCATGTCGTTTGTGGTAGGGGATGCCTATAAAATAAAGGTGCAGGGTGTAAATACTGGTGATCCTTTGGATCTGAGCGACGACAATTTCTCCGTAATCGAGCCGCTGCCCGATCCCGACATTGTCATCAACGAAATTATGTACAATCCTGCCTATGAATTGGGCAACGATGCCGATTATGAATATCTGGAACTCTACAACAACAGTGGCTTTGCTGTGGATTTGGGTGGCTGGAGCCTGACCAATGCCATCAGCTATACTTTTGAGGCCGGCACCACCATTGCCGATGGCGGCTACCTGGTAGTTGCCATTAAGCCTGATACAATTATTTCTCATTACGGAATCAGCAACGTGGTGGGGCCGTTTTCTGGTGCTCTCAACAATACCGGCGAAGCTATTGTACTTCTGGATACTGAGGGGGCAATTGCTGACAGTGTAACTTATGCCGATGGCGGATTGTGGCCAACAGAACCCGATGGCGAAGGTCCTTCACTGGAATTACTCGATCCTAATCTCAACAACTCCCTGCCCGAAAACTGGGCGGCCAGCCTGGTAAACGATGGCACTCCCGGCATGGCCAATTCTGTGTTTGGCGTAGAACTGCTTACGCTCACCGCACCTAATGGCGGCGAAACCTTTGCGCAAGGCAGCTCACAGGAAGTTACCTGGACGTATCTCGGATTTACCGGAACAATAAAAATTGAGCTTACCGATACCCAACTGGCCACCACAGTGACGCTTGCCGAAAATGTGCCTGTAAATGCTGGTGTGTGGAATTGGGAAATTCCTGCTGATTTTGCTACCAGCAACAATTATAAAATCATCATCTCCGAGACCACCGACGGAATCCCCACGGACGAAAGCGACGGCGTGTTTAGCATTGTTGGAACCATCGTTCCCGCCATCACCGTAACCTCGCCCAATGGTGGCGAATCGTGGGAACAGGGAACTTTGCACAACATCACCTGGACGAGCCAGGCTTTCGAAGGCGATGTGAAGATTGAACTGTCGGACGGCGCCAACACAACGCTTCTTGAAGGCGCCGTTGCTGCCTCAGCAGGCACCTACGCATGGGCCATCCCTGCCGGACAGGCGGTGGGTAGTAATTATACCGTCATTATTTCGGGTTTGGCTACCGGCGCACCCTTCGATGCCAGCGATGCTCCATTCTCCGTTGTGGCACCCCAGCCTATTGATAATATTGTTATTAATGAAATAATGTACAATCCGCCCGAAAGCGGCACTGACACTACTGAGTTTATCGAGCTTTACAACCGCGGAACTTCCGCTGTTAATCTCGAAAACTACTATTTCAGCCAGGGCGTCGAATTTGTGTTTCCTGATTACGAACTTGCTCCCGACAGCTACCTGGTAGTGGCCTATCGCGCCAATGTGATGCTAAACTCATATGGCATCGAAGCGCTTCAATGGACCGGTGGCGGATTGAGCAACAGCGGCGAAACGTTAGAGTTGATGAACAGTGCCGGACAGCAAGTGGATATCGTTAATTTCGACGACGGCGGTGTATGGCCTCTAGCCCCCGACGGTTATGGCCCTTCGCTGGCACTTACTGATCCTTTTGCCGATAACAACGACGGAACCAATTGGAAACCTGAAACCACTTTTGCTTTTACTAATGCGGATGGAATGGCCGTTTATGCTACGCCCGGAGCAGCCAACTTTGCCATTCCCGGACAGGGCATCCTGCTGAAATCAGGCTTGTCGGGCATTTCCACCTATCTCGACCTGAACAATCCTGCGATGGAAACCAACATGCAGCCCGTCGTGGAAAAACTGTTGGGGGCGCAGGACTTTAGTAACGTTTACCTGCCAGGCAACGGCGTGAATACCATTGGCAACTGGAATCCCGACAAGGGCTATCAGATCAACCTGACCAGCCAGCTCTATCTGGTGCTTTACGGCACCGAAAGCACCGACCACACTGCTGCATTAACAACAGGATGGAACGGGCTGCCGGTTCTAAGCTCCTGCCCGGTGGATGCTGCTGCTTTATTTGGCGGGCACGCCGAAATTATTTTTGTAAAAGAAATGGGCAGCAACCGCATTTATTATCCTGCCGGAAATGTTTTCACGCTGCAAACGCTGCAGCCGGGAAGTGCCTGTTTCATCAAGGTGAGCGCGCCAATTAACTTAACTTATCCGGATTGCGAAGGCAAATAAGCGGAACACTTAAAATGATCACAAAAAGGCTGCTACGGAATTAACGGCAGAAACAGCGTGATATCGTGGCAGCCTTTTTTTATTAAAACTTTCAAATACATCTCAAATTCTTTTATTCATCTAAATTTTATTACTTATGAAGAAATTTTTACTTGGTTTTTTAATGCTGATTTTCAGCGGATTTATCACTTGCGCAATGGCGCAGGTTGACGTTACCTTTCAGGTAGACATGTCGGAACAAACGGTTAGTGATGATGGTGTAAGTGTGGCCGGAGATTTTCAAAACGAAGCGGGCTACCCCAACAATTGGGCGCCCGGCGAAACCATGATGACGCAGGTGGGCGCCACCAGCGTGTATGCTTTAACGGTGCAGCTTCCGGCTGGCACTTATTCTTTTAAGTACATCAATGGCATTGCATGGGGCGCAGACGAAAGCGTACCTCCTGGCTGTGCTTTTGGCGGCAACCGCCAGGTAATTGTTGGCGACGCAGCGATGGTGCTCGAAGCAGTTTGCTTTGGCAGTTGTGCGGTTTGTAATCCGCCAGAGGTGGAGGTTACCTTCCAGGTGAATATGGCCGAACAGTCCGTGTCTGGTGATGGCGTCCATATTGCCGGGAGTTTCCAGAGCTGGGCACCCGGGGCTACAGCCATGTCATTGGCCCATGATGCGGTTTATACCTACACAACCATGCTTGAGGAAGGCGCTTATTACGAATTCAAGTATGTTAATGGCAATAGCTGGGGACAGGATGAATCGGTACCCGGTGCTTGTAACCAAAACGGAAATCGTTTTTTAAGTGTTCCGGTTGGCGGCATTGTGCTCGACCCGGTATGCTTTGCCAGCTGGGTTGATTGTGATGCTCCCACTGCCGACATCACCTTTCAGGTGGATATGAGCAACGAGGAAGTATCTCTCAACGGAGTACACGTAGTAGGTAGTTTCCAGGGTTGGAATCCGGGAAGCTCGCTGATGAGCGATGCCGGAAATGGGATTTATACTTTTACCGCCACCATCAACGTGGGTGACCATGTTCTTTACAAATTCATTAATGGAAACGACTGGCCTTTTTCCGAAGTTGTACCTGCCGATTGTGGCGAAGATGATGGCTTTGGCGGATACAACCGCTACCTTGACGTTGCCGAAGAAAACACCGTGCTTGAGGTTGTTTGCTTTGGAAGTTGCACTCCGTGCGAAGTAACTGGCGCTGCTGATTTGTTTTACAGTGAATATTACGAAGGTAGCTATGGTCATAATAAACACGTAGAAATCTACAATGGAACCGGTGCTGCTGTCGATCTTTCAAATTATCAGGTGCATCGTATCTCCAATGGCGGTAACTGGGACGAATATACAGAAGTGCTTTCGGGCACTTTGGCCGATGGTGATGTTTTTGTTATCGCCAATAGTCAATCCATTCCGGAGATTCTTGCTGAAACTGATCTGACCAGTGCTTTGGCATATTTTAATGGTGATGATGCGGTAGGGTTGTCCAGAAATGTTGATGGCAATTGGCAGATGATTGATGTGATTGGAACCGATGGCCCGGATCCGGGTTCAGGCTGGGATGTAGCAGGCGTTACCAATGCCACTGCTAACCACACACTGATTCGCAAAGCCGATATTTGCAGCCCCAACGCTGACTGGGCTTCGTCGGCAGGTACCAATGCTGCCAACAGCGAGTGGATTGTTATTGACGCCGATGATTATAGCAACATCGGAATGCATACCGCCAACTGTGGCGGATCAACTACTCCGGTAGCTGCTCTCCCCCTCTTCTCGGTACCCTCTGGCACCTATTTCGAAAGCTTTGACGTAACGCTCACCAGCGATACGCCCAACGCCGAAATTTACTACACCACCGATGGCAGCGATCCCGACGACAATGCAACGCTCTACACCGCACCCATTCCGGTAACGGCCTCATTATCTATCAAAGCCATTGCTTACGCTGATGGTTTTGACCCCAGCAATATTTCAACCGCTAACTACGAAATATTGCCGGTGATCGAAGTGGAAAATCTGGCCGCATTGCGGGCTGCTTATTACGATGGAGTGACGGATTATTTTAAAGTTACGGGCGAAGTAGTGCTCACCTTCCAACAAACTTTCCGCAACCAAAAATTTATCGAAGATGCTACTGCCGGGGTCCTCATCGACGATTATGACGGGAAGGTCACTACCTTTTATAATATTTATGATGGCATAACGGGCATCGTGGGTACCATCAATGTGTATGGCGGCATGTTCCAATTTATACCTGCAAATGATCCTGGCGCTCCCACTTCTACCAATAATGTCATTGTTCCACAGGTTATTACTTTGGATGATCTGGCTACCAACTTTGAGGATTATGAATCGGAGCTGGTAGAGATAAAAGGTGTAACGTTTGCCGATGGCGGCGCTACATTTGCCAATGGAAAGCTTTATGGCATCAGCGATGCTACAGAAAGTGGTGTGTTTAGAACTACTTTTTATGGTGTGGATTATATTGCAACAACCATTCCCACCGATGCTGCCGATGTAACAGGTATTCCTAACTCACGCGCAGAAGGCGAATATCTGACCAGCCGCAACCTGGCCGACATCGTTGTGCCCGACTATCTGCTGCTGACCGCGCCAAATGGTGGCGAAGAGATAGAGCAGGGTTCGATGTTTACCATTACCTGGCAAACCAATCTCGCCGAAGCTACCCTGGATATTTTCCTGGACCTTACCACCTATGTAATATTGCTGGCAGAAGATGTTCCGGCCGAGCAGGGTTCGTTCCTCTGGGATGTTACGCAGCCGGTAGGAGATTCCTATAAAATTAATCTGCGTACTGCAGAAAATCTCCCCGACGACGGTAGCGATGATTTCTTCGCCATCGTGCCGCCGTTTGATATCAAGATCACGGAGATAATGTACAATCCGCCCGAAGGAGGGCAGGACGTGCTGGAGTATATCGAAATTTACAACAACGGAATCAGTGCGGTTAATCTTGGTGGCTGGTCGTTTACTGCGGGTGTTAATTTTGAATTTCCGGATATGATGCTTGCCCCCGGCGATTATGCAATTAGTTGTGTTAATACAGCAGCATTTGCTCAAGTGTTTGGTTTTGAAGCTCCGGAATGGACAAGCGGTGGCCTGAGCAATGGTGGCGAAAAAATAACGTTGGCCGACGCCCTGGGCAACGTGCGTGCTGAGGTAACCTACGACGACGGTGGTTTGTGGCCTGTGGAACCAGATGGTTACGGCCCCTCGCTTACTTTCTGCGATGCCTCTATGGACAACAACGATCCGGCTTACTGGTCGGCATCTACTAAATTTGCCGGACTGAACGCCGACGGAGATGCTGTGTATGGAACGCCCGGTGCTGGTTGCAACGAGGCGGAGGCTTTGCCAATGCTCTACTCTGGTGGCTGGAGCGGAATATCGAGCAATCTGGAACCCGGGAAAATTCCAATGGAAGAACTTTTCGCACCCTTAAACAACAATCTGGTAATCCTGCTCGGAAAAACCGGCATCTATTGGCCGGAGTTCGCCATCAATACCTTAGGCGAATGGAATACCCACCAGGGATATAAAATCAAGCTCACCGGGTCGTCATACTTTGTATTTGAAGGCGCTGAGCTTGCCGACAAAACATATGCATTTGAGCCAGGAACAGCCTTTGTTCCGGTATTAAGTCAGGAGCCGGTAAATGTTGCTGATTTAATTGTGCCGTTGGGCGATGCCGTGGAATTTATGTTTGACATAAAAACCGGCGATGTCTATTGGCCTGCCGGCGGAATCGTTCCCGGTATCGAAGGCGCACTCGAAGTGCTCACGCCCGGCTATGCATATCTTACCAGATTTACACAATCCGGCACCATCGATTTTGATGGTAAGTTCTCTAAAGCTACCGCCGCAAAAACCTTCAAGCCCGAAAATAATAGTTCGTGGAACGACGTGACCGCTACCGGCGACCAGCACATCATTGCCATCAGCCAACAGGCGCTTGCAATGCTGCAGGCCGGCGATGTAGTCGGAATGTTCGATGCAAATGGTTTATGCACCGGCATGGCTACTTTTTCCGGTAACGAAACGGTGCTCCCGCTGGTGGTGTATGGTGATGACAACACCACCGATGCCATCGACGGCATGACCGAAGAACAAACGATGCAGTGCCGCATCTTCCGCAATGGCGTTGCCGAGCATGTAGCTTTGGTTTATAATTCCGCTTTCGCTAATGCTGATGGATTGTTCGCAACCAACGGATTGTCGGTGATTGATGGCTTTAAATTCGGAGCTACCGGAATCGGTGTCAACGAATCATCCGCGGTTATTTATCCCAATCCTTCCGACGGACTTATCAACATCGTCACCGATCAACCTTGCGACGTAACCATCACCAACGCGCAGGGTCAACTGATGTATCAGAACCAGGTGACGCAGCATGCAGTTATCAATCTGCAGCAGCAACCCAAAGGCGTTTACTTTGTAACGCTTACCAATACCATTCAAACCACGACGCAAAAAATCGTCATCAGGTAAAAAAGTGGGTCATAAAAATCTCTGTTTTATCCCGGGAAGAAGCCACTGCGGTACTTCCCGGGATTTTTTTATCTTTGATTTTATTTTTAAATCAAAAAACTAATGAAAACCATCCTTGGCTTTACGCTAATATTTCTGTGGATTTCGGAATTTCAGCTACGGCATTTGGCCAAAAATTGGATGCCTACACCTGTACGGTAAATGGGAAGCAATTGTATGGAAAGGTAAAAGTCGTAGAACATTTTGCTGATTATAAAGTGCGCGTGGTGAGCTATAATGCTGATCTTAATGTTGACACAACCCGCAACTATCCGTCGCAG
The DNA here is from genome assembly GCA_012523265.1 of Bacteroidales bacterium. Taxonomy (GTDB): domain Bacteria; phylum Bacteroidota; class Bacteroidia; order Bacteroidales; family 4484-276; genus SABY01. Next base: position 20,008 of record JAAYIU010000461.1, on the reverse strand, counting down.
TGTGGCGAGTGGACATTTGTAGAACATTTCGAGGACTTCAGCATAGAGCTGGTAAGCTCCTCGGCAGATTTTACCATTAGCTACGACTATCCTGCCGGGATAACCGATTATGCTTTACGGCATCAGAAACCGGCCATAAACGAATCCACCTGCACTTACGGTGGCATAAGGCTGTATGGCAAAGTACAGGTGGTTACCTCTTTTGCTGATATTAAGGTAAAGGTGGTAGAATCGTTTGCCGACCTGCAGGTGGAAAAGGTAACGTCATTTCCGAATGATTGTGGCAAATGGGAGTTTGTAGAGAGTTTTCCGGATTTCACCATCCAATTTGTGGATAGTTTTGAAGACATCTCCATAAAGTTTGTCGACAGCTTTCCGGGGTTTTAAAATTTCTGGCAAATGGGCAATGTGGATCAAAATTCAAGATTCGGTGTTCAGTATTCGATATTCAAAAAACTCGTAATTCAGTAATAATAAGGTTGGTGACATCAGGCGGTTTACATTTTCCACTGAGGTTAGAAAATTGATAAGGTTTTTTCTTTTTAGCCGGAAGCTCTAAAATTTTCTGACAAAGCCTACGGTAAAATTTGCCGAAAGGTAGCGTTTTCTTTTTTCGTTTTAATGAAATAAATCTCCGGTAAATAATGGAAACCTTATTTTTACTGACCCAACCTTAGTAGAGAATAGCATTCCCATGATCACCTTAAACCTTATTACCTTATTAAGCCAATAAGGCCTGGACTTTCTATTACATACCACTATTGATTTCACCCCTTTGGGGCTACAATTCAAGATTCGGTGTTCAGGATTTAAGATTCAAAAAATTCATAAATCATAAATCATCATTCCCTTCGGCAGCCTCAGGGCGAGCGTAAATCGTCATTCGTAAATCGTAAATCGCCCTTTTCCTGTAAGATTTTGTCGCGGCTTTTAGGTTCCAATATTTAACAAAACCAAAGGCCACGCATGGGCTGACAGGTTTTATTATAAATTTGCAAAAGGATCAGGTGGATAATTTTATTCTGAATCCATTATCTTGAAAGTCAATATATAAAAATCCGATTTTTATGGCTGAACAAAAAGAAAAAACAAAACAGGCACTGCTTTTCAGCGATTTCCCACCCATTAGTACCGAGCAATGGGAAGCTGTGATACAAAAGGATCTGAAGGGAGCTGATTACGCGCGCAAACTGATATGGAATACGCGTGAAGGCTTTCCGGTAAAACCTTACTACCGCAGCGAGGATCTGGAAAATCTGAGTTACCTCAATATTTTTCCTGGCAATTTTCCATTCGTGCGCGGTGAGCGCATCAAGCATAACAACTGGTTTGTGCGCCAGAACCTGGTTGTTGACGACATTGGCAAAACCAACAAAAAAGCGCTGACCATCCTGATGAACGGCGTCGATTCGCTGGGTTTTGTGCTCGATCAACGCAAAGCACCTACCAAGGATGAAATTGAGCAACTGATGGAAAACATCTACGCCCAGTCCGTGGAAGTAAATTTTATATGCGGCCCGCATGCGCCAGTAGTGGCTCGTCATTACCTGGAGCTGGTTAAGAAATACAACCGAGACCTGGAGCTGATTCATGGCTCGGCAGGCTACGACCCCATCGGCAGGCTGATCGTTGGCGGCAACTGGTACGAAAGCGAAGAAAAAGATTTTGATACCTGCGCCGAAATCATCGAAGCCACCTTGCATTCGCCACATTTCCGTGCACTATCCGTTCACGCAACCCATTTCAAAAATGCCGGCTCCAACCTCGTTCAGGAACTGGCATTTGCGCTGGCTTATGGTGCCGAATATCTCACACGCCTCACCGGCAAAGGCATCTCCATCGATACGATAGCTCCTAACATCAAATTCAATTTTGCCATCGGATCCAACTATTTCATGGAAATAGCCAAGATACGCGCTTTCCGTTTGCTGTGGGCAAAAGTTGTGAATGCTTACGGTCCCTCCGACGTGGATTTCACACGCACACACATCCACTCCGTCACCACGCAATGGAACAAAACCATCTACGACGCCCACGTGAATATGCTGCGCACCACCACCGAAGCCATGGCTGCAATAATCGGCGGCACCAACTCGCTCACAGTGTTGCCGTACGACGCCATCTTTGAAGATACCAGCGATTTCTCCGAACGCATTGCCCGCAATCAGCAGCTTTTGCTCAAGGAAGAATCGTATCTGGATAAAATTGTCGACCCCGCAGCCGGCTCTTATTACATCGAAAACCTCACCGACTCGCTCATCGAAGCCGCCTGGAAACTTTTCCTGGAGATAGATGAAGCCGGAGGTTTTGTGGAAGCTTTCCGCAAAGGAATCATCCAACAGCAGATAAAAACAACCGCTGAAAAGCGCGATCAGGATGTGGCCACCCGCCGCGAAATACTGGTAGGCACCAACCAATATCCCAACTTCGGCGAAATGATCAATCCTGACATCGACCGCCAGAGATTGGAACCAACCGATTGCAGCAGCGACGATGCCATTGTGGAAACACTCAAACTCTACAGGGGAGCCATGGCTTTCGAGCAGTTGCGCTCCGAAACCGATGCCTACACCCGCAAGCATCATCGTCCCAAAGTATTCATGTTTACGTATGGAAGTCTTTCGATGCGTCGTGCCCGCTCACAATTTGCCGGCAACTTTTTTGCCTGTGCCGGCTACGAAATCATCGACAACAATGGTTTTAAAACCATCGACAGCGGCCTTGAAGCTTTACGCAAAGTAAAACCACAAATCGTGGTGATATGTGCTGCCGACGACGATTATCCCGCGATTGCTCCCGAGATAAACGAAAAAATCGGCAAAGAGGCCATTGTGGTGGTAGCAGGATACCCGAAAGATATCGTAGAAGAGCTTAAAGCCAAAGGTCTGAAGCATTTCATACATGTAAAATCAAATGTTCTGGAGACACTCAAAGAATTTCAAAAACTGTTAGGAATTAAATAAACAGATCATGAAGCCAAATTTCAAAAATATCAACATAAAGTCATCCCCAATTCCTGTCCGGAATGCTGCGGAATGGGAGGCAGATCATAAAATCAGCGCCGACTGGAAGACGCAGGAGCAGATTTCCGTAAAACCGGTTTTTACGCAAGCCGATCTGGAAAATCTCGAACATCTGGAGTATGCTGGCGGCATACCACCTTATCTGCGCGGCCCCTACTCTACCATGTACGTGATGCGTCCCTGGACCATCCGGCAATATGCAGGCTTTTCGACCGCCGAAGAATCCAATGCTTTTTATCGCCGCAACCTGGCCGCCGGGCAAAAAGGACTCTCTATTGCCTTCGACCTGGCCACGCACCGCGGCTACGACTCCGACCATCCACGCGTAGAAGGAGATGTTGGTAAAGCCGGCGTGTCCGTGGATTCCATCCTCGACATGAAAATCCTTTTCGATCAGATACCGCTCGACAAGATGTCGGTGTCGATGACCATGAATGGAGCCGTGCTTCCGATACTTGCCTTTTATATTGTGGCCGGACTGGAACAGGGCGTAAGTCTTGATCAACTCACCGGAACCATCCAAAACGACATTCTCAAAGAGTTCATGGTGCGCAACACCTATATTTATCCTCCGCTGCCATCCATGCGCATCATCGCCGACATTTTTGAGTTCACCGCGCAAAAAATGCCACGCTTCAACTCTATCAGCATCAGCGGCTACCACATGCAGGAAGCCGGTGCCACTGCCGATATCGAGCTGGCCTATACCCTGGCCGATGGCCTTGAATATCTGCGCACAGGCGTAAACTCCGGCATGGACATCGATTCTTTTGCTCCGCGGCTTTCGTTTTTCTGGGGTATCGGGATGAATCATTTTATGGAGATTGCCAAGCTGCGCGCAGCACGACTGCTGTGGGCTAAGATTGTAAAACAATTCAACCCGAAAAACGAAAAGTCGATGGCTTTGCGCACACACTCACAAACATCGGGCTGGAGCCTTACCGAGCAAGACCCGTTCAACAATGTGGCACGCACCTGCGTGGAAGCGCTTGCTGCTACCCTGGGGCACACCCAATCGCTCCACACCAACGCTCTGGACGAAGCCATTGCACTGCCAACCGATTTCTCGGCACGTATCGCGCGCAACACGCAGATATTTATTCAGGAAGAGACCAACATCACCCGGTCAGTCGACCCCTGGGCAGGTTCCTATTATGTCGAAAAACTTACCCACGAAATAGCACACCGCGCCTGGAAACTTATCGAAGAAGTGGAAGAGCTGGGTGGAATGGCCAAAGCCATCGAAACCGGTGTACCCAAGATGCGCATCGAGGAGGCCTCTGCGCGCAAGCAAGCCCGCATCGATTCTAACCGCGACACCATTGTGGGTGTTAATAAATATCGGCTCGAAAAAGAAGACCCGATGGAGATCCTCGACATCGACAACACGGCTGTGCGCGATGCACAGATAAAGCGACTGGAGAAACTGCGCGCCGAACGCGACCAGGCCGCTGTGCAACAATCGCTCGATGCCATTACACAAGCATGCGAAACTGGCAATGGCAACCTGCTGGAGCTTGCCGTTGATGCCGCCCAAAAGCGCGCTTCCCTGGGTGAAATTTCGACAGCATGCGAAAAAGTTTTCGGAAGATATAAAGCAGTCATCAGAAGTATTTCAGGAGTGTATTCATCAGAAACCAAAGGCGACGAGAAGTTTGCCAAAGCCTGCGGGCTTGCCGATAAATTTGCCGAGCTTGAAGGGCGACGTCCGCGCATCATGATTGCCAAGATGGGTCAGGACGGCCACGACCGTGGCGCCAAAGTAGTATCCACCGGCTACGCCGATATGGGCTTCGATGTCGACATCGGACCGCTGTTCCAAACGCCCGCCGAAGCAGCCCGCCAAGCTGTGGAAAACGACGTGCATGTGCTGGGAGTTTCCAGCCTGGCAGCAGGTCATAAAACATTGGTGCCGCAAGTGATTAAGGAGCTGGCTGCACTGGGACGCGAAGACATCATGGTGATTGTGGGTGGCGTAATCCCGCATCAGGATTATCAATACCTGTACGATGCCGGCGCCGTAGCAATTTTTGGCCCCGGCACAGTAATTTCAGAAGCAGGGATCAAAATCCTGGAAATACTCATCGAGAGCCGGAAAGAGTAGCAAGAGCTTTAGTTGGTTGCCGAAGGATGAATTTCGTGGACATTATAGATAAGCATTACTTAGTGTCTGTCTTTAAAGTGAGATTTATTGAGGAAATTCATAGCCCAGGCATTTTTGCAATCCGTAGCCCAGGCATTTATGCCTGGGATTGAAATGAAGGGTTGTTAACCCCCGCTCCTCGCCGGGATTGCCTTAGGCAATCCCGGCGAGGAGCGGGGTGACAAATAACAAATCAACTATTTCTTTATGGACAAACCCTACTTACAACCCTGGAAATTAAGCCTCACTTCGTAGCTCGCACTATTGAAGATTTCGTAAGCTTTTCCGGGTTGTAAATTTTGTAGCGTATTGATTGCTTTTTCGGGCCAGTACATTTTTGTTCCTGCCACTTCTTTAATCGCTGTTATCTCCTGATGGCATCCTACCAAAGCAGCTATCGATACCTGCTGCAGACTGTTGACGGGCAGCAGCGACCATCCAGGTTTTACGCTTACCGCCGGTGCAGGAAATTGTTGATATCCATGCAAAGTAAGCGTACAGCTTTCGGTGGTTTTGATGTAATAACCGGTGTGGGTAGTCCAATGATCGATATCGTTTTTGGTGGTATGCGGGAAAAATAGACCGCTATCATTATAGATAACAATGATTTTTCGAATAATCGGATCCAGCACAGTGAATATCTCTGCAAAGGGCGGGATGACACACGAGGAAATGGCTGACCATCCTGCCGGAATCGAGAGTGTTTGTGTAGCCATCTCCAGCACATTTACATGCGCTGTATCGCTCGAAATGCTAAAGTATGGATTGGAGAAAATGCAATAATAAACGCCTGCATCTATTGCAGAGACTTGCGGAATGAGATACTCGCTTCCGCTGATATTTTGTTGCCACACCCCATTGCGATACCAATGATATTGACCCGAAACAAGGCTTTCCACTTCAAATTCCATATTTAAAATTTCGCCTCCGGTTAGCGTGCGGTCTGCCATTTGGTTAACGAGTACCCGTGGATATTCAAAACTTACCGCCACAGTGTCGGCAACAGTAATCTGGCAAGGTGATAATGGCATGGCCACGAGCGAAAGCACCACAAGTCGCTGCTCAATATCGTTGTGTCCGGCATAATAAACAGTTGACGGATTTGCGACATCACCAAAAGTGCCATCGCCGGAGGTATGCCACTGGCACGACTGATAATGCTGCATCAAACCCGACAAATGCACCGTATCGGTAACGCTGATGATTTCCTGAGGCAATTCTACTGTTGGATTTTTATAAATCTTCAGCTCCATCCAGTCCGATTCCGAAAGGATACAAGGATAATGAGGGGCAGCAACCAACACCAGAAAGCACAAACCGGTGGCTATTTCATAAGAGCCGGGAGTATAGGTGGTAGTAAGCGCATTTGGCTCTGCAAACGTGCCGCCTCCTCCGTAAGTGACCCAATGTATCTGTTGGTAATTTTGGGCCTGACCCGAACAAACCACAACATCGCCGGCACAAATAGTCTGATCTGCACCAACGCTCACCCACGGCCTGGGCATCACTTGCAGCGCGATGGTATCAGTGGCGATAAAAAAACACGGCTCATACGGAAAAGCCTGCAACACCAGGAAAATTTCATTTCCCGTCATATCATCGCTTCCAGGATAATAAACAGGATTAAGCGCGCTGGGATCGTCGAAGGTGCCGTCGCCCGAAGTTTGCCAAAGCAACCATTGGTAATTGGTGGCTGTAGCTGCTGTAGATGTGTAAACTCCTTCGCAAAGCAATGTATCAGAACCAGCCCAAACTTCGGGTGAATCGTAAATCACCAGATTCATACTGCTGATATGTGGAAGCGTACAGGGTGCCGTTGGACTGGCGACCAACAAGAGGCTTACCTCGCCATTCAAACAATCGCCGGCGCCGGGAGTATAAACAGGCGCGGGCTGGCTGTTGTCGTCGAAAGTGCCGTCGCCGGCGCTCAGCCACACAAGATTGCTGTAGTAAAAGGCTTCCCCCTGCAATTGAAAAGTTTGTCCTTTGCACACCGTATCCTCCAAGCCGGCAAAACATTGCGGCGCCGGCACAATGGTAATTTCCACCGAATCGACCATGCGCGTATAAATGGGGGTGTTATTAATAGCCACCAAATAAAGAACTACGCGTCCCAAAGCAATGTCGTCCTCGCCTGGTGTGTAGGTGGTTTGGAGAGAGATGTGGTTATCAAAAAACCCATCGCCGGTGCTCATCCACGAAATGTAATAATAGTCGGTAGCGTAGCCATGCACAGGAATCGAATTGCTGGTGAGGCATACAGTGGTATCGTTTCCTGCGAATACGGTCATTCGTGGCCCGGGATCACCAAATTTACTTTCATTAATACTATTATGCATCCATTGATAAGACGCAAAGTTTACTTGTTCAGAAATAACTTCTGACGGATTTGTTGTGGGCTGGCTTATAGAATTCAGGGCACTTATCTTTGTAGCCGGCAAGGCCAATAGCAATAGCGCTATGTGTAAGAAGTAAGTTTTCATCGATTTAAGGTGTTTGTTAGGAATTGATTACGGTGTAAAAATACAAAAACAAAAACTATAATTAGAAAGTTTATCCATTTTTTATTTAAAAGATTTCGTAAAAACCTTTTTGCTAAAGCACAATGGTCATTGGCCGGGATGGAATGGAAGATTGTGCTATGAAAAGATTATTTTTGCGCTGTATTAGTATTTTAAAAACTAAAAAGACGAATCTTGGCGATAATAGGTTCCATTATAAAACGGGCGATAGAGCTGCGCAGCTTGAGCAACAAGGAGAATCAGAAAAGTTTTGATGGTTGGCGGGCGCAACAATCAGTTCTGAAGAAGCTATTGCGAAAAGCACAATTTACACACTTTGGCGAAGCCTACAATTTTCCGGAGCTGTTGCGCGCCTCCGATCCGGTAGCTGCTTTTCAGAAAACTGTTCCTGTTCACGATTACAACTCCATTTTTATAAAATGGTGGGATCGCTCGCTCAATGGCGAGGCCTTTGTAGCATGGCCGGGTCGTGTAAAATATTTCGCTCTCAGCTCGGGCACATCCGAGGCATCGAGTAAATACATCCCGGTAACGAATGAGGTGCTGCGCTCGATCAAAAAAACCAGTGTGCGGCAGCTTCTTTCGCTGGCGTTGTATAATTTCCCACCCGAATTTTTTGATAAAGGCAAAGCAATTCTGATGCTTGGTGGCAGCACGCATCTGCAATACAATGGCACCTACTACGCCGGCGACCTCTCGGGCATTACCACCGGCAATATTCCGTTTTGGTTTCAATTTTTTTACAAACCCGGCAAACGCATTTCTAAAGAAAGAGACTGGAGCACCAAGCTCGATGAAATTGTAAAAAAAGCTCCCGAGTGGGACATCGGCGTAATTGTGGGGGTGCCGGCCTGGCTGCAAATACTCCTCGAAAGAATCATCAAAGAGTACAAGCTCAAGACCATCCACGACATCTGGCCCAACCTGTCGATTTATGTGCATGGCGGTGTGTCGATGGCGCCCTATCTGAAAGGTTTCGAGCGCATGCTGGCAAAGCCGCTCACCTATATGGAGACGTACCTGGCCAGCGAAGGTTTTATCGCCTATCAGAAACGACCCAATGTAGATTCGATGATGCTGTCGCTGGATACAGGCCTTTTTTTCGAGTTTGTACCTTTTAACGATACCAACTTCGATGAGGAGGGAAACCTGAGAGAACATCCGCAGGCGCTTACCCTGGAGCAGGTTGAAGAAGACAAAGAATACGCCCTGCTCATCAGCAGCAATGCCGGTGCCTGGCGCTACCTCATCGGCGATACCATCAAGTTCACCTCCAAACGCCTCAACGAGATTCGCATTACGGGACGCACCAAACATTATCTGAGCCTTTGCGGCGAGCATCTCTCGCAGGAAAATATGAATCGGGCCGTAGAGATGATGTGCCAGGATCTGAACGTGGAGGTACGCGAGTTTACCGTTGCCGGAATAAAACACGACTCGATGTTTTCCCACAAATGGTTTCTGGGAACCGACGATACACTCGACCCCAAACAGGCACGCAGCCTGATCGACGAGCATCTGAAACTGCTCAACGACGATTACCGTGTAGAACGCATTGCCGCCATCAAAGATGTGATTGTGGAAGTGTTGCCTTCTAAAGTGTTTTATCAATGGATGAAAGAACACGGAAAAGAGGGCGCACAAAATAAATTCCCCCGGGTAATGAAAGCACGCCAACTCGACGAATGGGAGCAATTTATTAAAGACTTCAAAAACAACAGCAAATAGCTTTTGTGAATCATTATAATTTTTTCAGTTGAAAAAATGTTTTGATTAATATTGCTAAAAATCATCATTATGAACCTACAGGCAGAAAAGCTGGAAGTATTAAAGCTATTACTGGAAACTGATAATCCGAGTATTCTCAGTTCCATAAAAAAGTTGCTTTAAAAGGGAAGCAAAAGCGGATTTTTGGGACACACTGTCAGCGGCACAAAAAGAAGAAATTTTACAAGGAATGGCCAAAATCGATCGTGGGGAGGTGGTTGAATATGAAGATTTCAGGTTTCAGAATGAATCAGAAACAACAGATAATAATGCTTCCGCTCATTTTGTCATTCGTTAAAAAGGTCTTTGTGTAATTCAGGATTGTTTCTATTTTTGCCCAATCGTAACGGATCATCCCGAAACATCGGGCTGCTGACATTCTTTTTTGCCTACTAAATTTATCTGATGACCCCTTTTCTCGAAGGTATTATTCTGGGAATTACTTTGGCCGTATTGTTAGGGCCGGCACTTTTTGCACTCGTACAAACCAGTATTCATCGTGGCTTCAGAGCCGGCATGCGGCTGGCTTTTGGCATCTTCCTGAGCGATCTTACCCTTGTGTTTCTTAGTTTCATCGGTGCCTTGCAAATTGTTTCCACAGGCAACAACCGCCTCATCTTTGGCATTATTGCAGGTTTTATCCTGATCGTTTACGGTATTTTTACTTTTTATAAAACCACCAAACTCAACGGCAACGGCCATCCCGAAAACACCAATAAGGTGAGCTGGTTCACCCTTATTGCAAAAGGTTATTTTCTGAATATCGCCAATCCGTTTGTGTGGCTCTTCTGGATGAGCGTAACGGTAGGCGTTACCTCAAGCTATGGCGATAACACGCAGCAAAGTGTCTCCTTTTTTGCTGGAGCACTGCTTACCGTTTTTACCACCGATCTGGTGAAGGCCTACATCGCCAAACGCATCAAGACGCTGCTCAACACCACCAATATCAAGCACATCAATCGGGTAGTCGGGATACTGCTTTTCGGATTTGGTGTTGTGATGATGGTGCGGGCGCTGATGATAAAATATCCCCTCTTTGGCTACTCGTGGTAAGGCTGGATGTCTTTGATGTTGAGCTGCAACGAAACGTGCCCGTTCCATTCGTTTTCTTCCACATGATAACAAATAGAGAAGGGGCGTCCGCTTTGCACCACAGGTAGTTTGTCGCCTTGCTGAAAAGCAATGCCCGACACCGGAAACCCTGAAATGTCGGGATGCACTACGCTAAGTTTCAGATGATTTTTGCCTACGATACTTGCAAAACCTGTGTCGACAAGGTTTTCGGTGAGAAATATTGGCGCCATGTTGTCGGGTCCAAAGGGTGCAAATTGCTTGAGGACTTTAAAAAATTTGGTGGAGATATTGTTAAGCTTTATCCTGGCGTCGATGGTAATTTCGGGAATAAGCATGTGGTCCTCGATGGTGTCGCAGACAATTTTCTCAAAGCGCTCACAAAAAGCCGGAAACTTCTCAGGACGTATCGATAGGCCGGCAGCATATTTATGTCCGCCAAAGTGTTCGAGCAAATCAAAACATTGATCGATGGCATTGTAAATATCAAAATCCTTTACCGAGCGCGCCGATCCGGTGATCAGGCCAGTGCTTTGCGTAAGGATGATGGTCGGGCGGTACCATGTTTCGGTGATGCGCGAAGCCACTATTCCCAGCACGCCTTTGTGCCATTCAGGATGGAATACGATGTTGGATTTTCGTGAAGGATGGATGGGATCGTTCGACAATATCTCGATGGCATGCTGGGTAACCTGCATGTCGAGGTTGCGCCGTTCGGTGTTGAACTGATTGATCTGCTCGGCCTTCTCGATGGCTGTTTCGATGTCTTTTGCGATAAGCAGCTCTACTGAATTATTGCCACTTTCCATGCGTCCTGCGGCATTTATCCGTGGCCCGATAAGAAATACCAGATCGCTGATGGAGAGCTTGCGGTTGAAAGCAAACTCCTCGTCGACATACTGGAAATCGGTTTTCTTGCGAATATTGCTGTAATGCAAAATAGCTGTGAAGCCGGGTCGTGGGTTAGAACTTATCAGCTTCAGGCCATAATAGGCCAGGATTCTGTTTTCGCCGGTGATGGGGACAATATCAGAAGCAATACTCACAACCACTAAGTCCAGGAGTTTCTCAAGACGCTTGAAAGGCATGTGATTTTTGCGTGAGAAAGCCTGCACCAATTTAAACCCCAGTCCGCATCCCGAGAGTTCTTTGTAAGGATAGCCGCAATCGTTGCGCTTGGGATCGAGAATGGCGTAGGCCGGTGGCAGGTTTTCGCCCGGGCGGTGGTGGTCTACCACGATAAAGTCGATGCCCTGATCGGCGGCATACTGCACATTGGCCACCGCTTTGATTCCGCAGTCGAGCGCTATGATGAGGCTATATTTATGCTCATGGGCAAAATCCACGCCTGCCTTTGATATTCCATACCCCTCGGTATAGCGATCGGGGATGTAAAAACCAACATCTTTTGCAAGCGATTTCAAAAAGGTATAAACCAGCGCCACAGCGGTGGTTCCATCCACATCATAATCGCCATAGACCAATATTTTTTCGCGGTTGCGAATGGCTTTTTCGATGCGATAAACGGCCTTTTCCATATCTTTCATCAGAAAAGGATCGTGAAGCTGTGTGAGCCTGGGACGGAAGAAGTTTTTGGCCTCGTCGAAATTGGTAACCCCGCGTTGCACCAGCAAATTGGCCAGAATTGTGTTGATGTTCAGCGCCCGGGATAATTCCATTACAAGATCATTATCCCCTTTATTTTTGATTACCCAGCGCTTCTGCATGTTTTAGATATTTGTGCGTAAAGATAAAAAGAATGCTTTACATCGGTGTGAATTTTTTGAAACTTTCTGCTCATGCGATGCGTCATTGGGCAAATGGCGGCATTTTTTAGAGAGTTAAAATTCCAAAACTCAAACCCCTTGGCAACCTCGTCTCTGGCGCCCTGCACCCTGCGCCCCGCATTTACACCGGCTACTGACGGTTGATTTATTGCTTTTTAAAAATTAAATCCCAAAACGGATTGCCTCCACCGGATCGAGGCGTGAGGCCGTAAGTGCCGGCATAAACCCTGATACCAACCCGATGACCATAGAAATAATTAAACCAACAACGATATTATCGAAAGTAAGAATAATGGGAAAAGGCATTGTGTCCTGCACGAGCAAGGTACCGATGTAGATCAAAAGCAAGCCCAGCAAGCCACCCAGCAGCGAAAGAAACACCGCTTCAAACAGAAATTCGAGCAGGATAAAAAACCGTTTCGCCCCGATAGCTTTTTGTATGCCAATGATGTTGGTACGTTCGCGCACCGAAACAAACATGATGTTGGCTATGCCAAAGCCGCCCACCAGCAACGAGAAGCCCCCGATAATCCAGCCTATCATGGCCAAAGCACTAAAGAATACCTGAAGCCCTTGTTTGATAATGCTTACCTCGTTGATGGAGAAGTTGTCTTCTTCGCCGGGTTTGAGCTTACGCAATGAGCGCATCAAGCCGGTGAGTTCGTCGCGCAACTGCTGGTTGCTGCCTTTGTCTCTGGTTTTTACCATAATGGTGGTGCCCACACGCCGCATGTTTACAAAGTTGCGTGCAAAATTTAGCGGCACATACACCTGTTTATCGCTGGAGCTGCCAAAAGTTCCTTGCCCCTGCGCCTTCAGGATACCTATGACGGTGGCTTTGCTGCCAAATATTTTGATGGTTTTTCCCAATGGATCGGTTTGCGGGAAAAGTGTTTCGGCAATGTCAGCGCCGACAACGGCCACGTTGCGACCGGCCTGCGATTCCAGCGGGTTAAAATATCGTCCCTGCACGATGTCAAGTGGCATCACCTGCTCGTAGTCGTGCGACACTGCCTGGATGGTTGCATTGTCGTAGCTGTTGTTGAGATATTTCACCGTACGCCGCAAAGCAAAGTTGAATGCAGCGGCCTGCGCGGCATCTACCCGCTCCTGTATCGCTTCCAGTTCGTCAATTGTTGTGTTGGGACGATTCATATATTTCCACCAGGGATAGTCCTCGCCCATCGCCCAGGGCCACTTTTGGATAAACAACACATCGTTGCCCAGCTCACTTAGGCTGTCGCGGATGCTGCGCTCCAGCGAGTCGAAAACTGAAAACACCGCTATCACCGAAAAGATACCGATGGTGATGCCAGAGAGCGAAAGAAATGTCCGCAACCGGTTGACAACAATAGATTGAAAAGCATATTTAAAACTTTCTGCAATGAGTTTTACTACCAGCATAATAATATGGTTGGGTGATTTTTGGACGGTAAAAGTAATGGATTCTTCAAATATCAATTTTTGTAAAAAAACATGCCGCCTGCTGTTTTTTGGATAATTTTGCGCGTCGTTGGCTATATTATTAATAATAAAAGAGATAACACTAAAATGGAAGCTTCCGGGAAGATAAAAACTGCGCTGATATCCGTCTACAACAAAACAGGTATCGAAGGGCTGCTTCGGGATTTGCAATCGTACGATGTGACGATTTATTCCACCGGCGGCACCTGGCAATACCTGCGCAGCCTGGGGTTTGACGCCATAGCAGTGGAAGATGTTACCACTTTCCCATCCATTTTGGGAGGCCGTGTAAAAACCCTTCATCCATTGGTTTTCGGGGGCATCCTGGCACGCCGCGATCAGGCGGGCGACCGTGAGGAGATGCAGCAATACAACATCCCGGAAATCGACATGGTGGTAGTGGATTTGTATCCGTTTGAACAAACCCTGGCCGCCACCGACCAGGAGGAGGAGATCATCGAAAAGATCGACATCGGCGGCATAAGCCTTATCCGCGCAGCAGCCAAAAATTTTGCTGATGTGCTGGTGGTTCCTTCTGCCGATTTTTACGAAGAGGCTCGGCAAGTGCTCGCCACGAACAATGGAGCTGCCACACGTGCCGACAGGCAACATTTTGCCGCGCATGCTTTTAGCGTTTCTTCGCATTACGATACCGCCATTTTTGGCTACTTCAACCGCGGGGGCGACATCCACAATTTCCGCCAAAGCATCAACGGGCATCAGGCGTTGCGCTACGGCGAAAATCCACACCAACAAGGATATTTCTTTGGCGATCTTTCGGCCAACTTTGAGCAACTGCACGGCAAAGAAATCTCCTACAACAACCTTAACGATCTGGATGCAGCCATCGACCTGATGCGTGATTTTAAGGAACCCACCGTGGCAATTCTCAAACACAACAACGCTTGCGGTCTGGCTTCGCGGCCAAAGATGATTGATGCCTGGAAGGCTGCCCTGGCCGGCGATCCGGTGTCGGCATTTGGTGGCGTCATTGTCACCAATGTGCCTATTGACAGCGAAACTGCACAGGAAATCGATAAACTCTTTTTTGAAATTATTTTGGCACCAGTCTACTCCGGCCAAGCACTGACGATATTAAAAGGAAAAAAAAACAGGATCATTTTATTAAATAAAAAAACCTCTTCTTCTGCCCTGCGATTCAAATCGGCGCTGAACGGCGTGCTGGCGCAGCAGCCCGACACCAAAACAGAAACTGCCGACGATTTGAATTTCGTGACCACCCGCACGGCCAGTGAACAGGAAATTGCAGATTTGCTTTTTGCAAATAAAATAGTGAAACACACCAAGAGCAACGCTATTGTGCTGGCCAAAAACGGTCAGTTGCTGGGCAGCGGCACCGGCCAGACCTCCCGTGTAGACGCCTTGCGGCAGGCCATCGCCAAAGCACATGCTTTTGGCTTCGACCTGAACGGCGCTGTGATGGCTTCCGATGCTTTCTTCCCCTTTGCCGATTCGGTAGAAATTGCTCATGAGGCCGGCATCACCGCAGTGGTGCAGCCCGGAGGTTCCATCCGCGACAGCGAAACCATCGGTTTTTGCGACAAGCACAACATGGCCATGGCCCTCACCGGATTCAGGCATTTTAAACACTAAGCCGGAAATTACAAATTACAAATCACAAATAATTTTTAAAAACCAATTTTTAAAAAAGGCACTAAAATCATACAAATACATCGGTTACTCTTATTTTACCTAATTTTGAAACTTTAAAAAAACGATCTTCTTTATCATAAAAAACCATGGGACTGTTTTCATTTTTTACACGCGAAATAGCTATTGATCTTGGTACCGCCAACACCATCATCATTTACAACGACAAAGTTGTGGTGGACGAGCCTTCCATCGTGGCCATCGAGCGAAGCACCGGCAAAATAATTGCTGTGGGCAAACGGGCGCAGATGATGCATGGCAAGACACACGAAAATATAAAAACCATCAAGCCATTGCGCGACGGCGTGATAGCCGACTTTCAGGCGGCCGAATACATGATTCGCGAGATGATAAAAATGATCGGCATACGGCAGAGTCTTTTTCCGCCGGCACTCAAGATGGTCATTTGTATTCCGTCGGGCAGCACCGAAGTGGAAGAACGTGCCGTAAAAGATTCGGCCGAGCAGGCCGGCGCCCGCGAAGTGCGGCTTATCCACGAACCTATGGCAGCAGCCATCGGCATCGGCATCGACGTGCTGGAACCTACCGGCAACATGATCATCGACATTGGCGGCGGCACCAGCGAGATAGCGGTAATTGCGCTGGGCGGCATCGTCAACAACAAATCCATACGCATCGCCGGCAACGACTTCAACGCCGACATAGAAGAATACATGCGCAAGCAGCACAACATCAACATTGGCGAACGCACTGCCGAACGCATCAAGATAGAAGTGGGCGCTGCCCTGCCGGAGCTTGACAACCCGCCCGACGACTTTGCCGTGCATGGCCGCGATATGCTCACAGGCATCCCAAAAGAAATCACGGTGAATTATGCCGAGATTGCCCATTGCCTCGACAAATCGATATCGAAAGTAGAAACTGCTGTGCTTCAGGCGCTGGAGATGACGCCGCCGGAACTCTCGGCCGACATTTTCCGTACGGGCATTTATCTGGCCGGCGGCGGCTCGATGCTGCGCGGCCTCGACAAACGGCTCCATCTGAAAACCAAACTTCCGATACACGTGGCTGAAGACCCCTTGAGAGCCGTGGCGCGTGGTACCGGCATTGCTTTGAAAAACTTCGACAAGTTTACGTTCCTTATCAAATAATAAGTGAGCAAGTCGCTACATTGGCATGCAAAATCTGATCGTTTTTCTGTGGAGACACAATTTTCTTTTCATCTTTCTGCTGCTCGAAGCATTGTCGTTGTTGCTGGTTGTTAATAATAATTACTACCAACGCCGGGTGATGATTAACACCACAAACGACATTACCGGAACCATCCTCAGCAGTGTGGATGAGATAACGGCATATATTGCGCTGAAAAACGCCAACCAGATTCTCTCCGAAGAAAATGCACGTCTGTCGAACCGGCTGCCATCAGCATTTATGCGCACCGACACTGCGCAGTTTTTTGTCGGCGACAGCCTCTTCCGTCAACAATATCAATACGTGTCGGCCACGGTGATAAGCAATTCGGTAAACCGTCGCAACAACTATATGAAGATCAACAAAGGACGCCGCCATGGGCTGCGCCCCGATATGGCTGTGCTGGCGCCTAACGGCGTGGCAGGACAGATCATCGAAGTCTCACAAAATTTTAGCTCGGTGATGTCGATGCTCAACAGCAACACACGCATCAACGCCAAACTAAAAAACTCTAACCAAACCGGATCTCTGTCGTGGCCGGGCCACAACTACCGCCTTGGCAAACTGGTCGACATCCCCTCGCACGTAAGCATCCACCTGGGCGACACCGTGGTCACCAGCGGCTACTCACACATATTTCCCGAAGGTCAGATGCTGGGAACGGTCCAAGAGTTTAGCCCTGCTCCGGGCGATAACTTCTGGGAGGTTAAAATCCGTTTTTCGGTAGATTACAACAGCCTACAATATGTGTATGTGGTGAAAAACCTGATGCGCGACGAGTTGCTGCAACTCGAGAAAAAACAAGTAACCCAATAACGCCATGCTATTAACCAACATCTTCCGGTTTGTCGTGATACTGCTTTTGCAGGTGCTGGTGTTTAGCAATGTGGGCATCAGCGGATCCATTTATCCGGCGTTTTACGTCTATTTTATTTTGTTGCTGCCTTTCGAAACCGCCGGCTGGCTGCTGTTGTTTTCGGCTTTTGCCATGGGGCTAAGTGTGGATATGTTTACCAATAGCCTGGGCATCAATGCTGCCGCCGCTGTGTTTACAGCATTTGTTCGCCCGGCTGCTATTCGCATACTTCGTTCCGCCCGCGAATACGAACCCGGAATAACGCCGGGTATCAAAGACCTGGGATTTCGCTGGTTTTTTTTGTACGCCACGATTCTCATCACCGTACATCATACTGCGCTGTTTTTGGTGGAGGCTTTCACCTTTGACGACTTCCTGCAGACACTCCGCCGCATTTTAGCCAGCTCGGCAGTTACGCTGGGAGTGGCTTTAATAGCCCAACTGTTGTTTATTAAACAAGATAAAAAGTGATTTTCCGTTAATTACAGATATTTTTATCTATTA
This sequence comes from Bacteroidales bacterium, assembly GCA_012523265.1. Taxonomy (GTDB): domain Bacteria; phylum Bacteroidota; class Bacteroidia; order Bacteroidales; family 4484-276; genus SABY01. The sequence goes on along the minus strand of JAAYIU010000461.1, from coordinate 2,048 downwards.
ATTTTTTAACAAAGAAAAGAATAAAATTATGAAGAACATTTTATGGATCGCCCTGATTGCTATTACTTTTGTAGCTTGTTCAGGACCCGGCAATCACTACGAAATTTCCGGTAAACTGGATAATGCAACTCCTGGGAAAGTTGTGCTTTCGCAGGTAATCGACAACCAGTTAGTGCCTGTGGATTCGGTGCAAATGACCGATGGCAACTTTACCTTCACCGGAGAAATCGACCAGCCGGAAGTATATTACATCACTTTTGAAGCCGATGAGAGAATGCACCGCTTCTTTTTAGAACCGGGTGTTATCGAATTTAAAGGCTCCATTGACGGACCTATCATTACCGGATCGATGACGCAGAAAATATATGAGGATTTCAACCAAAACATGACCCGCCTGGAAGCCGACCGTCAGAAACTCTTTGAAGAGTTCAGCGTGGCCATGGACAACGGCGACACACTGCAGCTCGACGCCATCCGCACCAAAGCCGAACGTATCGACCAAACGCAGGATGAGTTTGTAAAAGATTATGCGCTTTCGCAAAAGACATCGGTGGTAGGCCCCTACATCGTGGTGAGCAATATGTACAAATATAACCTCGACGATCTGAAAACTGCACGCGAGGCTTTCGGCACTACACTCGATAGCAAGTACATAAAGATTCTGGATGAGCAAATCCAAAAACTCGGAAGTGTGGAGATTGGCCAGCCGGCTCCTGTTTTTGTGCAAAACGATACCGCCGGAAAACCTGTGTCGTTAGAAGATTTCAGAGGACAATATGTGCTCATCGACTTTTGGGCTTCATGGTGCGGCCCCTGCCGGCAGGAAAATCCCAACGTGGTGGAGGCCTGGCAAAAATACCACGACCAGGGATTTACGGTATTCGGCGTTTCGCTCGACCAAAAAAAGCAATCGTGGCTCGATGCCATCGCTGCCGACAGCCTCACCTGGACGCAGGTTTCTGATTTGCAATACTGGAACAACAAAGCCTCCAACATGTACGCTGTAAGCTCCATCCCGGCCAACTTCCTGATAGACCCGCAGGGAGTAATCATCGCAAAAGACCTGCGCGGCGAAAACCTCCAGAATAAACTTGACGAGATTTTTAATTAATTATTCGTTTTTTTTAAACTTTGCCTGTCGAAGATCGGCGCTTACTCTGAGATCAGGAGGAGCGCCGCTTTTTTTGATAGGATAAAAACTCGCTCGCAAAACATGAATCCGCGAATTCACGCGAATTATGGAAGTTCACGCGAATTAATGTAATTCACACGAAAAATTTGTTCTCTGTTTCCTCTGTAATTAATTTCTTCTCTGCGCGCTCTGTGGTTAACTTCTTCTCCGTGTCCTCTGTGTCTACTCTGCGCGCTCTGTAATACAGAAACCACAGAGGAAACAGAGAGTACAGAGAAGAAAACGATATTTCTTCTCCGTGTCCTCTGCGTCTTCTCAGTGTCCTCTGTGGTTAACTTCTTCTCTTTGTGGTTAACTTCTTCTCTTTGGTTAAAATCTTTTTAAATTTAGATTGATGCGTGCAGCGTTGTTAGCTCCGTATCATAATCGTACTGCAAATCTTCGTGCAATAAGCTCAACACCTTTTCTATCTTATTTACCTGTCGGAGATAAATATTCATGAGTGCAGCACTGTTTTCCATAAAACCGGCAAATTGCTGCATCTGCCGGCAAAAGTGCAGCAGCAACTCCACCTCCGTTTGTTTGTTACCCGAATATCGGATATATTTCTGGCAAGTTCTGAGGATTTTGCGGATGCTCTTTTTTATAAAATAAATGGAGGAGGTGTTGATTTCCGTAAACTGTCGATCCACTTCCTGTTTTACCAAAAGTATGTAAGCCGGCTCGTCGTCGGCATCGAAAAGCAAGTAGGTGAGCAGCTCTTTATTTTCTTTTTTAAACTGAGCCATGCGCAGACAAAACTCCATCAGCTCCTCCGGCGAATAGCTCTTAAGCGCATGTTTCAGTTGGCTGATGGTGGCGGGTTTTAGCGGGGCTGGCGATTTTTTAATTTCTAAACTCATTCGCAGTTATAGTG
>JAAYIU010000383.1 GCA_012523265.1 Bacteroidales bacterium | reverse complement strand
TTTTCTTAATCCCAATGACCCATTTCCTAATGATAATATGTACGACATGCTGATGTTTTGGAATATGGATGATGGTATGATGCCAAATGTACATGATCTTCTATCAGTGGATGAGATGAATTTTTATTTAGGCGGCATTAGCACAATCATTTATTCTTTAGAACCGGATGGAGTCAGGCCTAATGGCAAAAATTTTATATCGGTAGATTTAGTCGGAGATTTTGTATATGGCAACAATGGGTCTTTAAGATGGCACACAGGCTGGGTGAAATATGGTATTTTGCATCTTAATAGTCAGCCTCCAAGAAGTTTATAATCGAGTTAGGGGGATTGATTCAAAATTTTAAAAAAATTTTGTTTCAATTCTCCTTCTTTTTTTTAAAATTGATAAAACAATGAATAAGTTTGCACTTTTAATATGTTTGGTGTTTTTAGCATTTACAGCACTTTGCCAAAACACTTTTGAAATCACAATTTCTGATACTTCATATCAGAAACTCTCTCAGGTGATGGAATCAAATGATTCCTATGTTATCGTTTCCACAAGAGGTAATATAAACAGCAATAATCATCATACGCACCTTCTACGGATTGATCTTGGAGGTATGATTCTAAACAGCAAATTAATGAAACCTGATGCCTATTTCTATGCCCTCTATAAATTAATAGAATTTGGTGATGGTTATTTAGGTTTTGGGTATCAAAAAGATTCGATAAATGCAAACCCATTTATCACAATTGCTGAAATGAATAGTGATTTTTTGATAGTCAATGAAAAGCATTACGAAACAAATTATACGGGAATATCCTATGTAGAGGTTTTAAAAAGCATTGATAACATAGTAATCTTCTACAGCGGTATCACCGATAGTTACCAACATCAGTTATGCGCATATAAAATTTCAAATGACCTTGACACTATTTGTAGTAAAAGATATTCAAGTTCCGGAACTAAATTAACATTTGACATCCTGTCTTCTGATAATAATGATCTGACAAAGGTTTTTGTACGGGGATTTGCCCAATATACCAATACACCAAGCCAAATTTTGATGATGGACAGTAGTTTAAATATCTCAGCCATAAAAGGTATTCCGGAAGGTATCGGCCTATACATTGACGCTAAACCACTTGATGATTACCGGTATATACTTACCGGCAAAAAAACGGTCTGGAACTCAAGTCCACAGGATGATCAGATGGCAATTGCGTTGATGGATGCTATGGATAGTTTGTTATCATTTGAAATGCTTGGTGCTCCTGACACTTTAGATTACCCGGGGGTTTTTGGCAACATGGATTTTAAAGACTCTGATAACATCTTTTATGCCGGCACGAAAAACTTTTCACAAAATGGTATTTTCGCCAATTCCGAAGCTTGGTTTGTACTTAATAAACTTAATTCCTCTCTTGAATTGCAGTGGCAAAAATTTTATGGTGGCAATGCCAATTATCAGTTGATCGACATGATATCAACTCAAGATGGTGGTTGCTTGGTAGCCGGAAATAGATATGATTATCAAACGTCGATAAATGAAACCGACATTTACATTGTAAAGGTAAACGAAGACGGCCTGATTGTCGGTACCGGGGAAGAGCTGCCGAACATCTCAGTTCAGGATGCTATTGTGTATCCCAACCCGGGCAACGAATCCTTCACCATTCAATCCGGCCCACAAATCAACGGTGCCTTGTTCGAACTTTTCGATATGAATGGGAACCTTGTGCTTACTACCACCCTCGACGAAAGAGTGGAAACAATAAGCGCCACCAGCCTTTCTACAGGAACGTATCCTTACCGGATTACTTTTAATAACAAAATCGTTGGTTCGGGTAAGTGGGTGAAGAAGTAGGATTTTGAGTCGCACCGTGGATAGCTCAAAGCAGTTGTATTATACTTTTAAAAAGCGACAACGACTTCGGCACCACCCTGCGAACAGGAACCTACCTGCTCACCCTCTACAACAACGGCCAACAAATAACCACCGTAAAAGTGCAGAAGCAGCGGTTTTGATTCTTAAAAAGAAAGCATCTTTCTCTCCCTTTCGACAGTATGCTTTTAAAAGCCGAAAGGGAGATTTTTTTGCGCTTACAGGAAAGGTTTAGCAAATCGCTGAGCGCATCGGACTGGTTACCTTGAACAATGCCTCCGGCGCCTTGTTAATTCAGCAAATTTTTAGAAATCATACCGTTAAACCTAAAATATTGAAACTTATGAAAAATATCATGGCAATATTCACATTTCTGATGGTGCTGTCCATTGCGGCAGTAGCCCAGGAAAATATTTATGCTTTTAAAGTAAACACGCTTCAGGGCGAGCCTTACGATTTGTCGCAGCTCAAAGGCAAGAAGGTGCTGATCGTAAACACTGCTTCTAAATGCGGCCTCACCCCCCAATACGAAGCCTTGCAGGCGCTGTGGGAAAAATATGGCGGCGAGGATTTCGTGATCGTCGGCTTCCCGGCCAACAACTTTATGAACCAGGAGCCAGGCACCAGCGAAGAAATTGCAGCCTTCTGTAGCGAAAACTATGGCGTCACTTTTCCGATGATGGAGAAAATATCCGTAAAAGGCGACGATATGCACCCGCTCTATCAGTGGCTTACGCAAAAGTCGAAAAACGGTGTGGAGGATTCGGAGGTGTCATGGAATTTTCAGAAATACCTCATCGACGAAAAAGGGCATCTGGTGAAGATGGTTTCGCCACGCACCAAACCCGACAGCCCGGAAATAGTTAGCTGGATAGTAGAGTAGGTTTTAATTTTTTAGGCTCTGATATAAAAATTCATGGTCGGGTTGCTCACTAACCCCGGCCTTTAGGCCGGGGCTTAAAAGACAAAAGTATTTCAGCGGGCTTTAGCCCAAATAAATAGTATGCTATGAGGAGTTCATTAAAAGATACTGAAGTAAAAGTATTGCGGGCTAAAGCCCTCCGGTTTCTGACGGTGCTTTATGACCCCGCCCTAAAGAGTAGGTGATAAATAGCACAACATCGTTGACACTTTTAATCGTAGCATAACATTGTTGACACCTTTTACTAAAAAGCGTTCTTTGACATAATTATTTCGTAACGTTCATTAAAAAAATGGACGCACACGAAAA
>JAAYIU010000274.1 GCA_012523265.1 Bacteroidales bacterium | reverse complement strand
CGATTACACCGTTTTTGTTGAAGGCGATGAATCCTATGGAACGCTTCAGGGTACTGTGAGCAATTGGGATACCGGCCTTCCACAGGCAAATATTAACATAGAAATTCAGGATCTTGGACTTTCTACCACCTCCGGTGCCGATGGCTACTATGAATTTGATTTCGTTCCCTCCGGTGAGTACTACGTCTCAGTTAATCAGGCCGGATATTTCCAAACAGCAATTCTGGCTTACATTGCTCCCTGGGAGACAACCACTGAAGATATGTTCGCCATACCCATCCATGACAATCAATTCCAGATTCCCCAGGGATGGAGCGGCATTTCCAGCGTTTATTACATGTACCAGGATGTTTCTGATATTTTTGCTCCCCACAGCGACGATGTGGTCATTATCTCGTCGATGGATGGATTTTACTATCCCGGGCAAAATGTGAATACCTTAGGCAAGTGGTACGATAGTCCGGGTTATAAAATAAAAGCAAGTAATGCTATTAATTTCGACTTTCCCGGCTGGACGCGTCAGCCCTCCACCTTGTCGGTTCCTGCCGGTTGGAGCTTTTTGCCTGCCTGGAGTGCGTGTGCAGTGAATATCCAGGATTTGTTTGATGCGGTAGGCACACAACCCGTTATCGTAAAAGAGATTGCCGGCGCCGGCGTCTATTGGCCTGGTAAGTCGGTTTATTCGTTTTCTGAACTTAATCCCGGCAAAGCATATTTTGTGTTGATGAACAGTGCAACAACAATTCAATTTCCTGAATGTGCGCTAAACTCAACCGGAGCTTCACAGGTCTCAGCCAGCGTGAATACGACAACCTGGGATACGCCCGTGCCCACAGGAAACTCCCATCTGATTCATGTGCCACAAAATCTTATTCAGCATGCCGGTTTGCTTGCCGGTGATTATCTGGGTGCTTTTGACGCAAACGATAACTGCTTCGGGATTATTCAAATCACAGGATCACAGGATCATGTGCTCGCGGCTTTTGGCGATGACGCCCTCACGGCTGCTAAGGATGGCTTTGAGGATGGAGAACAAATCACGCTCAAAGCCTTTTACACCAAAACGGGGCAATCCGACTTGCTCGACGTGATTTTTGATATGCAGATGCCCAACCAGCAGTTCTTTGCTGCCGAAGGATTATCTTCTGTATTGTTGAAATCAACAGGAATTTCTTCCGGCTACTTGGGTTCGCAAAGCAATTTTGCACTTTCTCCCAACCCGACCACCGGGATCATCTATCTGCAAAGCATCGTAAAAGATGAAATTATGCAGGTAAAGGTTTTTGATAATCAGGGCAGGCAACTTTACGAAAGTAGCAGTGTAATAATCGGCGCATCGCAACCTGCACGCTTCGACTTTACCGGATTCCCGGCAGGGTTTTATACCATGAAAATCGTGAGTTCAAAGGCTGTCGCCGAAGAGAAGTTTATTATTAAATAATTTCAAATTAAGTCAAACCATGAGGCTCCCCTTCAAAATTCGTTTTTGAAGGGGAGCTTTTTATTTAACCTTTAGCGCATCTGATTAAGCAAAATCCAATTGTTTATTCTGCTGCTGTTTTCCGAGGTTCAGCAAAAATTCAGGGGCAAGGTCTAACTTATTTTCCCAGGCAATCGTATTCGTGGTGATACTAAATTTTCTAAAGTATCCGATGTTTCTTAATGGCTCAAAGATTTTGCGATGGTCGTTGAAAATTGTATCCTTCAGGTCAACCGATACGTTTTCACCATTGTTAAACTTAAGGTAAACTTGGTATTGCTCTATATAATCGGCCTTTACAACGTTTAATATCATAATAACTTTATTCTAGTGGTGTAATTTTATTGTACTCGCCGGTTTCAATTAAGGAATTCCAGTTGTCTATCAATTCCTCCTTGTGAATTTCGTACCATTCTAACACAAGATTTAATGCACGTTTTGGGAATTTCCCTTCTACAATTCCTGATTTAATTTCCACAATGATTTGAAAATTACCATAATTAGCATGAAAATGTGGCGGATTGTGATCGTTGAAGTTCATGAAAATGATAATTCCTAAAAAATCTGCTTAATTCCGGCATTTACTTTATTAATTTGTACAAAAGTAATGAAATTTTAAAAGAGAAAAAATCAGTAAAAGTAGAAAAAGCCTCCCCGCGTGTCGCAGAGAGGCTTTTGAATTTGCCGGTGTTCACGCTTGGCTTAGTCGCCTCGCCCCGACCTCTAACATTTAGTGTGGCAGAAGATGAAGCCATAAGGTCTTACTTTCTGATTTTAATAATACGAATTGTTGTATCCGTAACAACCGTAAAATTGCCTATGAGTTCTGCAAGCTTTGTATTGAATAGTTTTTCCAATACATCAATTTTATGCCAGCTTCTTTCATTGGGGATTCGGGCACAGCTACATTGAATTTAGAGTAAGAGGGATGAATGTGCTGGTATCGAGCGAAGCGGAAGCAAACAGCAAACAAGCCTGAATATCTTCGTGATTTATGGTTGAATATTCCGACAGTATTTCTTCAAAACCCGCTCCCGATGCCAACAATCCTAAAATGTATTGCACCGAGAGACGCGTTCCTTTAATCACTGGTT
>JAAYIU010000460.1 GCA_012523265.1 Bacteroidales bacterium | reverse complement strand
CCGCCATGGTGAGCTCCGACACGCCAGCCTGCAGAAACGATCCCGAAAAATCGCCCCGCGTGAAAACAGTGGTTTGTTTCAGAAAAGCGTCGGTCTTGTCGCTGTTCGACAGGTCGGCAGAAGCTACTACCAGATTGGGAACCCGCTTTTGCAAATATTTTAGCACGTTGCCGGAAGCGGCACGCGTGGAAATATTTTGTGGCTGCTCAATTTGTCCGGCTTCCAGCTCCGGAATATTTCCCGTCAGAAAATCGGTCAACTGCCTTGCCAGCTCCGGGTTTTGTTGCTCCCACTGCTGCTTCTCTTCTTTTCTTTTTTTAGCAGCAGCTATTTTTTGCTCTTTTATCTTTTGATAATATTGTTTTACATCGTCAAAGATGACAAATGGATTTTCAGGGTCGCCGCCCAGATTGCGGATGGTGACTTTGATGCTTCCTCCGGCGGCGCTGATGGGCTGGCCGTGCACGTCGGAGCGATTGTTGAAAGGGTTGTTGTCTTTGTCCACGATGCCTTTTCCCATCAGCGTGTTGCCGATGATGATCACGGGCTTTTCCGTTTCGGCGGTTGCCTGCGTCAGCGCCTGACGAATTTGGCCGGCGTCGTTGCCGTCTATCTCTATCACCCGCCAGTTCCAGGCGCGGTACTTGGCGGCGGTATCTTCGGAGGTGGCGTCGGCAATGGGTGTGGAAAGCTGGATTTTGTTGGCGTCGTAAAACAAGATGAGATTGTTCAGGCCCAGATGTCCGGCGATACGACCGGCGCCCTGCGAAATCTCTTGCTGTATGCCGCCGTCGGAGATGTAGGCAAATGTTTTGTGTGCGCTCCATTCGCCAAAACGGGCAGCCAAAAATCGCTCGGCGATGGCAGCGCCCACGGCAAAGGTGTGCCCCTGCCCCAGCGGGCCGCTGGTGTTTTCGATGCCGCGGCTCAGGTCGCGCTCGGGATGTCCCGGCGTGGGGCTCCCCCACTGGCGAAAGTTTTTCAGGTCGTCCATGCTGAAATGTCCATACATGGCCAGCGTGGCGTAAAGCATCGGCGACATGTGGCCGGGATCCAGAAAAAACCGGTCGCGCTCAGGCCAGTAAGGATCCGAGGGATCGAATCGTAAAAATTCAGCAAATAATATTTCTGTAAAATCGGCTCCGCCCATGGCGCCGCCGGGGTGTCCTGATTTGGCCTGTTCGACCATGGCCGCTGATAAAACCCGTATGTTGTCGGCAGCACGTGCCGCTGGTGATGATGACGATTGTGAATGCATAAGTATTGTTTGTTTTTTAAAGATTACAAAAATAGAAAAAGCCGGGAGAAATCGGAAGGATGTAATAAAATCTACGTTGCGATATAGCCGGATTTCCAACTGGAGATGGCTGAAGAGATTAAAAAAAAAGCTAATTTAAGATTGATTACTGAATATCGAACCCTCACAGCACCCAACAACTTCTTGTTTCCGTTATCTTTGTCGCTTGATTATTAACACAATAATTTCACTGATAAAATTAATTTCATAATGCAAACCATAAAAATATTGGCCACCAACGCAGCCGGAGAGCGCGGACGGAAAGTACAGGTCGAAAAATTGATCCTGGAACCCGACGGTGTTGCCGGCCACGTGCACGCAGGGAGCATCCGTCCCGTGAGTATGTTCGACGTGGCACACGCAAAGCGTTTTTACGATATCACCGGCGCACGACCGCTTTCGCCAGGACAGTTTGCCGAGAACATTCTTTTCGAGACCTCCTCTGTCGCCGACATACGGATGTTTGATCGTTTTATTAAAGATGAAGTAGTGCTTGAGGTAGTGCAAAAGGGCAAGCCTTTTCACGACGAGTTTCGCGAGCCGGGCAATTATGTGATGCCGCGCGAAGGCATCTTTTGCCGTGTAGTTCATCCCGGCGAGCTTCATCCCGGCGACGTGATGCAACACACACCCAGAGTTTTCAAAGCGCTGGTAATTACGCTGAGCGACCGCGCCAGCCGCGGCATCTACACCGACAAAAGCGGCCCGGCAGTATCGGCAGCTTTGCAAGATTATTTTTATAAAATAAACTGGCGACTGGAAATTGAAAATGTGGTCATTCCCGATAGCGAAATGCAGTTGCGCCAAATTGTCGAGGAAGCGCTTCTTCATACCGATCTCATCATAACAACCGGCGGCACTGGTATCGGGCCGCGCGACATCACGCCGGAAGTGATGAACGATTTCATCAAAAAACCCATCCCCGGCATCATGGAGATGATACGTTGGAAATATGGCGTCGAAAAACCTTCCGCCCTCACCAGCAGAGCCGTGGCCGGCGCTAACGGCAACACGCTGCTCTTTGCTGTTCCCGGCTCGGTGCGCGCCGCTACCGAATACATCACCGAAATCACCAAACACCTGCAGCACCTGTTTTACATGATCCACAGCATCGAGATGCATTGATGATCCTAAAAAAATTGCGGGCTAAAGCCCGCGGGTTTCCGGCCGGGCTATCTGATCCCGCTCCGAAGGGCAGGATTAGTGAAGTCAAAAACATTCAGGCTTTAGCCAAATAATTTTTTTTGGCTCTTTGTAGCCATCTGATCACTAACCCTGGCCTTTAGGCCGGGGTAAAAAAAGGTTTCAAAATCTAATTGGGCTTTAGCCCAAAAAATATGACCCTAAAAAATATTGCGCGTTAAAGCCTGCCGGCATCTGTTCTGGTTTTTCTAAACCCCGCCCTAAAGAGCAGGGTTAGTGAAGTAAAATATTTGAATCTTATGAATAAAACATCGCATCTCATCCGTCGCCTGACTTTTTGCTTGACGGCAATACTCACGTTAATAATTCTGCCCGCCGCCACCCAAACCTTCTGTACCGGCGCTGATCTTTCTTTTGTAAATGAGATGGAGGATTGTGGCGCAATTTATTATGAAGATGGTGCTGCCAATGACCCTTTCGTTATTTTTGGGGAGCACGGCGCTAAGATCGCGCGCTTCCGGTTGTGGCACACGCCCGCGGCCAACAATTACAGCTCGCTGGCGGATGTGAAGGTGTCGATAGGGCGCGCCAAAGCCGCCGGCATGCAGGTATTGCTCGACTTCCATTATTCCGATACCTGGGCCGATCCCGGCGCACAGCTCCGCCCGGCAGCCTGGCAGCAGATTGATGATTTGGAGGTACTGGCCGATTCGTTATACAATTACACCTACAACACACTTTACCAACTTCACCAGCAAGGCTTGCTGCCGGAAATGGTGCAGCTTGGCAACGAAATAAACGGCAACATTTTGCTAAAGCCCGACGAGCCGCTCTATCCAAATGATTGGCCACGCAACGTGCTCTTGCTGCAACGGGCGCAACAGGCTGTCGCCGATATCAATGCGCTGGCGGCGGCTTTTATAAAAACTGTGATTCATATTGCGCAGCCCGAAAATGCGCTTTGGTGGTTTGCTGATGCTGCAGAAAACGGGCTGGATGATTTCGATATCATCGGCTTCTCGTATTATCCCGGTTGGTCGGTGATGAGCGTAAGAGAAGCTGCAGAGGCAGTGGCGGAGCTTCGGCAAACCTACAGCAAGGAAGTGATGATTGTAGAAACGGCTTATCCTTTCACACTCGAGTGGGACGACAATGACAATAACCTTTTGGGCGTCGACAACCTGCTGCCTTGCTATGGCGGGCAGCCATCGCCTGAAAATCAGCGCGACTTCCTCACTGAGCTATCGTGGCTGGTGAAAGAGAAAGGTGGCAGCGCCGTGATTTATTGGGAGCCGGCATGGGTTTCGACGGAGTGCGGCTCCAGTTGGGAAAATGCTGCCTTTTTCGATTTTGATCACCAACTGCACCAAGGAATCGGCTTTATGGATTATGATTATGAAATAAAACCTGCAGCGCTCGACCCGGTGGCCGTAACTTTTAAGGTGGACATGACCGGGGTGGATACAAGTCATGGCGTTTTCGTTACCGGCGACTTTACCGGCCAGCCCTGGCAACTTGTCCCCATGCAATCGGCGGGCGACAACATTTTTAGTTACCAAACCACCCTTCCCGCCCGCAGCCAGGGCGCTTATATTTTTCGCAACAACAACAACTGGCTCGACGCTTCACGCGAAACCGTGCCCGCCGAATGTGCTTTGTATTGGGGCAACCACCGGCGTTATGTTGTTACCGATACCGCTGCACTGATGGCTTTTGTATGGAGTAGCTGCAATGCTATTGGCGGTACCGCTGTCGCGGAATGGCAACGATACCAATTCGAAATCTTTCCTAATCCCGCCACTGATGCTCTTTGGGTGCAAAGTGAAGAGGAGATCAGCAGCATTACTGTTTACGATGCTTTTGGGAAACTATTAAAAAGCAATTCCTTTTTTCCATCACAAACTGTAAAAATGGATGTTGCGGAATTACCTTCAGGGTTCTATTTTTTAAAAATCATTACAAAAGAAGCCAAAGTCATTACCCAAAAGTTTTTGAAATATGAAGACTAAAATTTTTATCGCGGCAGCATTATTCCTTTTTTTTGCCGGCTGCCGGCAGCCTCAGCCTAAGCAGAACGACACAGCTTTTTACTAGGGTGCCGATTTATCGTACGTAAACGAAATGGAATCTTGTGGCGGAGTTTATCAGCAAAACGGCAAGGCAATAGATCCTTTTGTGCTCTTTGCTAACGAAGGCTGCAACCTGATGCGCGTGCGTCTGTGGCACTCGCCCCACAGCGTGTGGTCAGGTTATGATGATGTGAAAAAAACCATGCAGCGCGCCAAAGAAAATAATATGGCAGTGTTGCTCGATTTTCATTACTCCGATACCTGGGCCGACCCGCAGCACCAAGTGATCCCCGCCGCCTGGCAACACACCGGCAGCCTGGAGATATTGGCGGACTCGCTTTACAACTATACCTACAACACACTTCAAAAGCTTGATAAGGCAGGATTGGTTCCGCTCATGGTGCAGATTGGCAACGAGGTGAACATCGAAATCATACAACCCGCTGACGACATGATCACCAACAGCATCAACTGGAAGCGGAATATTTTTTTATTAAATAAAGGAATAGCGGCAGTGGATGATTTTAATAAAACCAGCGGCAACAACATCCGAAAGATGATTCATCTTGCGCAGCCCGAAAATGCTTTTTGGTGGATGCACGAAGCCACAGATAACGGGCTGGCAGATTTTGAATGGATTGGTTTGTCGTATTATCCAAAATGGTCAACCTACAAGTTTCAGGAAATTCCGCAAGCGTTGGATTCGTTGCGCCAGCTTTACGGCAGGCAGGTGATGATTGTAGAAACTGCTTATCCTCACACCATGCTCGATGCCGATGCCGCCGGAAATATTCTGGGCAAAGAGGCGCTTATTGCCGAATATCCGGCTACTCCACAGGGGCAGCTTGATTACCTGACAGACCTGGTGCGACTTACGCGTGATGGCGGCGGACACGGCGTGGTATATTGGGAGCCTGCCTGGATTTCGACTTCCTGCTCCACCCTCTGGGGGCAAGGCTCGCACTGGGACAACGCTACATTTTTCGACGCCGCCAATGGCAATGAAGCGCTGCCCGCTTTCGATTTTTTTGATACCAACACGTACAAGTAGAAATTTGAAGAGATGAAGAGATATTTCAAAAACAGCCCCCGGGAAATTGTTTTGCTTTTCGCAATAGCTCTATTCTTTGCAGGGTGCAACGAAGCCAACGAAAACATCTACCGCTCTACTACGAATTTTGGCAACGGCTGGCAATTTTCGCGCAAAGCGGCCAGCGACACCACTTTTACAGAATGGGAAACCATCAACCTGCCGCACACCATGCGCCTCGAACCACTGGTGGTCAACGATCAATTTCAGGGCTTGGGACATTACACAAAAACATTTAGCGTAAGCGATACCGCCAACCGGAAGTTCTTTTTTTATTTTGAAGGAGTAATGCAGGTGGCAACCCTTTTTATTAATAATGAAAAAGTGCTGACACACAGCGGCGGCTACCTGCCTTTTACGGTGGATGCTACACCGCAACTGCGGCCCGACACCGTCAACCAAATAGATGTGTGGGTGGATAATACCGATAATGCACAGGTTCCGCCGGGTAAAGCGCTTGCCGATCTCGACTTCAATTATTATGGCGGCATCTATCGCAATGTCTATCTCATTACCACCGGCAAAATTTTTATCACCGATGCTGTTGCTGCTGATGAGGTAGCCGGCGGCGGAGTGCTGGTGCATTTTGATGAAGTAAGCGCTGAGCAGGCGCAGGGTATGCTGCGCGTGCAGGCAAAAAACGAAAGTGGCTCTACAGAAAAGGTTCGCTTGCTGGCCACCCTTATTTCCTCCGATGGACAAATATTTTATTTCCGCTCAGATGAAGCGCTTGTGCAACCGGACAGCACCGTGACGTTGCAGCAGGAGCTGGTGGTGGATGATCCGCAGTTGTGGTCACCACAGCAGCCGCAGCTTTACCGATTGCTGGTGGAGCTGATGGCCGGCGAACGCCTGCTCGATTCGACAAGCCTCAACATTGGCATCCGGAAAATTGAGTTAAACGAAAATGGTTTTTTTGTTAATGGTGAAAAACACTTCCTGCGTGGCACCAACCGCCACCAGGAATATCCTTTTGTGGGCTATGCTTTGTCGGACGAAGCACAATGGCGCGATGCGGTGAAAATAAAAAGTGCAGGCTTCGACTTTGTGCGGCTGTCGCATTATCCGCACGCGGAGGCATTCATGGATGCCTGCGACGCACTTGGGCTGCTGGTGATGGATTGTATTCCAGGATGGCAATTTTTTGGGGATTCAGTATTCATCCAAAATTCTTATCAGGATTGCCGCGACATGATTCGCCGCGACCGCAACCACGCATGTGTGGCTTTTTGGGAGCTGTCGCTCAACGAATCGCCGATGACCAACGAATACATGCAAACGGTAAACGAAATTCTCGACCAGGAGTTGCCTTTCGGCGATAGCTACTCAGCCGGCTGGACGGACTATCCCGCCTACGATCTTTTTATCCCCGCTCGGCAACATGCCCAGCCGCCGGATTATTGGAATTTTTATAAAAATGGAAACAGAAACGTTTTTGTAGCCGAATATGGCGACTGGGAGTATTACGCACAGAATGCGGGTTTCAATCAAAAAGCTTTTGACGGCCTGAAAGCCGACGAGCGCAACAGCAGGCAGTTGCGCGGCAGCGGCGAGCAACGTTTGTTGCAGCAGGCGCTCAACTTCTCCCAAGCCGCAGCATCCAACCGAAGAGGCATTGGCACCATCGGCCATGCCAACTGGCTTATGTTCGACTACAACCGTGGCTATGCCGACGATCTGGAAGCATCGGGCATCGCCGATATCTTCCGGCTTCCTAAGTTTTCCTGGTATTTCTATCAAAGCCAGCGGCCACCGCAGGAGCAAGTTCCTGCGCCTGTGGCTTCCGGACCTATGGTTTTCATTGCCAGCTATAACAATCAGCTTTCGTCGCGCGAAGTCACAGTGTTCAGCAATTGCGATGAAGTGGAGTTGTTGGCGGAGGAGCATGTTCTTGCACGACAAACCGCCACTAAAGATTCTGTATTTGCTACGCTTGCATTTCCCCCTTTTCATTTTGAAAATGTGCCTGTCGGAACCGCAAATCTCTCCGCCATTGGTTATATCGACGGCATGGAGGCCGCGCGCCATGAAGTTGCCGTTGCCGCAACTGCCGCGCGCATCCGGCTAAAAGCTGATCTGGAAGGCATCGCTATTAACGAAAATTATCCCGATCTCTTTTTTGTAAATGCCTGCGTTACCGATAGTGTTGGCAATTTGGTTTACGATGCGGATTTGGCTGTTGAATTCACGATAGAAGGCTCCGGGAAGGTGTTGGGCTATAATCCAGTTATAGCCGAAGCCGGCATTGCCTCCGCGCTAATTCGCACCGAAGCGCTGGATTCGCTCCTGGTGATCAGTGCCAAAGCCCGCGGCATACTCCCCTACAGGCTGGTGTTGCAGCGATACGAACGGAAAGTGAACAAATAAACAAGTGGCTTTTTTTAAAAAAAAGTGATGGTAAAGCGAATTTAAATTAAAACCCAATTCTTTGTTAATCGTCATTTTCGCTTACCAATTTCGCCATTAGCACCTGCACAAATTAAAATGGCATCAGCGAAATACCTATCGAAATAGGATAGGTTTCGGGGCCTTTGTCTTTGGTAAAAAGATCGGTGAGCGAATAGAACCCCATGAGGTTGATAAATTTCCAGCCTACTGTTGCCGTAACGCCGTATCTCAACTTTTCGATGTTGGGCACATCTTTAAACTTTACATGGATTTTGTCGGTGGTGCCAAAGATATAGTCGTCGCCACGATACTTGCTATGGTTGTCGATGAGGAAACCAACCTTGAATCCCACAGCTGCCCTGAAGTTCTTTTTGGTACGCAGTCTGAATTCGAGCGGCACGTCGAAGTAGGTGTAGCTAATTTTATTTTTCTTGTAGCTGGTACCTGGATGAAGGCTTTTGATAGGATAAAGCGCCGACACGTTCAGGCTGTCTTCTACCACAAAAGCATTGCTGTAGAAATTGTGAGAGCCTATGCCCGCCCCGATGGCAAAGCTGAAATTGCTCTCGGCAATCTGAAAGTCGTAAAGCATGTCGAAATTTACCCCCAGATTAAAAAACTTGTTGTCGATCGAATCGGGAACATCCAGATAAAAATCGTTGAAGACATCGAATACAGCGCTCACTTTCTATCGTGTGCTCTCACTCACAGGCTGACCGAAACTCTGAAAACCCGCGCAAACAATCAAAACAATAATCAGTACTCGTTTCATAATGGGATAATTTACTTAATTTTTTGGCAAAGGTAATATTTTCGCCTGTGGCTACATTGCCCCGGCAAAGGCTAAGCAAACAAAATAAACTCCCTTAGGGTTTAATTATTTCGCGAAAGCAGCATTTTATGATGCCGACGATAGGAAATCAAAAGATTGGCTTACGCTGAATAGTGTTTGCCTTTGGATCAATGGGGACACATCGCCATGAAATTCCAACCGCCGGTAGTCGGAGTAAACAATCACAAGTAAATTCCAATTTTAAAAACGCATCACCAGGTTTCGACAAGCTCAACCAACGGAGGTTTCGACAGATTCCGACAAGCTGGCTTCGACACGGTGGCTACGCTGGCTTCGACAAGCTCAGCCACCGTGTCGAAGCCAGATCAGCCACCGCAGCCAGCTCAATAAGCGGCTAAACCAAGGAGATGATCAACTAAATTTGGAATTTGGATCACTGGTGTCCGGTTAAAAACAATAGATTCTTCGCTACGCTACCAATGACAGGTTTCCGCAAGCATCTGGATATGAGATTTCTCCCTTCGGTCGAAATGACAAGGCCGGCGCGGGTCGAGGGGTAGGGGAATCGGGCGCAAAGCGCCCGATTCCCCTACCCCCAATAAACCCGTGGACACTGTCATTTCGACCAAAACACGCAGCGAAGCGAAGTGTTGCCGGGAGAAAT
>JAAYIU010000401.1 GCA_012523265.1 Bacteroidales bacterium | reverse complement strand
ATATCCTGGCGAGTTGTAGGTTATCAAAGGATTTTGGTTGGTAGAAGTAGCGGGGGTTCCGCCTTCAAAAGTCCAGCTCCAGGAGGTAGGATTGTTGAATAGCATATGCGTAAACTGAACGGTGTGACCCGGGCAGGAGTGGGTGCTGTCGACAGTGAAGTCGGCGACGGGCGGCAGCGGCAGCTCACTACAACTGATGGTAGCTTTCCAGCCTGGCTTGTTCAGGCTGTAGTCGCTGTGAAAAACAAACGTAAGCGCACCTTCGGCATTGGTGGCTTCGATAGTTCCCGGCGAGGTGGTTCCGCAGAAGGTTCCGATAAGCGGAGCCGATGCAGAAACGCCGTTGTAAATCTTCAGCCAGTCGTAGCTGCATGAGGAATTGGGTTCGACACTAAATTCCAGAAAATCGACGATGATGTTACTGCCCGTTGTTTCCGGTTTGAAGGTCGTCGTAAAGTCTTCGTTATTCTGATAATTGCCGTTTTGGCCGCCGGAATCATAAAATAATCCGGTGCAGGTGGTAATCGTTTGGTTGCCCATCAGGAATTCGGCATTTACAGAGATGTAATTTTCTTTGACGATGGTTTCGCTGTTGCCGTCGCCATCGGTAACGGTGAGGGAAACGTCAAAGCTTCCTGTCTGGCTGTAAAGCACATTTTGCGGGTTTTGCACTGTAGAGGTGGCCGGCTGCCCGCCTTCGAAAGTCCAGCTCCAGCTCACGGGATTGCCATACGACAAATCCGTGAAATCGACCGTACTGCCCATGGCGATGGAGGTAGCCGAAACCGAAAAGTCGGGGATCAGGTCGCCGGCGTCGAGTTGCACATCAAGGTTAACGGTTGCATAGCGCGAAACCTGCACGTTGTTGATGGTTTGCGGAAATCGTCCCGGCGCCGAAAAGGTGATGTTGTAGCTGCCAGCTTCAATAGGGCGCTGATAAAACCCTGTAGCCGGAGTTGTAAAAACCATGGAGCTATCCGCATCATGGCCTTCGATGCTGATCATGGCATGGAGCGGAACGCCTGTTTCCAAATCTGTAACCAGGCCACTCACGCCGTAAGTTGCCTGGCGTATGTAGTTGAGCAACGATCGGTAATTCCAGTTCCAATGCGCGGGAAGCTGACTGGGCGACAACAGTTTTGTATTGGATAGCTCCATAGTTACTTCGCGACACTGATGAAAATAGTTCATATAATCCTGACGGCCGCCGTTGATGCTGTACCATTGGTAACCGTTGGTAATGCCGTTGTCGAAATCATCGAGATAGCTTGTCGGCGAATAGACATGCACCGTATCAGCATATTGACGGCACACAAAGTAGTACCAGTTGTTGTCGGCATGCAGTCGCGACCAGGTGTCCCACGGATAGTTGATCACCTCTGCACCGCCATGGGTATTGGCCGACATCACAAAATTATTCTCTTCGGCCATTTGCATAAAAGCAATTGTTTCGGGTTGCCAGGCGTTGCCGTCGGGATGCGGGCCGTCTTTGGGGTCGGGATAGTTGCGGTTGAGGTCCACATTGTTGGCGTTGTAACGGGTAGATCCGTAAACGGTATGGTTGCCACCGGCATAAGTGCCGTCGGGATTGGCAGCGGGATTGATCCAAATCTCTGTATTATTTACCAGGGCAGCTATCTCCGGATTGGTGGCGTAGTTGGCGAGCAAATAATCTATCATGCGCAGCAGGAGGATGTATCCGGCAGTTTCGTCGCCGTGCATGGTGCCGGTGTAAAGAAACTGCGGCTCGGCCTCGCGTGTGGCCACGTTATCAGAAATTTTAGCCATCATTAACTCACGCCCCTGGGTGGATTGCCCGATGCTGAACACCTGACACAGATCGGGGTATTCGGTGGCAAACTGGTTCATCATAGAGATGTAAGCTTCGTAGGTAGGATAGAAATCCCAATCGTCGATGCCTTTGATATCGACGTCGTGGAGCATGCGTGGATTTTTGATCAGCTCGCCGGGTTTGGGAAGCACTTCAAAAGGAAGCTCATTTTTAAGAAAGTCAGCAAATTCTTTCTTGTTTGCGTAAGCAAAAACAAAATCGTCCTGCACCGCATCGATGGAAATCTGATAGGAAAGGCGCTGCAGGTCAGCATCGGCTTTATAAAACCTGAAATAGATTTCGCCGCGTTCGCCAAAAATCTCATCTACATTTATCTGCTGCGCCCACCCAGAACCCAGCGTTACCAAAAGCAAGAAAAGTAATAGTTGTAAGCGTTTTATTATCATTCTCTTTTTATTTATTATGAAACAAATTCGTTGATTAAGTTCGACAACTGCAGGTAAACCGACTTGTTGACTTTTACCACCGGAAGGCGCAGGTTGTTTTGTGCAATGTTGAGGATTTGCAGTGCCGCCTTTATTCCTCCGGGGCTGCCATCTTCAAACAAGGTCCGAATGATATCCGACAACTGATAGTGAATTTTGCGGGCAGCCACAAAGTCGCCTTTAAGGCAAAGATTTACCATCGAGGAGAATTGCGCCGGGAAAGCATTGGCCACCACCGAAATCACACCTTCGGCACCCAAAGCTATCAGCGGAAGCGTCAGCGCATCATCGCCGGAGATCACCTGAAAATCTTTGGGTTTATTTTTAATAATCTGCGTTATCTGTTCAAAGTTGCCGGAAGCTTCTTTGATGGCTACAATATTTTTGAAATCTTTGGCAAGCTGCAGGGTGGTCTCAGCCTGCAGGTTAGACCCGGTTCGTCCGGGCACATTGTACAAAATCACCGGCACCGGCGAAACACTGGCGATGGTTTTGAAATGACTGTAAAGCCCCTTCTGCTGTGGTTTGTTGTAATACGGACACACCGAAAGTATCGCATCGATGCCCTCGAAGCTTCCCGACTTGATGGTCTCGACGATCTCCTGCGTATTGTTGCCCCCTATTCCTTTTACTATCGGCACGCGCTTGTTGCAGGTTTCGATAACATAATCGACGACGGCATTTTTTTCGTCCATCGACAGCGTTACTGATTCGCCGGTAGTTCCGAGCACTACAAGATAATCGACACCGCTGGTGATAGTATGTTCTACAACCTGCTGCAACGACCCGAAATCGACGGTGCCGTATTTATGAAAGGGCGTCACCAGGGCGACGCCGGTACCCGTAAATTTTTTTTTCATGACTTTGGTGTGTTGAGTAGCGCGAGGTATTTCATCATCGCTGATATAAAATCGTCAAAGCTCATTTGGTCGTGGGCTTTGATCATAAAATCATAAATTGAAAGCAGATGCGGGCGATATTTCCCCGCGCGCAAGGTGGCATTGCCAAAACCAGCCACGTAATAAAGTGGCAGATGCTCGGTAAGGGAAAGATCGATGAGCAGATCAAATTGCTGTTTTACAAAATCCCGTGCAAATTCGTTGGTGGGAACGCCCAAAAGATTAACAGCTTTTTTTGAAAAGATGTCCATCTGCAACTGCGCCATGTAATAATCAGGCACTTCGCGTGTGGGAACGTAAGCGATCACCTTCACACGCTTGCCCTCAGCTTCGAGTTGTTTTTTGAGTCGCAGGACGCTGCTGTATTTTTCTTCGTCGTCCAGAACAAAGATCAGCCCGATGAACTTACTGGCCGAAAGAGAGGTGTTTTTAGGCGTTGGCTTGCGGTTGCGTTGTTCGCGGCCAATGCGCATGAGCATAAACTGTTGTTTGAGTTTAAAAAACATCTCTTTTATTAAAAATAAAAATCGGGCGTCAAAAATAAAAAACTATGGGGGGCAAAGATACTTTTAACAATGATATTTTGCGGGTGTTATTAAATTTAATGCTGTCACCGGCGGAAAACTGTCAGGACTTTTTCTATTTTTACACATTCTTTTTTTTTAATAAAATGAAAATATTTCCTGTCGAAAAAATCCGTGAGGCCGATGCCTACACCATTGCCAACGAACCTATTGCCTCCATCGACCTGATGGAAAGAGCCGCACGCCAATGCTATCGCTGGATAAAAAAACATGCCGGGCGCTACCGCACCATCCGCATCTTTTGCGCACCGGGCAACAATGGCGGCGATGGCCTGGTGGTGGCACGCCTGCTGGCCCGAAAAAATTATCAGGCAGAGGTGCATCTGGTGCGCGTTACCGAAAAGAGTACCGACGACTTTACGGCCAACCTGGAGCGCTTGCAGCAATTTCCTGAAGTAATAATATCCGAAATAAAAGATGGCAGCACTTTCCCCGACATCGCCTCCGACGAAGTAGTGATCGACGCCATCTTTGGCTCCGGCCTTTCGCGTCCTGTCGAAGGTTTTACCGCCAGGCTCATCCGCCACATCAACGAGAGCGGCGCCATCATCATCGCCATCGACATGCCGTCGGGGCTTTTTGCCGACAAGCCCTCCGCCGAAAAAGCTGCTGCCATCATCCGCGCCGATTACACACTCTCGTTTCAGTTTCCCAAACAGGCCTTTTTCTATCCCGAAAACGAAATCTTTGTCGGCCATTGGGAGATTTTGGATATTGGCCTTTCGGCAAATTTTATTGCAGCGGCGCCGACGAACAATTTTTACATTCAAAAACCAGACGTTCAGACTTTGCTGATGCCGCGCCACAAGTTCGATCACAAAGGAACTTTTGGACACGGGTTGCTCATCGCCGGCGGCTACGGGAAGATGGGCGCAGCGGTGATGGCAGCCGAAGCTGCTTTGCGCGCCGGCGCTGGCCTCGTTACGGCACACATCCCCGTGGCGGGTTACCAGATTATGCAAACAGCACTGCCGGAATGCATGACCAGCATCGACACCGACGAATATATTTTTACGTCGCTCCCCGGTCATCTTGAAAACTATCAGGCCATCGCTGCCGGCCCCGGCCTGGGAACAAAACCGCAAACGCAAAAGGCACTCAAGCTATTGATTCAAAATACGCCGGTGCCGCTCATCCTCGATGCAGATGCTTTAAATATCCTTTCGGAAAATAAGACCTGGCTCGCCTTTCTTCCGCCCGACAGTATCCTTACACCCCATCCCAAAGAGTTTGAGCGATTGGCCGGAAAAACGAAAAACAGTTTTGACCGTCACGCGCTGCAACGTGAGTTTTCGATAAAAAACAAAATTTTTGTGGTGTTAAAAGGCGGCTACACCTGCATCTCCACCCCCGACGGACGCTGCTTTTTCAACAGCACGGGCAATGCCGGCATGGGCACCGGCGGCACCGGCGACGTGCTTACGGGTGTGTTGCTGGGATTGCTGGCGCAGGGTTATCCGGCATTACATGCCTGTCTGTTGGGCGTTTTTCTGCACGGATTGGCGGGCGACATTGCAGCACGGAAGTTATCGTTGCAGGCCATGATTGCCGGCGACGTAACGAAACACCTGGGCAAGGCCTATAAAAAAACAGAGGACATTTCGTGAGACGCTGCCGAAGCAACGTCACACAAAATGCCCTGTGTGTTCAGATAATTCACCTAAGGAAACATTCTCGTGCAGAGAAACTCATTACGTTTCGCTGCCTACACAAAAATGCCCCGGAAAACAACTGTTTATCTTACAATCCGGTTGCGATAAGGAACGTGGCCGCAAAAGCAACGATGGCGTACAATTCGGGGAATACAGCCAAAATCATCGTTTTACCAAAAACATCATAACCTGACCCAATGCCGGCGATGCCGTTGGCACAAATGCTTCCCTGCTTAATAGCCGACAGCAATGCAACCACACCCAGTGTAAGTCCGGCGGCACAGATGGCAACGCCTTGCAGCAGCGTCATACTTGCGTCGATGATTCCCAGGTTGTTGATTACAAAAAATCCTGCAAAGCCATAAAGCCCCTGGGTTCCTGGCAGCGCGCTCAGCAACATATAATTTCCGAAAGCTTCATCGTTTTTCTTCAGCGCACCAATGGTCGCATTGCCTCCCATAGTTACACCATAAGCACTGCCTATCCCCGAAAGGGTAACCATCAGCGCAAGACCTACATACGTTAAAATTAATGGTAATGCCATAATAAATTGTCTCCTTTTTGTTTTGTTGTTTTATTAATTAAAAAAATCTTTGTTTGCTATTTAATACCAATCCCTAAAACAGGCTTTCGCTGGCCGTCTCTTTCTTTTTCATAAAAGGACTGTAAGGTTTGCCGCCACCCTGGAAGCCTGCATTTTTATAAAATTCGACGAAAGTCAAACGCAGCGGATGTACAAAGGCACCCAGCGAAGCCATGAAAATATTGAGGCCATGGCCGATAAGCAATATCACTACAAAAATGATTTGACTCACCACCGGGACGCTACCGCTCATCTCTGTAGCCAGGCTATTGAAAACAAACCCCAGAATAGCACTCGACACACCCAGTGCAAACAGGCGTATGTACGACAGCATGTCGCCCAGCAAGCCGGTTACTACCGAATAGACATCCCACAACCCACTACCAAAATTGATGAAAATATTCTTGTCGGGGTTGTTCATAAAAAGAATAAGGATGCCGGAGGCGCCAAACAATACGTAGAATAGGATATTTATCAATTCATGGTTGTTTTCGCTACGAAGCAGATAAAGCACAATGCTGCCAATAATCAACAGCATCCAGCCTAAAGTAGAAAGCGCATGGCGAAAACCGTACTGACGTGAATAATTAGCAGCTTTGATGCCCATGCCATAAAGAATCTGAATGGCGCCAAGAATTAGGGCGAAATAAAACAGCTTCTCGGAATCGAGCATGTACTCGCGCAGTCCTGCCAGCCAGCTAATTTTTCCGTCATCAACCATCTCTATCAGGTTGAGGCCAAAGAAGGTTCCCGTAAGGACACCAAAAATTACCGTAGCCAGGCCAAGCCATTGTGCCAGGGTAAGAATTTTTTTCATCATCCCCTCCACGCGTGGTTTGGCAATGGTGGCACCGATGATGAAAAGCAACCCATAGCCGGCATCGCCCAGGCAGAAGCCAAAAAACATCATAAAGAAAGGCGCAAAAAATGGCACCAGGTCCATCTCGCCATATTTGGGCAAGGAGTATAGCTTGCCGATAGGTTCGAAAAGCTGGCTGTACTTTCCGTTTTTGAGCAGGATAGGGACTTTTTCGCCTTTTACCGGATTTTCGGAGATGAAAAAGATGCCTTGTTGTTTAAGAAACTCATCAACTGCCGCAGCCTTTTGAGCAGGCACCCATCCCTGCACAATGCGAATCTGGTCGTCGGCTTCGGCAGCACTGTTTTGTACCACATTATTAAAGTTGATCTGGTCGAGCAATTCGTTGCGGGCGGTGGTTAATTTGGGTACAAAAACATTTGCTTTATTGCTGAAGTAGCTGCTGATTTCGGCAGCGCGTTCTTGTAACTTCTCGCGTTCAGCGATCACACCAGAAGCTGGCCGCTCGGGTGGGCGCAGCTCCTCGGCATCTATTTCGATGGTTTCGTGGCCCGTGTCGACGATGATAAAATAAAACTGGCCATCGGTTTGGCTGATAATCTCAAGGTTGTATTTTTCAGCCCATTCCGGGTTAAATTTTCGCTGGCCAGCCACATAAAAGCGGAGCTTGAAACCATTAGCTTCGAGCTTATCGAACATGGCGCGATCGAAATCGCCCCAGGGACGTAAAATTCGGTATTGCTTTTCGAGCGCGGCTCCCTTTTGGTGGATGTCGTCAAGCTCGGCCTGCATGGCAGAGATCTTATCAACGATTTCCTGCGCCGAAAGATCGGCATCTGCTGTTGATTCGTCTTGAATTTTTGCCGACAAGAATTTGATGATGCGATTGTACTGTCTGAGCTGTTCAATTTTTTGCTGTGTAGCGGCATCGGGTTCTACGCCGCGGTCGGCAACATCCACCATTCCGAGATTTTGCAACTCCTCAAGGAAGTGCTCAAAATCGGCATGATGCACCAGCATGGAATATTTTTTCATGGGAAGAATCATGCGAAGGCCTCCTCAATTTTTTTCTCCATCCGCGTCTTCACAATCTTTTGCGCGGCTTTGGAGAGATTTTCTTCGTCTTCCATAAAACGTTTTATTTTCATAATGGCTTCTTCGTAGCCAGGAATCTGCACCTTTTCGTAAAGGTTTACTTTCTGTGTAGTTTTTTTGCGGGCAAAGTCGAGCAGTTCGGTTTTGCGTGCAAACACATCGCGTTCCAGCGCCAGCCGTGCCATCGATTTTAATATAGTTACACCTTCCAGAAACCACGACGGATTGCTGAAGATGCTAAAAGGCCGGATGTCGAATTCGATATTTTCGAGCACCGGTGTTTTTACCCCGGCGATTTTCTTCACCGAAAGCGACACATCTTTTATGGCCAGCAGGTCGGGTTCAAATTCGCTCCACATGCGCAGCAGCTCCGAGCCTTCCTGTTTGCGTT
This sequence comes from Bacteroidales bacterium, assembly GCA_012523265.1. GTDB lineage: Bacteria > Bacteroidota > Bacteroidia > Bacteroidales > 4484-276 > SABY01. The sequence continues at coordinate 997 of JAAYIU010000401.1, read as the reverse complement.
TTTCCAGCTCTTCGTTCAATCGGTCGGCCTCATTGCGGGCTTTTTTCACTTCCACACGCAACGCCGACTCTTTGTTTTTGAGCGTAGGCAAGGCGTTAAGCCGCACCTTCAACTGCTTGTCGAGTGCCTGTAAAGAGGTTTTATTATAATTAAATTTTATTGCCATAACTTACAATCTGTTATCCGGCAGGCCAATATTCATCTACAAGCTCCTGCTTAATGCCCACCTCGGCAGGTTCAAAAAATTCGGCAAATAAGCCCCAGGCTCTGTCGAGCATCTCTTCGGCGCCGATATTCACGTCGATGGCCAGCAGGTCGTTGGCGTATCTTTTGGCGAAAGCCAGTGCCCGCTCATCGAAGTCGGTAAGGTCGAAACCATTTTCGAGTTTTGTTCGTGCGTTGGCAGCCTCGGCGTAGAGCTTGATGGCAGCGTTCATCACCTGGCCGTGGTCGCGGCGGGTGTCCTTACCAATCACGTTTTGCTTAAGTCGCGACAAGCTGCGGAACGGGTCGATGATCACTTTGGAAATATCGCTGTCGCGGCGCAGATAGAGCTGCCCCTCGGTGATGTAGCCGGTGTTGTCGGGGATGGCATGTGTGATGTCGCCACCCGAAAGCGTTGTAACGGCGATGATGGTGATGGAGCCACCGGTGGGGAGTTGCACCGCTTTTTCGTAAATTTTCGCCAGGTCGCTGTAGAGAGAGCCGGGCATGCTGTCCTTGCTGGGAATCTGATCCATCCTGTTGGAAACAATGGCCAGCGCATCGGCAAAGAGCGTCATGTCGGTGAGCAGCACCAGTACGGTTTCATTTTTTTCGACAGCAAAATATTCGGCTGCCGTGAGGGCCATGTCAGGAATAAGCAAACGTTCTACGGGCGGATCATCAGTGGTATTTACGAAGCTGATGATGCGGTCGAGGACGCCGGCGTTGTCGAATATATTTTTATAAAACAAATAGTCGTCGTTGGTAAGCCCCATGCCCCCCAGGATAATCT
>JAAYIU010000110.1 GCA_012523265.1 Bacteroidales bacterium | reverse complement strand
CTCCACACCTATCCCAAGCACTACCATGTCGGCAGCGATTCGTTTGCCGGATTTCAAAACCACTTCCTGCATTTCGCTATTACCTGCAAAAGCAACAGCGGAATCATGAAAAATGAGGTGGATGCCTCTTTCGCGAAACTTTTGTTGAAAGAATCCGGCGATGTCGCTGGTAGCAAATTTGGCCAGGATATGACCTTCGGGCAGCACCATCGTTACCTCAACGTTGTGCTGAGTCAGCGAGGCGGCTGTTTCGGTGCCGATATATCCGCCACCTACCACTACTGCAGTTTCGGCTTCGATGGCGCGCTCGCGGATGTGGTCGCTATGGGTGATGTTGCGCAGGTAGAAGATGTTTTCGAGATTTTTGCCGGGGGCATCCAGGCGCCTGAGGCGCGAACCCGTGGCGATAAGCAGTTTGTCGTAATGCAGGGTTTCGCCCGTATGCAGATCTACCGTTTTGGCGCCAAAATCTACCGCTCGCACACAGGTCTCGAGCTTCACATCGATGCCGCGCAGTTCATAAAAATCTTTTTCGTTTATCAAAATACCGTCGTCGTTGTCGGCATCTTTCAGGTAATCTTTGGAGAGTGGCGGACGGTTCATGGGCAGAATTTTCTCGGCAGAAACAATACACAACTCACCGGGTGGCACGCCCTGTTTTACAAATTCCTGAGCAGCATATCCGGCAGTGGTTCCCCCGCCAACGATCACATATTTGTAGTTTGTCATGATTGATTGTTTTTTATAATGAAAAGAAATGCAGGAGAAAAGAATGTGCCAAAAGGGCGGCGGTTACACATAAATGCGGTGTGGCAGCAACTATCATATATTCGTCGCTTGGTCTGTTCGGGCAAAAAGGAAGAGGCGCAGTTGGATGGGAAAAAAGTTCTACAAAAAGGCAGAATTTCTGAAACAAGTTTGTTCTTTCAATCGCTCAGCCCTTTCTACCGAAGTCGGCAGGTATTTCACCCCATTTTTCGGTATTCCATTTCAGGATGGGGATGTCGACAGGATTATTTTTAAGCCACACTTCGGCTCGCGCTATCAGCTCAAAAACTTCTGTATTGCGCGGCGTGGGTTTCAGAAGGGTTTTTGCTTTCTTGTTGCGCACCCAGGCCATGGCGGTGCGCGAATCGGAATAAACGGGGATTTTCTGTTTTCTTTTCCTAAGCATGGCCAGCACATGCACCAGCGCCAGAAATTCGCCGATGTTGTTGGTTGCATCAGGAAATGGGCCTTGATGAAATATCTGTTTTTTGGTTTTGGTATGTACACACTGGTATTCCATCATACCGGGGTTGCCACTGCAAGCCGCATCTACCGAGAGGCTTTCCCACACAGGCCCGGTGCCCGATTCATCGGCAGAAAGCGGTTGCTTTTTTGTTTTTAAATAATGCCACATGTTGCCCGCAAAGGCGTGCTTTGCTTCCGCTTCGGTGTCGAAAGATTTGTAGAAGGGTTTTTCAAAACCCTCTACCTGCGCCCGGCATTGCTCCCAGTTGTCGTAAATGCCGGGCGTTGCACCTTTCCACACCACATAAAATTTCCTGCTTTTGATGGCCATGTTTCAAAAAAGTTAAATTTGCCTTTTTTCAATTATTTGCAAAGATGAAGAAATTTATTTTTTACCTCCTTATTCTGGCGGGCATAGCTGTTGTGATTTATGCTTTGGTTACTCATCCCTTAGCGGAAAGCATGCACAAAGGCGAAAATTTTGAACTATTGATGATCGGGATGCTTGCTTTGTTTTTGTTGATCACCGGCGCGTATGGCTTGTACGCCGAGCATCTGTGGAAACGCTTCCATGCGCAGGGCAAGCACGAAAACCTCTGTGTAGAAGCCAATTATTATGTGCGCCGCAAAGGTTTTGCCGGCCGTGTGTTTTTGTTTCCTTTTATAAAAATCAAATCCACCAACTCTTTCTTTATCGCCATCCTGGGGGCTTTGGCCTGGGTCATCATCCTTGCCATAGTGCTGAATGTGGCGGCCGGATTGTTGAAATAGATTTGTTGATATTTTCATATTAATACAAGGATATTCTTTTTTAAGACACTAATTTTTAACACGATGAAAACACGTTTACTTTTCACTATCACCCTTCTTTTACTCACCACTTTTTTTGCTTGTCGCAATGATCTCAGTTTTTCGACCAGCAAAAGTTTCGATGGGGCAGTGTGGGAACGCTTCGATTATTTACATTTCGATTTCGAGATTGACGAACCACAACGCGAATACAATGTACTGGCGTTTGTGCGCTACAACGAAGATTTTAAGGATGAAAAACTGCCGGTAAATGTGGTGATGGTATTGCCCTCGGGCGAAGAGCGCATCAGGGAGTATGTGCTGGCGTTGCGCGACGATACGAAACAACCATTGGGAGCTTCGCGCGATGGTTATTACGAGCTTACTACCCTACTGCGCCAAGGGCTTACCATTAACGAAACCGGCAAAATGCAGGTGGAGATTGAGAATCTGCGCAGCAAAGCTTCCACGCAGGGAATCGTCGCTTTTGGGATTATTCTTGAGGCGCAGTAGCTGCATCCTCGTCGGCGTCGTTGTTTTCGCTGTCGTCGCCCAAAATCTTCTTCACCTTTATCCGGTCGATGATCAGGCGGCGTCGCAGTAGCTCCAGGTCGCGAAATTTCTTTTCTATGCGTGTGTGATCCAGAAAATAGAGCGTCACCTCTTCGCCATACAAATCCTCATCAAAATCAAAAAGATGTGCTTCGATGGTAAGTTTGTTCACCTTGAGTGTGGGCCGTATGCCGATGTTGCTCATGCCTTTGTAGAGCTTGCCTTTCCATTCGAGCAGCACGGCATAAACGCCGTATTCGGGAATGATCTTGTCGGGTTCGTCGGGCTGAATGTTGGCGGTGGGGAATCCGAGGGTGCGCCCCAGTTGGTTGCCCATCACCACTTTGCCGGATATGGAGAAGTTGTAGCCCAAAAATTTTGTAGCAGTCTTCATGTCGCCGTGCCGGATAGCTTCCCGAATCTTTGAGCTGCTCACGGCCGTTTCGTCGAGTTCCTGCATGGCTATCTTCGCTACTTCAAAACCATATTTTTTCCCCATCTCAGTAATGAATTGCAGATCGCCTTTGCGGTCGGCACCAAAATGATGATCGTAGCCAATGATGACCTTGACGGGATGTAGCGGCTCCACCAAATATTTTTTGATGAAATCTTCGGAAGATGTTTTGGCAAATTCTTTTGTAAACTCTATGCAAATCAGTACGTCGACGCCCAGTTTTTCAAAAATCTTCATTTTCTCTTTACGTGAGATAATCAGGCGCAGATCGTAGCCGGGCTGCAGCACGGTGCGCGGATGCGGGAAGAATGTGATCACCACACTTTTGCCGCCAATGGTGCTGGCGGTATGCACCAGCTCACCGATCACTTTCTGGTGTCCGATGTGCAGCCCGTCGAAGGTGCCGATGGTCACCACCGGTTTATGAATAGGTTCGATAGCTTGTATTCCGTGGTAAACTTTCACTTTTTCTGTTTTGATAATCATTAAACATTTTTCACCAACCCCTGTTCGATCAGCCATTTAGCAATCTGTACGGTGTTGGTAGCAGCTCCTTTGCGCACATTGTCGCTTACCACCCACATGTTGAGGGTGTTGGGCTGCGAGAGGTCGCGGCGGATACGACCCACAAAAACCTCATCTTTTCCTTCCGCCCGTATTGGCATTGGATACACGGCTGCCGCCGGATTGTCCTGCACTACCACGCCGGGCATCAGCTCCAGAATCCGGCGCACTTCCGCCAAATCAAAATCATCAAAAAATTCCACATTAACAGCCTCCGAGTGGCCACCCATCACCGGCACACGTACCACCGTAGCGGTGATTTGCATTTGGTCGTCCTGCAAAATCTTGCGCGTTTCGTTCACCAGCTTCTGCTCTTCGGTGGTATAGCCGGTTTCGTCGAAAGCGCCGCCATGAGGCAAAACATTGCGGTGAATGGGGTGCGGATAAGCTTTTCCCGTTGCGTCGATTCCTTTTTCTTCGTCGGTTAGTTGTTGCATGCCTTTTATGCCCGAGCCGGTTACTGACTGATAGGTGGAAACCACCACACGCCGGATTCGATAGCGCGAATGCAACGGAGCCAGCGCCATCACAAGCTGAATGGTCGAACAGTTGGGATTGGCAATGATGCGGGTCTGCGGGTTGATGGTGTGCGCGTTAATTTCGGGTACCACCAGCGGAACATCGGCGTGCATGCGCCAGGCCGAAGAGTTGTCGATGACAAAAGTGCCCGCTTCCGCAAATTTTTCTGCCCAGGCTTTCGACACATCGCCGCCAGCCGAAAACAGTGCAATATCAGGACGCTCCGCCAGGCATTGTTCTATGGTAAGCACAGTTATCCGGCGGCCATCACAAGATACCGTGTGCCCCGCCGAGCGCGACGAGGCAGCGGCGATTATCGTCTCACCAGCAAGGTTGTGCTCTGCGAGTACTTCCAGCATTTTTTGTCCTACAAGTCCGGTGGCGCCTATCACAGCTATATTCATGGTGCTTCAGCAGTTTTGTTTTTTTAATGAAGTGAGGCAAAATTAATATATTTACCCTTTCTTTTTGTAGCTCAAAAAAATCGTGATCATGAAGTTTGTAAGCTTTTTACTACTCTTGCTGCCGCTTTTTCTTGCGGCACAGGTTTTCGATGATTTCTCGGATGGGGATTTTACCCAAAACCCTCCCTGGCAAGGCAACACAGAACATTTCGTGGTGAATGATGACTTTATGCTTCAGCTCGACAGCGAAGGCGAAAACACTTCCGTGCTTACCACCGCCTTCGTCGCCACGGCGCCTATGGAATGGCGGTTCAGGATAAAATTAGCTTTCAGTCCTTCTACCAACAACTACGCGCGTTTTTACCTTGCAGGCGATGCTGTCGATCCGCTTGCGGCACAGCAGGCCTGGTTTGTTCAGTTTGGTGAAAGCGGCTCCGGCGATGCCATCGAACTTTTCCATCAGGAAGGGTCTACGCTTACTTCCATTTGCCGTGGCACCGAAGCATCGATTGCAAATGCTTTCGATCTGTGGCTGCGGGTACGGGTGGATGAGGCCGGCACCTGGAGCATCGAACGCTCGGACACTCCGCAAAACCTATGGCTACCCGAAGCGCAGGGCGTTGGCACGTCTCCCCAAGGAAGTTACAGCCTGGGTGTGTTGTGTAAATATACCGCCAGCAACAGCAAGCGTTTTTATTTTGACGATATGTATGCCGGCCCTTTCGATGTGGATACCGAGCCGCCCAAAGTGCTGCAGGTGCTGGCGACCAGCAGCAATACCCTGGACGTTTTTTTTGATGAAGCCGTGGATAAACCGGATGCCGAAACACTGGCCAATTACAATGTTTCGCCGCAGATTGGTTATCCGCTGACTGCTCGGCGCGATGCCGAAAATCCGGGGCTGGTGCATCTCACCTTCGACCGCGACTTTCCCAACGCCGCACAGCTCACCATTACCATACAAAATATTGCCGATCTTGCCGGCAACGTCATGCAACCAGATACGATTTCTTTCAGCATTTTCACACCTGCGGCGCATGATGTTGTAATCAACGAAATTATGGCCGATCCTTCGCCGCCCGTTGGACTGCCCGATTGGGAATATCTGGAGATTTACAATACAACCAACTTTGATATCGATCTTTCCGGATGGAAATTATTAATCGGATCAACCGAAAAATTATTTACAGATATAAAAATAGATCCCCATGGCTTTCTGATCCTGGCCCACAAGGATGCTGCGAATGAGTTTAAATATGCCGGGCCGTTTTATGGATTCACCTCTTTTGCACTCACCAACAGCGGACAGCAGCTTGTGCTGGTAAATCCCGAGGGAGCCGTTATATCGGCCGTCACCTACAGCATCGATTGGTACAACGATCCCAACAAAGACGATGGCGGCTGGTCGCTTGAGCAAATTGACCCTGCCAATGCCTGTGGCGGCAAAAATAATTGGACGGCTTCGGTGAGCGAGCATGGCGGCACCCCCGGCGCCGTCAACTCCGTGGATACCGAAAACCCGGACGTTACGCCACCTTTTGCACAACGCGTGGAGATTGTAGATACTGCTGCACTGATCCTCCATTTTTCTGAACCTATGGACAGCCTGCAGTTGGCCGTCACTGATTTGTACGAAGTTCAGCCGGGATCGTTACGACCCGTTGAAGCGCTGTCCGTTTTTCCGCATTATCAGAAGGTAATCCTGCAATTTGCAACTCCCTTTTCGGCCACCACCATTTATGCTTTATCCCTTATGGGAAATATTTCCGACTGTGCCGGCAATCCTGTCGATCAGACCCGGACGGTGCAGTTTGGCTTACCCGCTGAAGTGGCGCCACAGGATGTTGTGATAAATGAGGTGCTGTTTAATCCCAAAGATGATTTTGTGACTGGCGTCGACTTTGTCGAAATTTACAACCGATCCAATAAAATTATCGACTTGTCAAAGATGATGTTGGCCACCGAGGATAAAAAGACGGGTTCGATCAGTAATCCAAAAAATATCAGCGAAAGCAGCTTTTTGTTTTTCCCGCAGCAATACCTTGTGCTGACTACCAAACCTGAGGTGGTGGCGCAGCAATATTTTACATCAGCTCCCGAAAATTTCCTGCAGTTGCCAAGCCTGCCTTCCTACAGCAACGATGCGGGAGTGGTAGTGCTCACCACGCTTTATTTCGAAACCATCGACCGGTTTGCTTATCGCGAAAAGATGCACTATCCGCTGCTTACCACTTATGATGGGGTTTCTTTGGAACGCATCCATTACGACCGGCCTGCCGCCGACAGCACCAACTGGCACTCGGCGGCAGAAGATGTTGGGTTTGCAACGCCCGGTCTTCAAAACTCGCAGTTTAGCCCGTTGCTGGTGACGGAGGATCCGATTACGCTGAGTCCCGAAATATTCTCGCCCGACAACGATGGCTTCGACGATGTGCTGAACATTCATTACAATTATCAGGAGCCGGGGCGCAATGCCAGCATCACCATTTACGATGCACGTGGCCGAAAAATCCGCCGACTCATCGACCATGAGCTGCTGGGCACTTCCGGCCAGTTTTCGTGGGACGGCCTCGACGACGAGCGGCAGAAAGCGCCCATCGGTATTTACATCATCTATGTGGAAGTTTTCGATCTGAACGGGAACGTCGATCACTACAAAAAAACCGCAGTGCTCGCTACAAGGCTTTAGGCTTTTAGCAAAACCGCTTTAAACCACAGAGTACGCAGAGGAGGCACGGAGAGAACAGAGAAAAGACGGTTTGCTTTACAGTTCATAAATAACTGCGATGCAGATGAATGAAAATACAGTGACTGAAAAAATTATCGGAGCTGCCCGGCCTTTCGATTTGAAAACGCTCTACATCCATGGTCTGGATAGCTTTCCGGTTCCTCAGAAGATGGAGATCCTCAGCAGCGCCGGACTGGCAGTTGAGGCGCTTCACATGAATTATCGAACCGACAGAGATATCTACATCACCCTGCGTAATTATGCGCTCGACAAGGAAATTGCTTTTGTTGTGGGCAGTTCCCTGGGAGGTTTTTTGGGCTTTTGGCTTGCCGAAGATCTGGGATTGCCGTGTTTGCTTTTCAATCCTGCCATGAGCTATCGCACCATACTGGAACCACATCTGCCCGACATTCCACACCGCCGCTGCCCGTCGCGTTACGTTGTGATAGGTGCTCACGATGATGTGGTAGACCCCAGAGCAAATGTTGGTTTTTTTAGAAAAAATGCCCGCCACGACTGCCGTCAGCGGGTGGTGGTGTGCGAGTGGCTAAAACACCAAATCGATTTTGATACCTTTCGGGAAATGGTGCATTGGGCGCTGGCAGGATTGAAACGATAGTGTTTTATTTGCCAGCATAGGCCAGAGAGGCAATGCTTACCTTTACCTGATCGACGGTGAGGAGCATCTGCGCACACGCCTCTATGGTGGCGCCGGTGGTGATGATGTCGTCGATGAGCAGCAGGTGTTTGCCACGGATTTTTTCGGGGTACTGAATGCTGAATTTTCCCTTTACATTTTCGGCGCGCATCAAACGCGACTTTTTCGTTTGGGTTTCGGTAGCGGTATTGCGATAAAGCACTTCTGTTTCAAGCTGCGATTTCAGCAACGGAGCCATAGCACTGGCAATTACTTCACTTTGGTTGTAACCGCGTTTTTTCTGTTTGCTCCAGTGCAGAGGCACCGGCACAACGGCATCGATGTTTCGGAAGTTTTCGGATCGGCGCAGCTCACGCGCAAAAAGCTCGCCCAGCAGCGCGCCTATTTCACGTCGTCCTTTATATTTGAAGCGGTGCATCATGCGTTGCACCCGTCCGGCTCGCGAAAAATAGAGGAAAGAAGTGGCATATTGAAAATCGACCCGTCCCCAGAAGGTTGCCGCCACAGGGTTTTGATCGTCTAAATAAAAGTGTGTGCGCGGCAAACGCATGCGGCAGCGCGTGCACAGCGTGCGCTCGTTGCGGTACAGCAGATTGCCACAGCACTCGCAAACCACCGGGAAAAACAGCTCGATGAAATCCTGAAACATTGCCATGCCTCAAATATACAATTTTATGGGCGGCGAAATCTTTTAAAATTCTATATCAATTTCCGATGATCAGATAATAGTTTTTCCGGCCGCGTTGTGCCAGGAGGTATTTGTTGCGCAGCAGGCAGCTTTCATCCACAACAAAGTCGTCAGATACTTTTTCTTTGTTGATGGAGATGGCGCCGTTTTTCAGAAATTCGCGTGCTTCGCGGCGTGAGGAGGTAACGGAAGTTTTTTCGACCAGAAATTCTACAATCGGGATTCCCTGTCTGATTTCGTCTATTGGCACCTCGCTTTGTGGCACCCCGTCGAAGATGCTCAACAGGAGTTCTTCGCTAAGATTTTTGAGCGTCTGGGTGGTACCTTGTCCAAAGAGCAGCCCCGACACATCTACGGCGGCTTCGTAGTCGGCGGCAGAGTGTATCATGGTGGTAACTTCGCGTGCCAGCACTTTCTGCAGATCGCGCCGATGCGGTTCCTGACGATGATTTGCGATAAGCGTTTCAATCTCTTCCTTTGGCAGCAGCGTAAAAATCTTGATGTAGCGCTCAGCATCGTCGTCGGAAGTGTTTATCCAAAACTGATAAAAAGCATACGGTGAGGTTTTTTCCGGATCGAGCCACACGTTGCCTTCTTCTGTTTTGCCAAACTTGCCGCCGTCGGCTTTGGTGATGAGCGGGCAGGTGAGCGCATAGGCGTTGTGCTCGTGGCCCAGCTTGCGGCGGATCAGCTCGGTGCCTGTAATAATGTTGCCCCACTGGTCGGAGCCGCCCATTTGCAGCTTGCAGTTGTGCTGCTGATATAAAGTAAGATAATCCGTTCCCTGCACCAGTTGGTACGAAAATTCGGTAAACGACATGCCTTCCTTCGCCTCGGAGCTTAGGCGGCTCTTTACGCTCTCTTTGGCCATCATATAATTTACCGTAAGGTGCTTGCCGATGTCGCGGATGAAATCCAGGAAAGTATATTCTTTCATCCAGTCGTAGTTGTTTACCATCAGGGCGCCGTTGGCCGACTTGGTATCAAAATCGAGGAAGCGGGCAAGCTGATTTTTGATACACTTCTGGTTGTGGCGCAGCGCGTTTTCGTCGAGCAGATTGCGCTCCCTGGATTTCCCTGACGGGTCGCCGATCATTCCTGTGGCGCCGCCTACCAGCACGATGGGGCGGTGGCCATGCACCTGAAAATGTTTGAGCATCATCACCGATACCAGGTGCCCGATGTGCAACGAATCGGCCGTAGGGTCGATGCCCACATAGGCGGTGGTGGTTTCGCGCTGTAATTGTTCGTTAAGCCCCGGCGTCATATCGTGCACCATGCCACGCCATTTCATCTCTTCAATAAAATTCATCATGTATCAAAAAATTTGGCTGCAAAGATAAAATTATCAATCATCATCCTGCCCTGAAACCATCGCGGGGGTTCCTTGGTAGTTGTGTTGGCTGTTGCCGAATAAAATAAGCCATCATTGGCAAACATGCTTACCTTTGCCAGATGATATTAGTAACCGGAGCTACAGGATTGGTAGGTACACATTTGCTGTTGGCGCTTTCGCGAAAAGGCAAAACGGTGCGTGCCCTCAGGCGCAAAAGCAGCGACATGGATCAGGTGCGGAGCGTTTTTGGGTGGTACGAAGATGATCCTGACAGATTATTACAGCATATCCATTGGATAGAAGGCGACGTGTTGGATGTTGTTTCATTGCGTGAAGCAATGCACCAGGTTGAGGTTATTTATCATTGTGCCGGCAAGGTCTCTTTCGATTCCTTCGACCGGCATGCGCTGCTTCATGTAAACCAGCAAGGGACGGCCAATGTGGTGAATACCGCCCTCAATCTTGGCGTAAAAAAGCTGTGTCATGTAAGCTCGGTGTCGGCGCTGGGCAAAAGCAAACAAGGCGAAACCATCGACGAGCAGCACTACTGGAAGACCTCCCGAAAAAACTCCATCTATGCCGTCAGCAAATACGCCGGCGAGCGGGAGGTTTGGCGTGGTCACGAGGAAGGTCTGCCTGCTGTTATCATCAACCCTTCTATCATCATTGGCCCGTCCCAGTGGGACGTTGGCAGCACACGGCTTTTCTCGACCATTTATAAAGGAGTTCCTGCCTACACCAGCGGCATCGGCGGCTATGTGGATGTGCGCGATGTGGCCGAAATAATGATTCGCCTGATGGAATCAGACATTTCAGGAGAGCGCTTTGTGGTCTCGGCCGAAAATTGCTCGTTCGAGCACGTTATTACACAGATAGCAAGGGTGCTCAACAAAAAACCTCCGCGGCTGCGTCTCTATCCGTGGATGGGCGAAGCCGGATGGGTGGCCGAGCACATACTGCGCATCTTTGGCCGCACGCCTACGCTTACCAAAGAGATAGCACGGTCGGCATTCCACAGGTTTTATTACGATAACAGCAAAATCGTTCGGGCGCTCGATTATAAATTCATTCCCGTGGATGAAGCCATTGCGCATACCGGCAACATTTTCATGAAGGAACGTCAAAAAAAGTCGGGAAGCTAATTTGTTAAATTAACCTATCCACAGATGTCGCCGCAATAATAAATTCTAAATTTGCCGCAAAACATATTTTTTATAAAATAAAAATCGTAACGATGAAAAAAATAGGAATCTTTTACTGGCCGGTCAAAGGCAATGTGGCCACCTGCGCTAAAAAAATCGAAGCAGAATTTGGCGGCAGCCAGACCAAGCTGCAAACTATCGATAATGCAAATTCGGAAAGCCTCACAGGGCTTGATCTGATAATTGTGGGCGGCTCTACCACCGGCGCCGATTCCTGGCAGCAAGCCAGAGGCAACAATCCGTGGTTTGATTTTTATGCCAATTTCGACAAGAAACCCCTCGCCGGCATACCGGTAGCTATCTTTGGCCTGGGCGATCAGATACTCTATCCCGATCATTTTGTGGACAACATGAAGATGATAAAAGTGGAAATGGAAAAAGCCGGTGGGCGCATCGTGGGGCGCTGGCCTACCGAGGGCTACGACTTTACCGGCAGCGAGGCAGTAGAAGATGACAAATTTGTTGGCCTTGCCCTCGACCACGACCATCAGGACGACCTCACCGACGAACGTATCGGCACCTGGGTGAAACAGATTAAAAAGGAAGCAGGGATTTCTTAGAGGTCAGAAGGCTGACGATGGATTAATAAACCATTTCTAAATACCCGCTGCGGTTTTCAGCAGTGGGATTTTTTTTTACCCGCGCGGATTTTCGCAGGAAATAAACCTGGCTGCCACGACTTTTGCAACTATGTCTTCGTCATTTTTTTATTGTGGCGCTTCACCATTTCATCATATTCATTGCCGTTGGTCTGCCAATAGCATTTTTAAACGAAGTTAGCTTGAATTAAAAAATCACTTTTGTACAAATGAATATTGATATGATAATTGAAAAAACAAATAAGGAAATTGTTT
>JAAYIU010000429.1 GCA_012523265.1 Bacteroidales bacterium | reverse complement strand
GTTAGGAACCACGATCAAATATTCATACCCTTCGTCGCGGTTTTTTCTGGCTTGCTGATGTTGTTGGTTATAATCCACTTTGGGCAGGGAGGCATAGTTAAGAAAAACGTCTTTCATGATGGGATCCCACCAGCGGCTGCGCAGGCGGTTGTCGCCATATTCGCCTCTGCCGCCTTCAAAAGTTATCTCCACTTTCACGTCGCGATAGACCAGCAATTCTTTGGTTACCGGGTTGTATTGGAAAGGAGTAATGCCAAGCATCACGGCATCTACGCCGCGTATCTCGGTAACTTCCGAAATCTGAATCGGATTTTTCGGATAAAAAGCATTTTGATCGTAAGCCGCCCCTTTTTTATACTCCAGCTCGCCTCTCTCGGTTTCGAGCGGGATGCGCGGTGCCGGCGCTACCTCCACATTTTTGATAAGCTCGGTGCGGTAATCGCTAATCTTGAGCACCGGTCGTGCTCCTTCGGGAATAGCGATGTAGCGGCTGGTGCCCGGAAGGTTGGGCGCGCCTTCGTCGTTGGGAAGCATCACTCCGTCGAGGATGATATTTTGCATGGACGCGCCATTGATGCGCGTGTCGGCAATGGTAAACTCCCTGACGGAAAAGTTTACCTGAACATTGGAGCGGTTGGCATCGAGTAAGGTGTAGCCAGCTTTTTGCCACGAATCAGTGTAAGCAATCTTTTGCTCCTGAGCGCGGATGCCTGTAAAAAGCAACAAGGCGAGAATAGTAAGGAAACTGTAGCGTGTAAATTTTTGAAAAAGCATTTTGTGAAATTTAAAAGTTAATAATCAGCGCTATTTTGTTTGGAATTTCTTTTATCAAGTGGCCGTAAAAATAGTTTTTATTTTTAAATGTCAAAACCTGCGGATACGACCAATGCTTTGCAGTGCACGGAGTACCGCCATTCGCAGCGAAGTTGCCGAAAATTATTTTTTGATGACATTGTCATACAAAATTGTACTTTTGGAGCTGTAATTAAAAAAAGCGCACAATGATAAAAAAGATGCCCAAAATACTAAAGAATAAGTACTTCCTGGCACTCACAGCCTTTTTGATCTGGATGTTTTTTTTCGATGCCAACAGTTTTATTCAGCAGACAAAGCTTAACAGAGAACTGCGCGAGGTGAAAGCCCAGCAGGAGTTTTACCTTAGCGAATACAAAGCCGACAGCATCTGGCTGCACCAGCTCGAAACCGACCCGAAGAGCATGGAAAAACTTGCCCGCGAAAAGTATCTGATGGTAGGAGAAGGTGAGCGGTTCTTTATCGTGGTGGAGGAAGAGGCTGAATAACTACTTTCAAATTCCGGATTTAATTTTGCCTTTTTTTCAGGGCTGGAATTCGGATTAGCGTCAATCGTAAATCGTAATTCTAAAATCGTAAATCTACTTCACCACCCCAAAAAGCAACCAGACATCTTTGCTTTCCAGAATTTCAGCTTTAACAGGATTTAATTTTATCACTCTTTTTCCCAGCTTAAGCTCTCTGAAAAGTTTTGGATTCTTGCGGTCGGTGAGTGTTGGCGATACCACCAGACTTACCTGATCCACCAGCGCATTGTCGAGCAGCACGGCGCTGAGCTTGCCGCCGTTGTCTGTCACCATCGTGTGGTAGGTATATTTCTCACCCAACTGCGCGAAGGCATTTCTGAAATCCACTTTCACTTCGCCGGCTATAAAATAAGGATAGTGGCGCTCTTGGAGGTACTGGCGATATTCGGCGGGGGTTTCGGCGCTTATCAGCACAATCACTTCGCGGCAATGTTCGTACTGGCGCAGGTGGTGCAGTTGCCCCAGAAGTTTGGCTTCGCTGTCGGGGATTACCCAATAAGGCCGGCTATCGTCGGGAACGGACACGGCCGGTTGAAAATCGGCAGGCGTCTCCGGCTGGTGTTTTTTGCTAAAGTGCTTAATTCCGCTACGTGCGGTTTCCGACCCCACCAGGTACATCTCCGCACCAAAGCTGTTGACAATGGTGTAATATTCCGCCGGATTGATTTGAAATCCCGCAATAGCGCCATCGAGGCTCACCTGGTTGTGTATGATTACTTTCGGCATGTGTGTCTGTTGGTTTTAGCTCTGATATTATTTTTGTGTAAAGCTCATTTGCAGCATCTCAATAACCCCGGACATCCGGGGCTAGTAAACAGCCTGGCCACAAAATTTTATATCAAAGTCTTGATTTTTTTATTTTTTAAAAAAGCAGAGCGCATCCGGTTTCTCCCCTCTAACTTCTGCCCTACCCCCTCGTAAATACCCATTTGTTGCCGCTACTTAGCTGATCATTGTAATAATACCCACCGGCATCGAAAAGCTTGAGCTGATCGGCTTCGGTAAATTCGTTTTCGATGATAAAGCGCGTCATCATGCCGCGGGCTTTTTTGCCGTACATGGTGATAAATTTGTAGGTGCCACGCGATATATCTTTAAACTGCGGCTGGATAATTTCTGCTTTGAGCGCGGCGGTGTCGATGGCTTTAAAATATTCGTCGGAAGCAAGGTTGATCAGCAGCGGCTTGTCGTAGCGCTGCAACAACTGAGAGATGTGCGCCGTGACACTCTTTTTCCAGAACGCGTACAAATTTTTATTCCTTTTAATTTTGATATCCGTTCCCATCTCAAGCCGGTAGGGCTGCATCAGATCGAGCGGCCGCAAAATGCCATACAATCCCGACAGTATGCGAAGATGCTCCTGCGCAAAGTCGAGCTGCTGCGCTGTCATGGTTTCGGCTTCCAAACCATTGTATACCTCACCTTTGAAAGCCAGCACCGCCTGTCGCGAATTTTCGATAGTAAAAGGAAGATGCCATTCGCCAAAACGCTGTGCATTAAGCTGCGCCAGTTGCGGGTTGATTTTCATCAACTGCTGCAGGTCGGCGGACGAATATTTTTGCAGCACTGCTACCACATCAGCAGCTTCGTCGGTAAAATCTGGCTGCGAAAATTTCTTTGGCGGGTCGAAATCAAAATTCAGGGTTTTGGAAGGCGATAAAACAACAAGCATTAAGAATCATTTTTTTATTAAAAAAAAAAGTGTTTTTCAAAATATTAATCCAGCGGATGAAAAGG
>JAAYIU010000458.1 GCA_012523265.1 Bacteroidales bacterium | reverse complement strand
GTGCCCAACTGCCAGCTTCTGCCCAAAGCATCTTTTACCATAAAGTCCATCTTGGGGCCATAAAAGGCGGCTTCGCCAGGTACTACCACTGTCTCCAGCCCGGTTTCTTCGGCAACTTCCAGGATGGCTCTCTCGGCTTTTTCCCAGTTTTCGTCGGTGCCAATATATTTCTCTTTGTTGTCGGGGTCGCGCAGCGAAATCTGTGTTACAAAATTATCGAAGTCGAGGGCTTTGAAAATTTTCATCACAATGGCCATCACGCCTTTAAATTCATCTTTCACCTGGTCGGGGGTGCAAAAGATATGGGCGTCGTCCTGAGTAAATCCACGCACGCGTGTAAGGCCGTGCAGCTCGCCGCTTTGCTCGTAGCGATAAACGGTTCCAAACTCGGCGTATCGGATGGGCAGGTCTTTGTATGAGTGGGGTTTATGATTATAAATTTCGCAGTGATGCGGGCAGTTCATTGGTTTCAGAAAAAACGCTTCGCCTTCTACCGGCGTGGTGATGGGGCGAAACGACTCCTGGCCGTATTTCTGATAGTGGCCGGAAATTTTGTAAAGCTCCACGTTGCCAATGTGCGGCGTAATCACCGGCTGATAGCCAGCTTCTTTCTGTACTTTTTTAAGGTATGATTCGAGGCGTTCGCGCAACTCGGCACCTTTAGGCAGCCATAGCGGCAGCCCCGATCCTACTTTCTGTGAGAAGGTGAAAATCTCAAGCTCTTTGCCCAGGCGGCGATGGTCGCGTTTTTTGGCTTCTTCGAGCAGATGCAGATACTCTTCAAGCTCTTTATTTTTGGGAAAGGTGATGCCGTAGATCCTGGTGAGCTGCTTGCGCTTCTCGTCGCCACGCCAATATGCGCCGGCAATGCTGGTGAGTTTTATAGCTTTAATGGGGCTGGTGTCGGGAAGATGAGGGCCGCGGCACAAATCCACAAAGCCGCCCGATTCGTAAAAAGTAATTTTCCCGTCTTCCAATTCATTTATCAGCTCCAGCTTATACTCATCGCCTTTTTTCTTAAAATAATCCAATGCCTCCTGCTTGGAAACATCGCGCCGCCGATAGGTTTGTTTTTGCTTAGCCAGTTCTTTCATCTTAGCCTCTATGCGCACCAGGTCGGCGTCGGTAATCACCCGGTCGCCAGTATCTACATCGTAATAAAAACCATTTTCGATATCGGGACCAATGCCAAATTTGGCTCCCGGATAAAGCGCTTCGATAGCTTCGGCCATCAGGTGTGCCGACGAGTGCCACATAGTGGATTTGCCTTCTTTATCGTTCCAGGTGAGCAGTTGCACGTGGGCGTCGTGGCCGATGGGGCGGGTGGCATCCCACACCTCTCCGTCCACCTTGGCCGAGAACACATTGCGGGCAAGTCCTTCGCTGATGCTTGCTGCTATCTCCAGCCCGGTAACTCCTGCTTCATACTTCCTGACACTATTATCCGGTAACGTAATATTAATCATAAAAATAATTCAGTTTTTCTAAAATTGGCGGCAAAGTTAATCATTTGAAATTACGTGGAAATATTTGTTTTTTGAAAATTTCTTAATTGTGAATTATGGTAAAGCGGAGCGAGACAGTCCACAGTCCACAGTCCGCAGTTGGCAGGGATGAGTAGACAGAAAGTAGCAGGTAGAAATGAAATGGCATCGTGAAACTTATTTTTTTACTCCGGGAAACTCTGTGCAACTTTTTTAAAAACAACAAACAACAGCCTGCCCTGAGCTTGCCGAAGGGAACAACAAACAACGAACAACAGCCTGCCCTGAGCTTGCCGAAGGGAACAACGAACAACGAACATCCCCTACTCCACTGATAGAATCATCACTTCGGTGCGACGGTTACGGGCGCGGCCTTGTTCTGTGGTGTTATCGGCAACAGGATGCTGGTCGCCGTAGCCATGGAATGTAAGGCGCCTGGGCGCAATATTCTGATCTATTAGATAATCCGTCACAGCTTTGGCGCGATTTCGCGAAAGCGTAAGATTATACTCCGCTGAACCAATACTATCGGTGTGTCCGCTGATTTGCACGCCGATGCCCGGATTATTTTTAAGAAAAGCAACAAGATGTTCCAGCTCCACCACCGAAATCTCTTTGAGATCGTATTTATCCGTGTCGAAGAAGATATTGCGCAGCACCATTGTCTCTCCGGCTTCGATGGGTTGTAGTGCTATATTAATAAGGTGTGGCTTCAACTCGGTTCCGAAATCGGAAATGACAATATTTTCGGAATAAAACAGGTAGCCTTTTCGGGAAACGTTGAGCGCATAATGCCGGTTGGCCGGGATGCACACAATAAATTCGCCCGTGGCAGCATCAGAAAATGAACGGACAATTTCTTTTTTTGTAAGTAAATCAGTAAGGCTGAAATAAGCTTCAAGCGGTGCACGCGTCACTGCGTCAAGCACCCTGCCTTTGGCATAAGTAGCAGGCTGAGGCCGGATGCTTTCGTGCAGCGGAAACTCGAAAATATCGTACCCGCCCATTCCGCCCAGGCGGTCGGCAGAGATGTAAGCTTTGTCGCCGGAAGCATTAACAATTATATTTATTTCGTCGGCAGCGGTATTAATCGGAAATCCGAGATTTACCGGTGCGCTCCACCGCCCCAGGCTATCGGCGCGTGCAACATACAAATCGATGCCACCCATGCCGATGTGGCGGTCGGAAGAGAAATAAAGCGTCTCTCCGTCGGGATGAATAAAAGGAGCCATTTCAGAGCCGGACGTATTGATTGCAGCGCCGAGATTTTCGGGCGCAGACCAGGAGCCGTCGTCGAGCAGATGACTGCACCAGATGTCGGAATTGCCAAAGCCGCCGCTGCGCGTGCTGGCAAAATAAAGTGTGCGTCCATCGGCAGCCAGCGAAGGCTGCGATTCCCACTTGGCGGTATTGATAACCGGCCCCAGATTAACAGGCGGCGTGGCCCGGTTGGCCGACAAACGTGAGGCATAAATATCGCAACTGCCATAGCCATCGTCCCAATGACAGCCCGCAAAAAGCAGATTGCCGCCATCCCAGCTAATGGTCAGAGCGCCTTCGTCGCCGGGCGTATTTATCGGCGCGCCGAGTTTTACGGAGCCAGGCCAGGGCAGCGTGTCGGCACTGCGCACAGAATAATAAAAATCGTCGCCTTCCTTTTTGCCGTCGGCGCCAATTTGCCGACCGGTAAAATATAAGGTAAGCTCATCGGCACGAACGGCATTGATGTATTCGTCGCCGGCAGTGTTGATGCCGGTTCCGATATTTACAGGTGAGAAAGGCACCGGGTTGGCCACGGCCTTTTCGGCAAATACGGCACAACGCAGATAATAATCGGCGTCAACGGCTCGCGCTTTTGCGGCGCCGGGAGCAGAAAGGAATTTCGCGAACCGGGATGCTGCAGCAGCATATTCCGTCTGTTGATAATTGATTAACCCGGCAAAAAATTGGGCTTCGGGATAGCGATGCTCCCCATCGATGGAAACAACTTTTTTATAAACCTCTAAAGCCTCTCCGGGTTTATCGCTGGCTTTGTAAACGTCGGCAAGCAAAAGATAGGCTTCCAGAAAACCTTCATCAGCAGCTATGGCTTTTTGCAAATCAGCGCGTGCCTGCGGGTAATACATGAGGGTATAGTTGCTGCGTCCCTGTTCAAAATATTTGATCGCTTTACGCGAAAGGGTCGAAAGCTCCTGCGCTCCCGTTGTTATTGCGCTAAACGCAACTACTACCAGGAGTACCCATCGGTATATTTTATTCAACTGTATCACAATCTTTTAAAATGACTCGATTATCAAAAATTAATAACCAAAATTTGATTTAGAAATTGCAAAAGATAATGCAAGTGAGCGTGGCAGCCTGCCCCGACTTTCGGGGAAGAGAATAATTGATTTGTCAATCCTTCATTTCAAACCCCTGGGCTATGGATTTATTCAATAAACCTTACTTTAAAGAGAGACACCAAAAAATCTGCAGCATCCGCGTTTGCTGCTAAGCCTGTCGAAGTATCCATGCTTTATAAAAGTTTGTAATAAAGCAGGCTAAGGAATCTTCATGAATTTATGCGTCTGCAGGGAGATTTTCCACTTTGGGTTTTTCATGGCATAATCGATAATAACAGGCGTGATGTATTTGGCCCGGCTCCATTCGGGCTGAAGATAGAGCCTGCACCCGGGGGAAACCTGGTCGGCATATTTTTCGGCCCAGGCGATGTCGCTGTCGTTGTAGATGATCACTTTTAACTCGTCGGCCCGGCTGATGATATTCTCCCGGGGCGCCATATTTTTCTTTGGCGAGAGGCAAATCCAATCCCATTCACCCGTGAGCGGATAGGCGCCGGAAGTTTCCAGATAGGTCTTGCAGCCCCGTGCTTTGAGCTGCCGGCACAGATAATCGAGGTTGTACATGAGCGGCTCACCGCCGGTAACCACCACTGCTGCGGAAGGATTGTCGGTGGCATGCGCCACAATGCTGTCGGTGGCGGTGAGCGGATGAAGCTTTGGATTCCACGATTCTTTTACATCGCACCAGCGGCAACCTACGTCGCAGCCACCGATGCGGATAAACCACGCAGCCTCGCCGGTATTGTAACCTTCGCCCTGAAGGGTGTAAAACTCTTCCATGAGCGGAAGCAGGAGACCCTGTTCGAGCAATAGGTTTTGTTCGGGATTATCAGTGATGGGCTTACTCAATGTTGGATGATGATTTTTTTGACAAGATGATGGTCGCCGGAGAGAATTCTCAAAAAATAAATTCCTGGCTCCACATCTTTTGTTTTAATGGTCATGGGCAGTTTGCGCGCATCATTTTCTTTAACATCCGTTGTTTCGAATATTTTTTTCCATCGCGTGGAACGCAACTCCACAGTAAATTCGGGCTGCGGCAGTAGCAAAATATCAAAACGCAGCTTGCGCGAAACTACCGAAGGCGTGCCGGTAATGATAATTTCGCCGGATTTTAAACCCGATATTCCCGGGAGCGAATCAGCCATTAGCTTATCGATATTTAAACCAAAAATAGATGGAAACTCAGCGCTCTCCTCGCACGAAAAGACGACAGAATCGGGAGCCACGAAACAAATGGCCTCGGTTTGCACAAATACCAAATCCGGAAAGTTGATGCGCACACGCGGCGCCGACAAAAAATCAGAACCTTGCACTCCGCCAAAAATCCAGGCAAACGATTCGAAATCCACATATCCTATCAAAGCAAGCTTTTGATGGTCGTGGCTCAAAGCAGCCCCGGTAATCAGCCCGCCGGCATCAAAACCACCGCACGGCTGCAAACGGTAATTACCGGCACGGGCAGGCATTGCGTAAAGCACCGTGCGCTGATCTTCCCAGTTTTTAGTAAACAAAAACAAGCTGTCGTTTAGCGCCAGCATGGCTTCACAATCGAAATTGTGCTGATGTGTGCGCTTGTCGAAATCCTCCTGGTTGGCATACGAAAACATAATCGTATCAAAGCGTGATACCGTCACGTTTTCGCCGGCAGGAATATCTTTTTTGTTGATTTTATAAATGCGCAGGTCTTTGCGTGTGCCGCGGTTGTTGCCAAAGTCGCCAATATAAAGATGCTCTTCGTCCTGCGTAAGTTCCTCCCAGTCGATATTGGGAACACCTTCCATGCACACAGTGCGTAAAAGATGGCCGTCATCGACGTCGAGCGCATAAAGGCAGGGCAGGTTTCCACTGTCGTTGAGCGTCCAGTACATGCCGTCGAAAAAAATCAATCCCGACGATTCCCGCACTTCCGCCGGCAATGGCGAAATAGCCGCGGAAACCTGCGCCGTAACGACGGCACCGGCAGATAATTCCGGATTGGCCGCATCTTGTTGCGCCATTGCCGAAAGGCTAAAAAATGTGGTGCTATATAATAAGGTGTAAAAGCACAAAAACCGAAACGACATCATTTAAGAAATTCCTGTTTTTAATTTGAAAGCTTTGAGTGTGTTTAGCAAAAGTGCTACGCGGGTCATGGGGCCTACGCCGCCCGGAACGGGAGTGATATAGGCAGCCTTGCGAACAACCTTTTCGAAATCGACATCGCCCACGAGTTTGAAACCTGATTTGGTGCCGGGCGCCGCTACCCGGTGAATGCCCACGTCGATGACCGTAGCGCCATCTTTCACCATCTCTTCGGTAACAAATCCCGGCTGACCGATGGCCGCTATGAGGATGTCGGCGTTGGCCGCAATTTCTTTGAGGCCTGCTGACCTGCTGTGGCACATGGTAACGGTTGCGTTGCCGGGATTTGCTTTGCGCGAAAGCATAATGCTGAGGGGCGTTCCTACGATATTGCTGCGACCGAGAACGACAACGTTTTTCCCGGAAGTTTCGATTTTGTAGCGTCTGAGCAACTCCATAATCCCGTAGGGTGTGGCTGGCAAATAAGTGGAATGTCCAAGCACCATCCTGCCGATGTTCACGGGATGAAAACCGTCGACATCTTTGGCGGGGTCGATTTTATCGATAACCCTATCGACGTTGATGTGGCGTGGCAGCGGCAACTGCACGATGAGGCCGTGGATGTCGTCGTCGCTGTTCATAAAGTCGATGGTGTCGAGCAGGTCAGAGTCCAAAACGTCTTTGCTCCGCCGATAAATAGAGGTAGTCATCCCCACGCTTTTGCAATCCGATTCTTTGTGTGCCACATAGGTTTCGCTTGCAGCATCTTCGCCCACCAAAATGGCAGCCAGATGAGGTGCGAAATCTTTTTCGTCGATGTATCCGGCTACTTCTGCCTTGATCTCTTCTTTGATCTCCGCTGCGGTTTTTTTGCCATCAATAAGCGTCATAATATTTTATTTTTTAAAGAATAAATCTCAATTTTAAAATCTCAACAAACCAATCCCTGACGGGAGTTTGAAATTTGATTTTTGGAACTTATTTGTAATAGTTTACACCGACAACTGGCGGTTGTATTTTGCGTTTTGGAAATTGCCACAGCCTCTATCGTGCTTTCATGCGTTGCATCATTTTCATCATATTCTTGCCACCACCTTTGGTCATCATTTGCATCATTTTGCGGGTTTCTTCAAACTGCTTGATGAGGCGGTTTACTTCCTGAATATCCGAACCGGAACCGGCGGCTATTCTGCGGCGGCGGCTACCGTTGATCACCTTTGGGTCTTCGCGTTCGGTGGGCGTCATCGAGTAAATGATGGCTTCAATTTCTTTGAATGAGTCGTCGTCGATGTCGAGATTTTTCATGGCCTTGCCCATGCCCGGGATCATGCTCATCAAATCTTTGACGTTGCCCATCTTTTTTATTTGCTTGATCTGCTGCAGGAAGTCGTTAAAGTTGAATTGGTTTCTGGCGATTTTGCGCTGCAACACTTTGGCTTCTTCCTCGTCGTATTGCTCCTGTGCTTTTTCCACCAGCGACACGATGTCGCCCATGCCCAAAATCCGGTCGGCCATACGGCTGGGATAGAAAACGTCGAGTGCGTCGATCTTTTCGCCGATACCCACAAATTTGATGGGTTTATTCACCACCGAGCGAACCGTGAGGGCAGCGCCGCCACGTGTGTCGCCGTCGAGCTTTGTAAGCACCACACCCTCGTAGTCGAGGCGGTCGTGGAATGCTTTGGCGGTATTCACCGCATCCTGGCCGGTCATGGCATCCACCACAAAAAGCGTCTCCTGTGGGTTGAGGCTTTTCTTCACGTTGCTGATCTCGTCCATCATCTCCGCATCGATGGCCAACCGACCCGCAGTATCCACAATCACCACATTGTGTCCGTAATTTTTGGCGTGTTTTACTGCATTTTTGGCAATTTCTACAGGATTTTTACTTCCCTCTTCGGTGTAAACCTGCACGCCAATTTGCTCGCCCAACACCTGCAACTGGTTGATAGCGGCAGGACGGTATACGTCGCCGGCAACCAACAAAGGCTGCTTTCCTTTTTTTCGTTTCAGATAATTGGCCAGCTTAGCGGCAAAGGTTGTTTTACCGCTACCTTGCAGCCCGGCGATGAGTATGATGGCAGGTGCGCCTTTGATGTTTAGCTCTTCGTGGGTGCCACCCATTAGCTCCACCAGGCTTTCGTGCACAATTTTTACCATCAACTGCCCGGGCGAAACGGCGGTGAGCACGTTTTGACCAAGCGCTTTGACTTTCACCTCCTCGGTAAAATCTTTGGCTATTTTATAACTAACGTCGGCATCGAGCAATGCCTTGCGGACTTCTTTGAGCGTCTCCGCTACGTTTATTTCGGTGATGTGCCCGTGCCCCTTTAATATCTTGAAGGAGCGTTCGAGCTTTTCGCTTAAACTTTCAAACATAATCTACTGATTTTTTTCAGGATTGCAAAAGTAGAATTTTTTCGTGAACAGGGTGTAAATCAAAGGCAGCCAAAGGTAGTGGATCTAAAGAGAAAAATCAACTCAAAAGGCCTTGGGCACAAAATCACCCTTGTTGATAATCGACGCACTGCTGCCGGTAGCTTTAATAACGAAAAAACCTAATTTCTCGGCCATGCGGTCGCTGGCTTCTTCGGCTTTAAGAAAAGCCACGCAGCCATAGATGATGTTGTCTTTGTATTGGGATAGGTAAGTCTTAGCTTTCCAAATCTTTTGGTGAAATTCCTTGACATCGTCAGCACGCAAGGTGGTTTTTACTTCCACTATCACCACCTCTTTACCATTTATTGCAACAATATCATATTCAAAATTCTGCCCCTCATGTGTTCCTTTTATCCGTTCAGTAGTTTGCGCAACCCGGATATTTTTTTCGTTGAGCAATTTAACCAGATCACCTTCCACAAGCGTTTCTATCAAATTGCCCCATTGCGTCGTGAATAACGCAGAGATCTCTTTGATCTTTTTATCGGTATCTTTAAACCTTTCGGTGAGAATACGGTCATTTTCCCTGATTTGTTTTTTAGTTTCCTGAAACCGTCGGCCGGTTTCCCAGAACTGTTTGTCGGTTTCCCGGAACTGTTTGTCGGTTTCCCGGAACTGTTTGTCGGTTTCCTGAAAAAGCCTCCACACCTGATCAAAACTGGTGGGCTGACCATAAGGCTGAACGGGTTCGTTCACATTATCTTTTTCCATGATAACAATTATTAGCACCTAACAAAACCCAAAAGTATAACTAAAAATTGCAGCAACCAATAGCTACAAATTGTTATTGTTGTGAGTTTTATGGTAATAATTAAAGATCTTTATCAGAGAAATTTTAGCGAGAACCCCGCACCTGATGCTGATGCTTTTCCTCTTTTTTAAAATTCCAGTTGATAAATGGCAGCGATCTTTTTTGGTTTTTGTTCCACAGTCCGAATTGCAACCCATGCAGTTCTGTCGTCTTATTTACAAGTCCAATCTGAACACCTTTTACTGTGCCAACAGTATTCACCGCGCCGATGGCAACTCCGTAAATTTTATTGTAAAGATTCCAAAAGGTATTGATTGAAACGCCATTCACCGTTTGTCCTAAACTCATGAAAAGGGATAAAGAAATCCCGTTTACTTTGGGCGTAAAAGTTCCGAAAGGCGAAAACATCAACCCATTGTGCACCGCCCGCACAGGCAAAGTGTCGTAGGCAGCCAACGAATCGTTTTCGGGTGTTTGCTCTGTCTCACCGATGCCGGTTTTATTAATATAAAAAACCTGCAAGAAACCCTGTCCGGGGATTTGTAGGTTGAGGCCATGCGAATAACGGGTGTAGGTCAGGTTACAAATAGCTTCCGAACCCACAGGCCCGATGGCTATACCATAAATATTCCGTGCCGCCGAAGGAATCAGGGCAAAAGCATAACGGTTGCGGGAAATCTTAGCCAGCCACGTAGTATCATTTTGTGCAAACGAAACAGTTGTAAAAAACAACAACAGAATTATTAGCAACTTATTTTTCATGCGGAAAAGATTTGAGAATTTTTAGTAATAAAAACTAAATGACAAGTAAAATCCAAATAACAAATAAATTCCAAATTCCAACCGTCGGTAGCCGCTGTAAACAATCACAAATAAATTCCAAATTTAGAACTCCTTACCTGTTAATTGTTATTCAGTAAGTTACAATTCTCTTATCCCAATTCACATTGTCGCCACTACAAGTTTTTACTAAAGAAATATTTGCAGATTGTATTTTGTGTTTTCAAACTGATAAGGATATTTATGAGATTTCTCACTTCGTTCGAAATGACCGCGCGCAGGCGCTAAGTGGGAGGGGAGGCGGGATCGGGCGCTGCGCGCCCGATCCCGCCTCCCCCATTTCACGCCAATTCATGTCATTTCGACCCGTCTCTTGGCGGAGAGAAATCTGAAAAATGCGACAACAACTTTACGCTTGGTCATGAGCTCTGAAATTCCAAATCCCAAATTCCAAATCAGCACATCAACACATCAACACATCAGCACATCAGCACATCAAAACAAACTAAGCAACGAACAACAGCCTGCCCTGAGCTTGCCGAAGGGAACAACGAACAATCAAGCCCTACTCCACCACTATCTTCCGGATGGAAATACCCTCTCCTGATTATATCTTCAGAAAATAGATTCCGCTCTTGAGCTGATGAATATCGATAAGGTATCCTGTGGAAAGCTGCGTAATGTTGCAATTCACAATTCGTCCAGAAACATCGAGCAACTGCAGCTTCAGGTTTTTAATGTCAGGATTAAAAACGGAAACATAAATTCTCTCTTTTGCCGGTACGGGGTAAACCAGAATATCCTGCGAAAGCAGATCATTAGCAATTCCGGTGGCTTTGCAAATAACCGGGTACATGGCATGGTTTACATCCAGGCCGGGAGTGCCCTGCTGGTAGGTGCGCCACGCCCCGGCTGAAGTCTGCTCCCACGAATCGCTCTGCTGTAGCGCAGTGATTTTGTTGGTAAACAAAGCGATCGTATCGCCGGCAATCTGCGGCATTTCAAAACCCATAAAGAAATCGGACTGGATGGGCGTCCAATGGTCGAAAAACACAATGGTGGATAAATGATTTTCTGCATCAAATACAATTTGTGAAAGCGGCACCGTAGCTTCATCGAGGAGTGTTCCGGGACTGTTGTCGACACCATCGTCGTCCCAAATTTTAAAAACTACCGGCACATCATTGGACAAAGAGCGGGTAGCCCACGCAAAATCGAACACGCCGCCCATGAGCAAACCCTTGTCTTCGTTTACCTGATAAAGGGTGGCTTTGGCCAGATCGCCACGCGAATTATTACACGAAAGATAACCATGGTCGGGCGCAGCCACGCGATACAAATAATAGGCTCCGGGAATCCGATAGTTGAGCGAATCGCACGATCCATAGCCAGCCACACGGATAAGATCAGGTTTCGAGGCCAGACTTGAAGCCGAATCGGCATCCCAGATACGGAGCTTCACGGTGTAGATGCCCGGCTGCTGATACACATGCACCGGATTTTTCACGGTATCCACAGAGCCATCGCCAAAACGCCATTCGTATTTTGTAACAACGCCCTGGCTGCGATCTGTAAATCGGACGGTCAGGGGAGCGCCGCCGTAGGTTTTATCGGCTTTGAAATTGGCCTGCAATTCTTTTGCAGATTTGTTGTGGGTTACTTCGGTATTGTCGCAATTTTTGATGGTTACCGAAAAAGAGGTTGATGAGGCAGGTCGCTGCGCTGAGGCATAAAACACAGCAAAAATCAACATCAAAAACAATTGGATTTTTTTCATAATGAGAAAGATTTTGGTTTGCGAAAATAGATTAAATCCGCATGCTTACTTACGTTATTAATAAAAAACTTACAATTTCTAAACAAACAAAGCCCCCATAAATTCCAGTTGCAATTTTTAAATTTATCTTTGGCTTTTCAAAATTAACATAACAACTGTTCATCAACTAAAAAACTAAACAATGTATTGTAACTTTTCCCTCTCTCTCCGCACACTGCTCCGCCGTTCAGGCATATTGTTGCTCATGCTTTGCTTTCTGATAGCTTCGGCAGATGCAACTGCTAAAAAGAAAAAAGACAAAAACGAGGCTGCCGACACCTTGAAATCGTCGGTGTTTTCAGGTTTAAAATGGCGAAGCATCGGGCCGGCTTTCACCTCCGGGCGCATTGCTGATTTTGCTGTAAATCCCGACAACCACAGCGAGTATTATGTTGCTGTAGCCTCAGGGCATCTTTGGAAAACCACCAACAACGGCACTACCTTCAGCCCCATCTTCGACAACCACAAAGCCTACTCGATGGGCGTTGTAGCGATGGCTCCCTCCAACCACAACCTGATATGGCTTGGCACCGGCGAAAACAATCACCAGCGGGCGCTTGGTTATGGCAACGGTGTTTACAAATCAGCCGACGGCGGCAGCTCCTGGGAACACATGGGGCTGGACTCGTCCCGGCAAATTGGTAAAATCGTTATTCATCCCGCCAACCCAAATATTGTTTTTGTAGCTGCCGAAGGTTCCGTCTGGGGATCGGGCGGCCAGCGCGGTCTTTATAAAACTACCGACGGCGGCAAAAACTGGAAGAAGGTGCTTGAGATAAGCGAAAATACCGGCGTGAATGATATTGTGATGGACCCACGCAATCCCGACGTGCTGTATGCTACCTCCGAACAGCGCCGGCGACATGTGTACACCAAAATCGGTGGCGGCCCCGAATCGGCAGTTTACAAATCGACCGATGGCGGCGAAACCTGGAATAAAATTATGAAAGGCCTTCCCGGCGTTCATATCGGTGGTATGGGAATGGCCATTTCGCCCGCCAACCCCGACTATCTCTATCTGATCATGGAAGCCCAGGACGACAAAGGCGGTTTCTTCAGAACTACCAACGGCGGCGCCTCCTGGGAAAAACGCGGCAGCTACCATTCCAGCGGACAGTATTATAATGAAATCGTTGCCGATCCCAATGATCCTGAAAAAGTTTATTCGCTCGAAACCTATTCAAAAGTAAGCACCGACGGAGGCAAAACCTGGAGATCTGTTGGTAATAAAGGTCGTCATGTGGACGATCACGCTATGTGGATCGACCCGAACGATTCGGAGCATTTTATGATTGGCGGGGACGGCGGCATCTACGAAACGTACGATGGTGGCAGCAATTTTCTTTTTAAAAGTAACCTGCCCGTAACCCAGTTTTACCGCGTCACACTCGACGACAGCGAACCTTTTTATTGGGTGTATGGCGGAACACAGGATAACAACAGCATGGGCGGCCCCTCGCGCAATACCAAGTCGCAAGGCGTTACCAGCGACGAGTGGATCGTGACACTGGGTGGCGACGGCTTCTTCCAGGCCATCGAGCCTGGCAACCCTGACGTGGTTTACTCAGCTTATCAATACGGAAATATCTTCAGGTATGATAAAAAATCCGGCCAACGCATCGACATAAAACCCGAACCTGGCAAAGACGAACTAACCTACCGCTGGAACTGGAACACTCCATTTTTCCTAAGTCCCCATTCGGGCACCCGGCTTTATATTGCTGCCAACAAAGTTTTCCGCAGCGACGACCGTGGCAATAGCTGGCAGGTAATCAGCGACGACCTCACCCGCGACCAAGACCGCAATCAGTTTAAGGTCATGGGAAAATACTGGCCATCCAATGCAGTTGCCAAAGATATTTCCACATCCTTGTGGGGAACCATCGTTTCGCTGGCCGAATCGCCTGTAAAAGAAGACCTGCTCTACGTTGGCACCGACGACGGGGTAATTCAGGTAACTGAAGATGCCGGCAAAAACTGGCGCAAAACCACATCTTTCCCCGGTGTACCCGAATTTACCTACGTGAGCGACATCATGCCTTCGCGCTTCGACGAAAATGTGGTGTATGCCTCCTTCGACAACATCAAGAGCGACGACTTCAAGCCCTACCTTTTGCGAAGCAACGACAAAGGCGCCACCTGGACATCCATTGCCGGCAACCTGCCCGAAGATGAAACAATTCACACCATCCAGCAGGATTACAAAGTGCCGGAGTTGCTTTTCGTCGGGACAGAGTTCAGTGTGTTTTTCACGATTGACGGCGGCATAACCTGGACACAACTCGCATCAGGGATCCCCGATGTAGCCGTTAAGGACATTGCCATCCAGGAACGCGAAAGCGATCTGGTGGCTGCTACCTTTGGCCGCGGCTTTTATGTTTTAGACGATTACTCCGCACTGCGTCAGATCAACAAAGACACTTTAGAAAACCAGGCGAAACTCTTCCCGGTAAAAGACGCTTTACTCTACATTCAAGAGGGTGGCCGCTACGGACAAGGCTCCACCTACTTCTCGGCTGGCAATCCTGATTTTGGCGCCACCTTCACCTATTATATTAAGGAGGTGCCGGAAACCACAAAACAAAAGCGGCTCAAAGAAGAGAAGAAGCTATTTAAAGAGAGCAAGCCAATCCCACAGCCATCCATCGAACAACTGCGCGAAGAAGAGCGCGAGCTGCCGCCGGTAATGGTTTTTACAATAAAAGATCAGCAGGGGAAAACGATAAGAAATCTTTATAAATCTCCGGCAAAAGGCATCAACCGGCTCACATGGGATTTGCGCTATCAGGGTAAATACCCGGTAAATCTGCGCGACAAAAAGTTTGATCCTAAGAAAGGCGGCAACCCGGGCATGTTGGTAATGCCCGGAAAATACACCGTGGAACTGACACTTGATCAGGATGGGGAAATTACACCATTAGCCGGCCCGGTGAATTTTACTGTGAAATTGCTCGACAACATCACCCTGCCTAACGATGATGTCGCCGGTTTGGCAGCTTATCAGGACAACGTAGCTGAGCTGGGAAGAACCCTGCGCGGCGCCGAAAATTATCTTGGTGATTTGATTGACAAAACCGAGTCGATACGCCAGGCACTGCACAATACTCCGGGAATTCCTAAAGAACTTAGCACAGAATCACGCGACATAGCTAACAAATTAGATGATCTCAAAGTTCGGTTTAGCGGAATACAAACAGGAGCAAGTTCGGAAGAAACGCCGCCCACAGAGGTTTCGCTAAACCAGCGCTACGGCGTTATCGGCTGGTCGCACTATGCCTCTACCTCGGCACCTACCAAAACTCATCTTACACAGTACGAGATTCTGATGGAAGAGGTGCCCGGAGTTGTCGATGAGATAAAAGCCCTGAACAACCGCATTGAAATTCTTGAACAGAAGATGGAACAATACGAAGTGCCACCAACGCCCGGAAGAATTCCTGGTTTGAAAAAATAATTTGGCATCCAAATGCCCGTCACAAAGCTGTTCCGATCAAGGGACAGCTTTTTTTATAAAAAATAAGTTTGGTAAACAAAAACATCTTTATACCTTTGCGCCCCGATTTGGATTATGGATTTGATAAGTAACTAATAATAAATCTTTTAAAAAAAGAGGTAAATAATTATGATTATTGTTCCTGTAAAAGAGGGCGAAAACATAGAAAGAGTGCTCAAGAAATACAAGAGAAAATTTGAGAAAACCGGCGTGGTAAAAGAAGTAAGAGAGCGCCAGAAATTCACCAAGCCTTCCATAAAAAAACGTGAGGCGCGCATGCAAGCCATCTATAATCACCAACTGCGCAATGCCGAAGACGCATAGCCTGCCCACCGTATTTTTTTCCATAGAAATAAACAGGTAAGTTTTTGTTCGGGTAGATAATTTAATCGTATCTTTGGACGAAAGTTTACCTGTTTTGTTTTCATGCTGCACACCTTTATCAAATATCTGGCTTCCAACAGCAAAAGGTACTCTGCTCACACCATCAAAGCCTACAGCAGCGATCTGGAGCAATTCCAAAACTATTTATCCACCACTTACCACATTGAAGAACCGGCACAGGCGTCGCATCAGCTCATCCGCAGCTGGCTGGTTTCGCTGCTCGAAGCCGGCGACACCCCCCGAACCATCAACCGCAAAATTGCAGCCCTCAAAAAATTCTACAAATTCTTACTCAGCCGGGAACTTATCTCAACCGATCCCATGCTAAAAGTAACTGCACCCGTAGCCGCAAAACATCTGCCCGGCTTCATCAAAGAAACCGACATGGCGATTTTGTTAAACGAGGTTAATTTTGGCGAAGGCTTTACCGCTGCACGCAATAAATTGATCATCGAAACACTTTACTTAACCGGCATTCGTGTTTCTGAACTCACGGCCATAAATTTAAACGACATCGACCTGAATCGAAAACTGATAAAGATCAACGGCAAAGGCAACAAGCAACGGATGGCTCCTGTTGTCGAACGGCTCACTGCCAGCTTGCAAAACTACCTGCCGCTGCGGGATAAGGCTTTGCAAAACACAGACGCTGCGCAAACGGCGCTCTTCATCACCAACAAGGGCACGGCTGCTTATCCACGGATGGTGTATCGCATCGTTCACGACCATTTGTCGCTGGTGTCGACCAATCACCGCAAAAGCCCGCACATGCTCCGGCATAGCTTTGCAACAGCACTGATGAACCATGGCGCCGAACTAAATGCAGTAAAAGACCTGCTGGGACATGCGAGCCTGGCCGCTACGCAAGTTTACACACACACTACTATTGATAAAATAAAAAGTATTTACAAACACGCTCATCCACGAGCTTAATTTTAAAGGAGGTACATTATGCAAATAGACATTCGCTCAATTCATTTCAAAACTGACAAAAAGCTGGATGATTTTATCAAAGAAAAAGTCTCGAAACTCCCTCAGTATTACGACGGGGTAATAGCATCCGAAATTATCCTGAAGCTAGCCAACA
Source organism: Bacteroidales bacterium (assembly GCA_012523265.1). GTDB lineage: Bacteria > Bacteroidota > Bacteroidia > Bacteroidales > 4484-276 > SABY01. Next base: position 506 of record JAAYIU010000458.1, on the reverse strand, counting down.
TCGAAGGAGCTGAAAATAAAATCGCAGAAATAAAATTAGCCATTCCAGGCAACGATTTGTATGCCCGCAAGCAGAGCAAATCCTTTGAGGAAGCCACCGACGGAGCTGTTGATGCCTTGCGCAGGCAACTCATAAAGCACAAAGAAAAGGTGAGGAAAGTTTAGCTTTTTTCATTTTGCCGAAAAAAAAGTTTTGGTAATTCAAAATACTATTATACTTTTGCAGTCCTTTTTCAAGAAAAGGACTGTTTTTTTTGACTTAAAGCAGCATTTAGTTCTTTAATTATCATGTTTACAGGCCGATGTAGCTCAGTCGGTAGAGCAGCTGATTTGTAATCAGCCGGTCGGCGGTTCGAGTCCGTCCATCGGCTCCACCCAAAAATTGGAGTAAAAAAATATTCGGGGAGGTACCAGAGCGGTCAAATGGGGCAGACTGTAAATCTGTTGGCTAAGCCTTCGGAGGTTCGAATCCTCCTCCCCCCACTTTCCTTTTGCCCTATGTATTTC
>JAAYIU010000339.1 GCA_012523265.1 Bacteroidales bacterium | reverse complement strand
CCATCATCCGCAATGTAACTGCCGATGCCGGCAGTGATGCCGGGATTTGTGAAACAAATACCCATACTCTTAGCGGAACGGTGGCGCATACAAATTCATTCGTCTGGACTACCAGCGGCGATGGAACTTTTAATAATCCAAACGCGCTGGCTCCGGTATACACCCCGGGCAACAGCGATAAAGCAACAGGTCTGGTAACGCTCACACTTACCGCACAGCAAAATGCACCCTGCGCCGATATTCCTACCGATGCCATGCAACTGACTATTCAGCGAAACGTAACTGCCAATGCCGGTAGCAATGCCACTATTTGTGAAACGCAAACCCATCAGCTTACGACCGCCAGCGCATCCAACTACGGATCGTTGCTTTGGAGCACCAGCGGCGACGGCACCTTTAGCAACACTACCACATTAAAACCCGCCTACACTCCTGGTGTAGCTGATAAAAACAATGGCAGCGTGGTGCTTACACTCCAAGCTACCGCAATCAGCCCTTGCAGCTTGCCCAAGACCAGTACAAAAACGCTCACCATCATTCGCAATGCAACAGCCAACGCCGGCAGCGACGCACAAATTTGTGAAACGCAAACCCATCAGCTTTCTACTGCAAGCGCTTCCAATTACGCTTCCTTATTGTGGAGCACCAGCGGCGACGGCACCTTTAGCAGCACTACCACATTAAAACCTACCTATACTCCTGGTATTGCCGATAAAAACAACGGCAGCGTGGTATTAACACTGCAGGCTACGGCAATAAGTCCGTGCAGCCTGCCCAAGAGTGACACAAAAACACTGACTATTCAGCGAAACGTAACTGCCAATGCCGGCACCGATGCCACCATTTGCGAAACTGCAAACCATCCACTTTCAACCGCCAGTGCTTCCAATTACACTTCTCTGTTATGGAGTACCAATGGCGACGGCACCTTTAGCAACGCTACCACATTAAAACCTATTTATATACCAGGTGTTGCCGACAAAAACAGCGGCAGCGTAGTGTTGACACTGAAAGCAACAGCCATCAGCCCGTGCAGCATGCCCAAGACCGATACAAAAACGCTGACCATCACTCGCAATGTGATAGTGAGCGCCGGTAACGACGTAACCGTTTGTTCCGATGGCGGACAACTTAACGGCAACGCGCAGCATTATGCCAACATACAATGGAGCACCACCGGCGACGGGACTTTCAACAACGCTTCTTCACTTTCGCCGGTATATGTTCCGGGGCCACAGGACATTACTGCACGCCAGGCAACGCTTACCATAGCTGCCGGCTCCATCAGCCCCTGCACCACCGGTGCCTCGGATCAGGTGAAGATGATTATCGACGTGCCTTACGTAATTTCCAGCAGCGTCAACAATCAATTGCTACAAGTTGGCAAAATGCTTGTCTTCACTTTCAACGTAGCCAGTGCCCAGCCCGGAGAATATAAATGGTATGCCAACGGCAATGAAATTCCCGGACAAACCGGCTCCATCCTGATTATTTTCGACGTAATGCCAGCCAATGCCGGCGAATACCAGGCTGTGTTTACCAATTCCTGCGGCGTTGTGGAAAGCGATATAGCCATGGTAACCTTGCTACAGCCCTATGCGCAGCAGCTTACCATCCCTGAAGGCTGGAGCGGAATCTCGTCGTTTGTTACGCCGCTCAATCCCGCACTGGAAACGGTATTCTCACCCATTGCCAACGACCTGATTCTGATGGCCAACAACTCGGGCATTTACTGGCCGGGACAAAACCTCAATACATTAGGAAACCTGGAGATTACAGAAGGATATAAAATAAAAATGCAGAACAGCGCACAGGTAGCCGTATCCGGCAATGTACGTTATCCGCTCAGCGCGCTAACGATTCCCGCCGGATGGTCGTATCTGCCGGTGAACACCCCTTGTGAGGAAAATGTAGAACAGTTTGCAGCTTACCCGCAGATTACCATGATCAAAGAGATTGCCGGCACCGGAATTTATTGGCCGGAGATGGGCATCAACACCATTGGCAATCTGATTCCCGGCAAGGCATATTTTATTTTAAATAACTCCGCTTCGCCGCTTGTGATGAAATATCAGGGTTGTAATGGTTTTAAAACTTCTATGGTAATGCCGGTTTCTGCCGTGACTTCACCCTGGCCAATGGTTGCCGCTACACCGGTAACGCATGTATTTGGCTTTACCCGAGAGGCTTTGGCCGAATTTACCGATGGTGACCTCATTGGCGCTTTTGATGCAAAAGGCAATTGTGTGGGAGCGATGCAGGTAGATAAAATGCAATACACCAACACGCTTATCGTTTTTGGCGCCGACAATACCGACGAATTTGCCCGAGGCATAGACCTAGGCGAACGCGTCAGATTCAGATCGCTGCGTCAGCTCGAAAATGCTGAAGTGGAAATGGAGGTAGCATTTGCCAGCCGCAACGCATCCGATGGTTACTTTACAGAAAATGGCATTTCGGTAATCGACCGTGCCGCGGCCTGCGCTACCGGAATAGAAAACCAAACTTCCGCAGATGCCGCTCAAATCAAAGTTTATCCTAATCCCACTCGTGGCGAACTCGTCATTTCGCTGGGCAATATTTCGTTGCGCGATGCCAGCGTGGTTATTACAAACCAAAACGGACAGGTGATGCTGCGCCAGGAACTTGTGGAAAGCAATACGCAGCTCAATTTGGAAAATCTCCCTCGCGGGATTTATCATCTGAGAATTACCACAGGTGCTTTGGTAAAGGTGGAGCGAATCATCCTGAATTAAAACGATTCCAATTTTAGTTTTTAACAATAAAAATAAAAAAGCGTCTCCATGTCGGGGGCGCTTTTTTTGTTTGCCGGAGGTTTGTCCATACCGTTTTTTGATAAATGAAAATATTTTCGCTGTCGACGAGAAGACCCGGGCGAGATACCGCAGGGTATTAAAAGGTACAATTTCTAACTCACAAATGCCTTGCTCAAAAGGATACCCTACTTTTGCCGCATTGTGAATTATTATTAATCTTAATTTTTAAAACCAATCTACTATGAGATTTTTTTTACTTGCTGGTCTCCTGATTGCGATAAATATTGCAGGGTTTTCTCAGGATTTTAAACAAGATAAGCTTTACGCCCTTTCAGAAGTTCGATCTTCTGATGATCTTGAGATCGACCAATACTCCTACAACGATGAGATGCTATTGCGGGCTGCCTATTCGCTTACTATAACTGGCGAAAATTTGAGAGACACTTTATCGTATGATGAGTTTAACAACATCGTGAAGCTCGATTACTATCAGCTTATCAATAATACCTGGCTACACGTCTCGTACATTGACTACACTTACGATGAAAATGGAAACCGTTTGACGCGCACCAACTACAATAGTTTTGGGACGCCCATTTTTACCTTAGGCGGGGTTTATCACTATTTTTATAATGAAGACAACCAACAAACACACTGGGAGATGTATTTTGGTGGTAATGACTTAATGCAAATCGGTTTCCTTACCTACAATGAGGCCGGGCAGATTGTTCAGGAACTTGGTCAAGACTCGTTTAACTCGGGTACAATGGAAGATTCCTGGAAAATTGATTACCAATACAATTCAGACGGCACACTGATGAGCTCGGCACAGTCGTTTTGGAATGGCTCATCCTGGACCGTATCCAGTACCGAATTGTTTTATTATGATGACAATAAGAATTGTACAACATGGGAACACAAAAGTGGCAATACCGTTACGGATAGAAAAGAGTATGAATACAATATGGCCTACACAATTGATCAACTTGTTACACCCGTAGCTCCGGAGTTTGAAACCAAAAATCTTGTCGCCATGAACAACATGGTCACACTTCAGCATTGGTATGCCCAGAATGATGCGGGTAACTTAGTTTATGTTTGTGATTACATCTATAATTACGACACCTTAACCTCCACCGGAATTACAAACCACCTATTTGATGCTGGCAATATGCGTTTGTATCCAAATCCTGCTTCCGATTTAATTACTATTGACGCCAACAACACAATCATTAGCAATGTAGATGTTATAGATAATACAGGCAAGGTGGTCATGAGAAAACCTCATTTAAATAAAGAAAAAATGGATTTGGACTTAACCGCTCTAAGATCGGGCATTTATTATGTAAGGCTCGCAACTTCAAAAGGCGTTTTTACGGAGCGATTAATCGTACAGTAGTTACCGGTGCTGCTTGCTTCGCTTACATCCCTTATGTTTGAAAGCATTTAGCATTCAGCATGCAAATTCTCAAGACCATAAAAAAGCGTCTCCTCACCGGGGACGCTTTTTTTGTTTAATACCATTTTTATTTTTACAACGAAGCCCCTTCTCCAATCTGCGACAGCTTTCCTTCTTCTATTTTTTGTCGGACTGGCGTGATGGAATGGATGCTTTTTTTATGGAAAAAATCGACTTTGCCTTTTTTATCAATGAGCATTTCGATGTAGGATGTGTTGAAAAACTCTCCTTCGAACTTCTCGCAGTATTTATCGGTGTCAGATTTCAAACATAATTTCACCGGATTGTCCTCCGGAAATACATCCATCATCAGATAAGATTGCTGACCAAGATCGAATGTCAAAGAGTCGTTGATGATTAGCTGAAGCGGATGCTCATCATTGGGGAAATCGTCGGTGTAAAGCACAAGCTGCGCTTTTACAATTTTAAAATTCGGTGTTTCGATAGGGCCGGGAATGCCTGTGGCAAGATCGATGGCCAAATCGCGGTGCGCCGATTTTGGGTTGCTGTTAACGGGAATGAGCACAGCCGCCGCTATTCCGCCAACAAGTCCAAACGCCACCCCCGCACCTACCATCACGCCCACCCCGGCAGCGTTGTTGTGCTTTAATACCGGCGGGTCTTTGATGATTAATTTCTCCCCCTCCCAAACAGCCGGATAATAATTGTCGAAAAGATTAACAAATAAAGTATCGTGGTAATAAATACCCCAAACGTCTTTTAGCTTTTTACCATCGTAAATGGTGCGGACGGTGTAGAGATTATTATCCTCCCGGTTGGGTTTAGAATTTTGCACGGTAAACGACATATTTGCAATAGCAAGATTGTCGCGGTAGTCGTTGTACGATCGATAAATGCCTTCTGAGCGATTGCTGGCCATGATCTGCCGATGCAAAACCTCTTTTAATCCATTCAGATACAGTTCTTCCTCATCTTTTTGCCGATGATACCCTAATCCTTCGCGCATGCGCTGCGCAAAGTCTTCGATAGAGATTTCGAGTGCATCCGTCAGCATTTTTTCGAACTGCGGAGTAGGTGTTTTTTGATAACTTACTACATGTTCAGCCGCCTGAAATTCGTGGTACCATTCATCGCCATCTTTTACATAAAAATCAAGATTGATCTCCACGGCATCAAATGACATCTCTTTGTTGTTGATTTCATAAACAAAAAGATGGTTAACGGTGATGATAAGCGGTAAAGCACCTGCTCGCGGCGCAAAACTTTTCTCGAAAAGCTGCTTAAACTCCCCGGCCACACCCTCCTTGAATACGATTGGCCTATTGGAACTGTTGTAGCCGCCATGCAAAAAACCGATACATGTAGTATTTTCGCGTGCATCGATTACTTTTTGGATGGAATAGCCGTGGAATTCAGTTCTTACTTTTTTGTTTTTTAATGAGATTTCATAATTATCAGCAACTGCCGCCAACGCATTGGCCAGCAGCAGTAACGACAGCAAAGTCATAAATTTCAAATTCATTTCACACGTTCTTTTTGGTTTAACATCGATAAGTTTTTTGATGGCCACAAACTTATTAAAAAGAAAATTCTTTTTTAAAAAATAATTCCGCCCCCGCATGGTTTAATAGATTTAGTTTTAACAATAGGCATGAAAGCTACTCGCACGCTTCTTTATTTTTTCTTTTTGATGATGACCACACCTGCGCTGTGGGCACAGGACGACGAGGCGCCGGTGCGCGTAGAGTTTGGCGCCAATGCCGAAGTGTTTCAGGTAGTACCATGCGGAGAGGCCGGCCTGCTGATGTTTTACGAAAGTGTGAAGCAGATAGACGACCAGGGAAAAGCATGGATTTTTATTTTTTACGATACAGGTCTTAATCCTGTATGGTCCAAAGAAATTACGGTGTACAACGATTTTGGCTATGCGAAATCTTATGTCAGCGATGGTCGCATTTATCTTACCTGGCTCAAAATAACCAAACCACGTCGCGATGAATACAACCTGCAGTTGGTAAGCATCGACCTTAAAGGCGGCACACATAATTCACAGGGCATTTTTGTACCTGAAAAATCCGAGCTGATAAATTTTGAAGTACACGATAACATCCTGATGGCGGGATTTAATTATCCCAAAGAAGAAGCTCTGCTGCTGATTCGCGATCTTAGAGCCGGCACCGACAACGCAGTGCTTTTTACCGAAAATCCTTCGTTTATCGAAAACCTCATCTACAATCCATACAGTAATCAGGTTTTGTTGGCTATTACTATTTACAATTCCCGAAAAAACAGCACCCTTTACCTCAACAGCTATAGCTTGCAAGGCCAACGCCTTGAATCGGTGCAGCTCACCCCGACACAGCCGTCGGTAAAACTGATGAATGCACAGATACATCTTGCCCAGACTCATGAATGGTTTATTCTGGGGAGTTTCAACCATCTCAATGGTGAGTTGCCCCGCTCCGAAGAAGACAATTCAGGCGAACCTTCAGAGGGTTTTTATATTGCTAAAATTGAAAACCAAAACCAGCAGTTTTTACGGCTGCATAAGTTGCTTGATTTTAAAAATATTACCACCATCCTGAATAACGAGGAGCTGCGGGATGTAAAAAACCTGGTGGAAAAGGAGAAGAAGAGAGGCAAGCCACAGTCACTCAATTACCAGTTTTTGATGCACGACCTCAAGCACCACAACGGAAACTTTGTGATGCTTGCAGAGGTATATTATCCCGAATATCATCAGGTAACTACCATGAGCTATGATTTTTATGGCCGGCCAATGCCTTACTATTACAATGTTTTTGATGGCTACCGCTACTTCAACGCATTTGTCGCCGGCTTCGACAGGCAGGGCAGCCTGCTCTGGAGCAACGGCATAAAAATCTGGGACATGCGCTCGATGCAGTTGCTGCGGCGCGTGGAAACCAGCAGTGCCGGTAAGGAGCTGGTGATTTTTTATAACGACAACGGGCGCATCGTTTCAAAGATCATCGATGGGTATCACGACATCGGTGAGGTGGAAAAAACACGGCTCGCCACCAAAAACCGGGGCGACGTGCAGTTAGAGGCTTCCAACGGTATGACCACACACTGGTACGACAACTTTTACCTCGCCTGGGGCTACCAGACCCTGCGCAACAGCGAGGTGGCCGGAGGCAGCAAACGCTCTGTTTTTTATATTAATAAATTGATTTTTAATTAAAGCCCTCAAACCTCAACAATCGTTTCTATGATCGATTCCATATTTTCTTTGGCAGTTTCCATGGCCTGGAGCAGCGCCAGTTGGTTGCGGGTGCGGACGAGATTGTGAGCCGGATAATCAGTTTTGTAATAAATGTCGCCCATCAGATAATCAGTAAAAAAGCGCACCGCCATAATATAGGTCATCAGACGAGCCGAAAAAGCAAGCGTTTCAATTTCGGCGGGTGTGAGCACATCTTTCATCACCTTTAGGTATCCCTGTGCAAAGCTTTTGTACAGGTTTAAATCCACATCGATATTTTCTATTTCAGGATCGTCTTCGGCAACCGTATTTGCCAGCGTACGTATGGCATCGCCAAAGTCGAAATGGACATAGCCGGGCATTACGGTATCAAGATCGACCAGACAGAGGGCTTTCTCCTGATCATCGAAGAGGATGTTGTTGAATTTGGTGTCGTTGTGGGTGATGCGCAGCGGAATTTTGCCCTCTTCTCCCAGCCGGTGTACCAGCAGCATATCTTTTGCGCGGCGGCTGATCGCTTCAATTTCCGCAGCTACCTCAGCAGCTCGCTTACGCGGATTTTCTTGCAGTGCTGCATTAAATTGCGAAAGCCTGGAAGAAAGATTGTGAAAGTCAGAAATGGTATGGTGCAATGATTCAACCGGCAGGTCGGCCAGCATCGACTGAAACAAACCCAGCGCTCTGCCTCCCTCGGCAGCAAGTGCCGGAGTAATTTGTGTGCAGGCTGCAACATTGTGGCGGCAATAAACAAAACAGCGCCAGCAATTACCGTTAGCCTCCTTGCAAAACAGTTGGCCATCGGTGGTTTTAACCAGTTGCAGCGTTCCTAATTTCTCACCTGAGTAGCTGCCGTCATCGATCTTTTGCTGCAGGTAGCTGGTGACACGCCAGATGTTTTCCATCAACTGATCTACATTTCTAAAAATATCAGTATTGATACACTGAAGCACATAATCAGGTTGGGGGCTGCCATTTACATGCACCAGCAGCGTATCGTTGATGTGCCCGGTCTTGAGGGGTACTGCATGGGTAACGCTTCCGCGGATGCGAAAACAACCGAATACTGTGGCAATATCCTGAGAAGAAAACTTTTGCATCGTCACTATTTCCAGAGGTTGTCAGGATATTTCCCGGCATTAATAAAACGGTTGATACTGTCGATGGCCGCAGCTTTGTCGTCTTTATAGGTTACGCCAAACCACTGGTCGTTAGTTTTTAAAACCTTAATTTTCCCTTTGCCCTGTCGGATGGCATCCATGAGCGGCAGCGCGATAAAATATTCGGCTTTGGGATCGTCTTTGGCGCGTGGAATAAAATTCCCGAATCCTTCACGGAAAATCTGGAACATTTCGGGATAAAACCCCCAGATATTCATCGAAACGATTTCGTCGCCTGTCAGTGGTTGCCATTGTTGGGCGGCATCGTCATAGCCAGGGCGGCCATTTCTCTGTCCGATGTTGGTCACTTCGCGGATGCTTTCCAAAAAGCCTTCTCGGTCGGTTGTGCAAACGCCCCGCGACACGGTGCCATGTTCTGACAGGGTGGTGTCGAGCCGGTATCCTACCATGCAATGGTGGGAGGGATTGTGGTTGTTTTTGAAATATTCGGCTACAGCCTGATAAGCTCCCGCGCCATAAAAATCGTCGGCATTGATGGCTGCAAAAGGTTCTTGAATAAAGTCGGATGCCACAAGGATAGCGTGTCCGGTTCCCCAGGGTTTTTTGCGATCAGCTGAAACGTTAATTCCGTCGGGCACATTGTCGAGTTCCTGGAAGGCGTATTCCACTTGGATTTTGCCTTTTAATTTATGATCGAAAAAGCTG
>JAAYIU010000418.1 GCA_012523265.1 Bacteroidales bacterium | reverse complement strand
TCCTTTGGAAATGCTGCGCGAGCGGTGAAAATGTGCCGAACCGCCGCCACCATGTCCCGAACGACAGAATATTTTGACGTAATCAACAAAGTTGGAGTTGCCCATAGTTGTTATCGTTTTTTTAATGTTTCCTTATTTTTTTAAAGGTTGTTGGTTTGGGCTAAAGCCCGAAAAGGTTTTGTGCCCTTTCATTCCCGGCCTAAAGGCCTGAGTTAGTGATCAGCAGTCTACAAAATGTATTACTACTCAATAAAAATTTGTTTTTCTTCAAACGAAATTTCATCAGAAGACCTTTCTTTTTGTTAACCTTCCCGATTTTATAATTGTTTAAAGATGCCCGTCACAAATTCTTTATAAAAATGGCATCAGCACTCCGACTTAAGTTTGTAAATGTCGGGGTAGTTGCGACCCAGGCCATCATAATCCAGCCCATAGCCTACGATGAAATCATTTGGAATCTCGATGCCGACATAGTCGATCTTATAATCCATCTGAAAAGCGCCTGGTTTGAAGAGCAGGGTGGCAAGCCTTACATCGGTAGCTTCCAGTTTTTTGAGTTTCTCCTTGGTGTTGGCCATGGTAATGCCCGTATCGATAATGTCCTCTACGATCACCACGGTGCGTCCGTGCAGCACCTCGTCGAGGCCGATAAGTTCGCGCACCACGGCGGTGGTCTTGGTACCCACGTACGAAGAGAGTTTTACAAAAGAGATTTCACAATCAAACTCTAATTGTTTTATCAGATCGCTGGCGAACATAAAGGCGCCGTTGAGCACCACCAGAAAGAGCGGGTTTTTGTCGTGCAGGTCGTCGGTGAGCTGGCGTGCCATACGTGTGGTAGCATCGTGAATGACGGAGGCATCAAGAAAGAGTTCAAAAGATTTGTCGAGTACAGTAATCTCACGCATTTTGCTATAATGTTAGAATGTTTTAATTCGTTAAAGCGTGCAAAGATACGCCATAATGACACGTCCAGATTTGAAATAAGTATTAAATTTGTCGGCTAACAATGGCGCGGAGGACGATCCGACCGATATTAATTCATTAAAAAATAAAAAACTGCTATGGACCAAAACAGGAAGCCACTGGTAAGCATCATCATGGGAAGCACCTCCGACCTTACGGTGATGGAGGGCGCTGCCAAAGTACTGAACGAGTTAGAGATACCTTTTGAGATGAACGCCCTCTCGGCGCACCGCACGCCTGAAAAAGTGGAGCACTTTGCGCGCTCGGCCTCCGAACGTGGTATACGCGTAATCATTGCCGGAGCAGGCATGGCCGCGCATCTGCCCGGCGTTATCGCCGCCACCACGCCCATCCCGGTTATTGGGGTTCCCATCCGGGCCTCCCTCGAAGGCCTCGACGCTTTGCTGGCCATCGTGCAGATGCCCCCGGGAATTCCTGTGGCAACCGTGGCCATCAACGGCGCCACCAACGCCGGAATACTGGCTGCACAAATTTTGGCTTTAGCCAACAACGACATCCGCCAGCGCGTGGTGACCTACAAAGAAAATCTTAAAGAGAAAATTATTAAAGCCAACGAATCCCTTGCAGGGGTAAAGTACGAATACAAAGTATAAACCCAGGCGGATTCATCAATCATTTATCCTAAAACCGATATGAAAATCAGAGAAGAATCAGCCTTGAAAATAGCAGAATATCTGCTGCGCATCAAGGCCATAAAGTTGAATTTGAAAATGCCCTACACGTGGGCTTCGGGCTGGAAATCGCCGATTTACTGCGACAACCGCATCACTTTGTCACACCCGGTGATCCGCAATTATATCCGCCAGCAATTTGTGCAGCTCATCAGCGAAGAATTTGGCGACGTAGATGTGATTGCCGGCGTAGCTACCGGTGGCATCGCCCATGGCGCACTGGTGGCGCAGGAGCTGGGAATTCCGTTTGCCTATGTGCGGGGAGCAAACAAAGACCATGGCCTTACCAATAAGATCGAAGGCGTTATCGAATCGGGACAGCGGGTGATTCTTATCGAAGACCTGATTTCGACAGGAGGCAGCTCACTGGCCGCTGTGGAAGCCGTGAAAAATGCAGGCGGCAACGTAAAAGGGCTGCTGGCAATTTTTACCTATGGTTTCCCCATCAACAGCGAGCCAGCATGTGGTAACACCTGCAAAATTTTTGCCCTGTCGGATTACGAACACTTGCTAAAGCAGGCACTGGCGGACAAATACATCCGCGAAGAAGAATTGGCAGTATTGAAACAGTGGCGCCACGACCCGGCCAACTGGAACGCTAAAACCGCAGTGTGATGAAGAAATTTACAGCCGACAGCCTCGACATCACCGCTACCGCCGAACAAACAGGTAGCTTTGCCCATGATATGCGCAACTTCGCCCACATTATGCCCGAACAAATTGAGCAGTGGCAAGCCGACGAAAACACCTGTGCGTTCAACATCAAAAATATTGGCCGTCTGAGCATGAGCCGCGGCACCGTTGATTTCCCTTTTAAGTTCGAGTTTCCGGCTACAGCCGAATCGAAGGTGAAGTTTATCCTGGCTTTACATTACCGACCCAATGCCCGCAAAGAGGCAAAAGTTTTCTTTGAAATTGAAGCCGACATCAATTCTATGATGGAGATGATGGCACGCCGACCGCTGACTAATTTTGTTAATCTGCTTACGCAAAATCTTAAAACGCATCTGGAAGCCAAAACCGAATGAGTATTTATTAAAACTAAAGTCTGCCATAACTTGATTAAAACAGTATGATAAGGTGAGAATATTTCTGTTTCTTCTGTATCCTTTTGCTTTGCTTTATGGGCTGCTGCTCATGCTGCGCAATAAAGCCTACGACTGCGGTTGGCTGAAGTCGAAGCGATTCGACCTCCCGGTGATCTCGGTGGGCAATCTGAGCATGGGCGGTACAGGAAAAACTCCCCACGTGGAATACCTCATCAAACTGCTTAAAGGCGAGCACCAACCGGCAGTGGTAAGCCGTGGCTACAAACGCAAAAGCCGCGGATTTGTAATGGCAACGCCCCATTCAACCTCGGCAGATATTGGCGACGAGCCACTGCAGATTAGCCGCAAATTCCCAGAGATAACGGTGGCTGTAGATGGCAACCGCGTGCGTGGCATCAGCAAGGTGCTACAAAAACAGCCCGCCACTGATGTGATCCTTCTCGACGACGCCTTTCAACACCGCGCCGTAAAACCCGGACTGTCGATATTGCTCACCGATTTTCACAACCTCTACGCCGAAGACTATCCCGTGCCGGTAGGAACCTTACGCGAATTTCGCGGCGGCGCCCGCCGGGCCGACATCATCATTATTACAAAATCAGGACGAACGCTCTCGCCCATCACCGTGCGCCGTATCAACGACCTGCTCAAACCCCGGCCACATCAGCAACTCTTCTTTTCGTACATCAGCTACGGCCCACTCACACCGCTGCCAGGGTCATCGGCACAGCTCCCGGCCGAAAAAGTAAGCTCCGTGCTGCTTTTTGCAGGCATTGCCAATATCTATCCGCTGAAAGAACATGTGGTGAACATTACCAACTATCAGGAGATCATCGAGTTTGGAGACCATCATCGCTACACCGAAAAAGATTATCAAAAAATTAGAAAGCAGTTTGAAAATCTTTTTATGAAAAATAAAATCATCATTACCACCGAAAAAGACGCCATGCGTATTGCCATCCCTCAGATACCTGAACTTTTGGCCGACCTGCCTGTTTTTTACATCCCTATCGAAATAAAAATACATACCGAATTCAGAAAATGTTTTAATGACCAAATCCGTAATTATGTACGATCAAATACAGGAAACAGTAGCATACCTCCGCAATAGAACCAATTTTGAGCCGCAGTTCGGGATCATCCTGGGCACCGGACTGGGCAATTTCATCAGTCAGATAGAAGTAACGCACCGCATTCCTTACGAGGAAATCCCGCACTTCCCTGTTTCCACCGTCAAAGGGCACCAGGGAACCCTCGTCTTCGGGACCATCAACAAAATGCCTGTGGTAGTCCTCAAAGGACGATTCCACTTTTACGAAGGCTATTCCATGCAGCAGGTAACCTTTCCGGTGAGGGTGCTCAAGTTTCTGGGCATCCGCCATCTGTTTCTCTCTAACGCCAGCGGTGGCACCAATGCCGACTATCAGGTGGGCGACATCATGATCATCCGCGACCACATCAACCTTTGCGGCCACAACCCGCTGACAGGCACCAACGACGAACGCCTGGGGCCGCGTTTTCCCGACATGAGCGAGGTGTACGACAAACAGCTCATCAGTATGGCGCAGGAAATTGCCACCCGGCAAAAACTCAATTTTCACACCGGAGTGTATGCCGCCGTCACCGGCCCCAATTACGAAACACCCGCTGAGTACCGCTACATCCGCACCATCGGCGCCGACGCCGTGGGAAT
>JAAYIU010000237.1 GCA_012523265.1 Bacteroidales bacterium | reverse complement strand
TCGTAACATCACTAAAATAAAAGCGTTTGCTTTTTCAAAAAAAAGAAAAATGAAATTTATAGATAAGTTTTTAAAGGCATGACGAACTCTGAAAATATCAATGGGCTACAGTTAAAAGTAGCCCATTACACTGATATTTTCGTCGGTCATCTGTTTTATCCCTGACAGGTTGCTCTCCAGCAGAGCCTATTTCCATTTGAACAGACAAACACAAAGATGAAGAATTATTTGATTGAAAACTCAAATCGCAAAAAAGAAACAGCCTAAAAAATGTCCATTAGAAACATTCACCTCTTTTTTAGCCTGATTTTTGTCCATTATACCGCAAATCATGACTTGAACCGCTGTTTTTGACTTCGAGCGCCAACAATTGCCACTCGACAAAAAAGCGCGATTTTGTCGATCGCCATTCGACATAATTGTACAAAATTGTCGATTACGATTGCTTAAAGATCAAGAATAAGAAGTTTTATATCCCATGAATAAAGCTATCCAGGGTTTCTTCCGCAGGCAAAGTCAGCTTTTTGCGCAGGCGATAGCGATGGGTGTTCACCGATTCGGGGGCGATGTTCATCAGGCGGGCAATTTCTTTGGTGGCCATATTCAGCTTGATGTATGCGCACAACTGCAGGTCGGTTTGCGTGAGGGCAGGGTTGTTTTCGTGTAAGCTGGAAAAAAAAGATTTGTGGATACTTTCAAAATGAATTTTAAATTGCTCCCATTGGTTCTCCACGTCGGTTTGGCGTTCTATCTCACGCAGCATCTCTCGCTTCACTTCGGGATGCCCTTTTCCATTTTCACAATCCATTTTATCGGCCAACTTGGCCAGCCGGTCGAGCACCTCGTTTTTGTTGGCCAGAAGAATGGCGGCCGAAGTCAGCTCGTGATTTTTTTGTTCGATGCTTTCTGTTTGCAGACGTTTGATCTCTTTTTCGGCAAACAAAACCTCCTGCAAGTGTCGGTTCCGCTTCTCGATCTGGTCAATTTTGAGCTTGTTGAGTTCCGTTTCTTTATCAAATAAAATTTTACTCTGCCGCAGCGATTTCCTTTTCATACTAAATGCATACAATAATGCCAGCGACACAAAGATCAGCGCCACGATGAGCGTTCCCATCAGCCATTGGTTTCTGGTTTTTATCTCTATGTCTTTTGTAAGCAACTGCACATCCTTTATCAACAAACGATTTTCGTTCTCCTTCTTCTCCGTCTCATACCGTATCTCGAACTCGTTGATTTGCCGGGCGCTGGCCTCCGAAAATATCGAATCTTGGGCTATTTTATAAATTTCAAAATAGGTGAGCGATTTTTTATGATTCTCCTGTTTTTTGTAAAGTTCGTAAAGTCCTTTGGCTGCTTCCACAACGGTTGGTTGCAGATTAAGCCGCTGCGACAGTGCGAGGCTTTGGTGGTAATAATACTCTGCTTCATTCTGATCCTTCAGCGCCCGATAGGCATCGCCGATATGTTTCAACACAAGTGCAGTTTTAAAATCGATATCCAGTGATTCAAAAATATGTTGCGCCTCCTTTAAATACTTAATCGCGTTTTTATAATCATGCAACGACATGTAGCTCAAGCCCAACCCGTTGAGCCTGGTGGCAATTTTAACGGCGGCGTTCATTTCGCGGTCTATTTCCAATGCTTTATTAAAATAGTTGACAGCTTCGGGCACGCTGTCCCATGCCAGATACACCTGTGCAATGTTGCTGTAGCGGGTAGAAAGTTTATGGCGATTGCCCAGGCGCAGATCGATTTCCAGTGCTTTGCTGAAAAACTCAATGGCAAAACCATATTCTGCCCAGGCCTGATAAACCGCCCCAATGTTGTTGTAGTCGGTGGCCAGATTGGTATCGTTGCCCTGCAGCTTATCCAATTTCAGCACCTGGTTAAACACTTCTATGGCCTCCCCGTATTTGCCAAGCATTTTGAGCGAAATAGCAATATTCGACAGATTGGTGGCAATTTCAGTGGTATCGCCAACAGATCTGGCTATGGCTAATGCCTGATCAAAGTATTCGATAGATTTATCAAAAAAGCCCATACCCTGATAGCAAAACCCCACATCGGCAAAACGATAAATCATCATTTCGGGCCTGGGACTGGCCAGCATCTCCTCCGCCTCAAGTGCCTGCAAATAAGTGAAAGTAGCCGGTTTGAGGCTGTCGAGATAATAGAGGGCATCGGCCTTTATTTTCAGTGCATCGCTTAGCAAAATAATTTCGTTCCTGGCGGCTGAAAGCCCGATGGCCTCACGGGCATATTTGAGCGAAGCTTCAGGATTGACTGCAAGATTTTTGTTGGCCAGCGAGCAAAGCAGGCTAATGCGTTCGAGGCCTTGAGGAGCGTCAGGCAGGCTTAACAAACTGTCAGAATTTACTGTTTGCGACCCGACCCAAAGTGGGGTTAAAATAAAAAACAAGAGGGTGTGATGGCCTGTTTTTTTTAAAATAGCCATCAAGGTCATAACCGAAGCGCAAACTGAAGCCTGGATTCTCACCGTTCAAAAAAAAAGCTTTATAAAATCTTGGGTGAAAATAGGATATTTTGATAACACCGGGCTAATGGGGATGAAATAATTTTTATGAACCCGGGGGAAAATCTGCAGAAATTTTGACTGCAATTTGAATCTCCGAATTTTGGACAATCTCTGTAAAAGCGATTTAGACTTGTCGGCAGCCCTAAAATGCCGAATGATAATATTTGTGTCAACTACCATTGTTCAACTTTCCAATTATAGTTTAGTTTGATTTCATCCAGATAAGCCACATCTTGTTCCCACCACTGCGAAACTGTTTGAATTCTTTGAGCATATTCCTCTTTGCTGTGAGAATCAGTTTCCGGTTTGTTTTTGCTAATTAGAAAATCAAGAAAAGCATCCAGCAATTTTCTTTTTTCGGCATCCAGCATATTGTATTTTACAATGATATCTTCCATTGAATTGCGTTTTTACAAAAATAAAGAAAAACAACAGCTTCATTTTCTTGCTACTTCACCACCTCATCCACAAAAAGAGTGGTAGTTTTGGGATGCCTATAGAGGAAAATTACAGTAATCCTTCAACCAAGATGTCCTCATCCAAATCCTCCCAATGAATGCCTTCACCGCCGCCGATAAGCCTCCAGTTACTTCTTTGAGTGTCTGTTGCATCTCTTAAGGTGGGAAACCATTCGAGGGGAACGGCAAGTTCGCGGCCATCCTCCAGACTTAGAAACATTTTATCAGCATCAAACCAAATGTCCGATGCACAAGTGGATTTATTTATTATTAATGTACTCATCCCATTTTCGTTTTAAAAGTTCCTTATGCTCATTTATTAATAAACGGATCAAGCTTTCAACCAAAATATCCTCATCCAAATCCTCCCAATGAATGCCTTCACCGCCACCGATAAGCCTCCAGTTACCTCTTTGAGTGTCTGTTGCATCTCTTAAGGTGGGAAACCATTCGAGGGGAACGGCAAGTTCGCACCGTGAATACCACAAGGCAATTGTCCACATTTTCAGAAATGACGCTTCTTGTCCTTGCTGAATTCCCGGTGTGACTTATGAATGCACCCCTATTCCACCACTATCTTTCGCGTTATCTGCTCGCCATCCACCTGCATGGTGCAAAAATATAGTCCGACAGGCATATCCGCGACGTTTATGGAAATGGTATTGTTTCCTTTAGCAAGCTGTCGGCTGAACCGCCTGATGCGCTGCCCTGTAAGGTTTATGATGGAGATATTGGCAACGGCCGGCCTAATGATGCCCAGCGTAAAAGTGGCTGTGGTGGTTGCCGGGTTGGGAATGACTTCCGAAACTGCTGCGATGGTGCTCTCCTTTTCGATGATGCCCGGAGGTGGTGGCCCCATAAGAAATTGCTGTTCCCAGAAAAAGGCATTTTGAATGTAGCGATATTCTACCGGATCAGAGGGCATGTAATCCATCACCTCATATACCATGGGAAGGGTGTAGGTAGGCCAATCAAACGCATCGTTATAGATCACCTCATCGGACAATGCGAAAAAATGGGCGGCAAAGGTAGCCTCCGAGCCATAGGTCATATTTTGTGGCTCATCCTGCAGGGTCTCGGAGTGGTAAGTGAGGCTATGATAATTCGTGCTATAGCCGCGAACCCAAATATCGGGCATATTGTTTTCGATCGAGATAATGGTGTCGGTATCGAGCCAGGCAACAAACATCCTGTCACCTGAACGATTGCGTGCTATCTGTATGCGGTTGTCCTCCCACAGCTCTTCATCATAGTTGCCCCTGAATGATTGCAATCGTCCCAGCTCGTAACCTTCCCAGCTTCCGGGGTTGCCATTAGCATCCGAATGCAAAATAAATGGTGCCATATACAAATAGCCGGAATAAGCGGATCGTTCGGTGATAATACCATAAGGTTGTTCAGACGTAACGCCCACCACCACAGCAATGCAAGGATTACCTTCGGCATCCACACTCAGATCGAAATCATAGGCGGTGGTAAAAGGAATTTCATCCGGATAGGGAGCAGGATCATAAAGTTCTTCAATCTCCTCTACATTCAGAAAATTCTGAACGCCCCAGATGCCCTCTTCGCCGGCCAGCGCCACTTCTATCGGGCCTTCCCAAGTTGTGCCGTAATCGGTGGTGCGCCACAGCACCGGATAAAACGATTGGCCGGCCGAAATTGCCACGTTGCCATTATCCGTTAATACCACAATATAGCCATGCTGCCCGTCGGGCGAAAACTCCACCCGGCCACACAAGGGGCGCAGGGTGGTGTCGAGCGTTGGGCACGGCAGCAAAAACTGCGTCATATCATAATCCTCTTCCGCCTGATTCCAAACCCCATGGCTGATAAGGAGCTGCTGAAGCCATTCGTTACCGCCTGTGGATCCTAAGCCAACATTATAATCTACTGCCCAGAAGTCGCCAGTTGCTGTCACGGTGAAACCATCCGGAACGCCCTGGTAAATTCCTGCGCCGGGATTGGAAGCGTTGAAGTTTGCGGTGGTGTCGGTAATGTCGCCGATGCGCACCCGGCCATAAACATATTCACCAAAAAAACTGCCCGAACCATTTATGATTGGCGCCAAATAGACCATGTAAGCATCATCCGGATTGGTGTTGCCGGCGGGATTAAAAATTCCCTGTTGGGGATAGCGGGCGAGCCGCATGGTAGAGCCATGCCCGGAAGCCAGATAAAATTCGTTCATCACACTCCAGTCGATGCCCCAATTAGTCGAAAAATCGTATCCCAGGTTGTTCGAAGTCCCTTCGGGATCGAGCGCACCACCCATCCGGTGGATGTTGGTTACCACGCCCAGCTCGTCGTTGGTGCACACCATCGATCGCTGGCCACCAGCAAACCCATACGAATAAGCGTTGGCTGAGGTGCCGATACCGATAATGTTGAGTGCGTTTGTTGCTTTGTAATTCACCGTAGGGATAGCCGGAGTCAATTCGCCAGCCAGTGGCGTATTTTCAATAGAAGCGTTTTTTTGAAAAGCCACGATTGGCGCTTCAAATTTTAGGTGGGGTTTGAGTTGCTGTTTCTGTGCTAAAAGCATAAAACCAAAAACCACCAAAGTTGCGGAGAGAATAAGTTTTTTCATGATTTCCTATTTTTTAATTTATAAAATGAAGAACTAATTTGTTTTGAGGCGATAAAGTTAAATAATAATCTTCATCTAAAACTTGGTTATCCAAAAAATATTTGTTTTAAAAAAAACAAACCCCAAACCCTGACAGGGCTTCAAGCCTTGTCAGGGTTATGCTCTGTCGCAAATGCTTTAGTTTTTAAAAACTAATCATAAAGTCTTCTGTGGCAAAAACCCGGTAGCCTTTGCCCGGTAGCAGGTGTGTGAGGGTGCTGATGTTTTTTTCGCGCCAGCACAACTTCATGCCGGCCACTTCCTGTATTATTTTAATCTTGCCAGGGTACTGTTGCAGCAAAGTATTTACAGCCACCGCTTCAGTCACCGGCAGCGGCATCAGGTTCCAGCCAGGATGTAAAACTACCAATGGCTGCTCAATCAGGTCGCCCTTGACGGGGAGGGTAGCATCGGCGTTCATTTTTATAAAATAAGCAATTGGCTCCCATTCGGTGAGGGTGGCGAGGTTGTGTCCGGGGGCATAAACGTTGGCTCCGTCGGTAAGCCACTCTACCTGATCGATCACCGGCGCAAGCAGTTCCTGCATCTGATTGTTCCAAGGCATCACCGGGCTGGAGATGGCGCTCCAGCCTGCCGGCAGATTCAGCGCATAGGTTACGCCGGCATATAAATCCAGAACTGCCGACAGGCCATTTGGCACAAAAAATTGCTTCATTGGCAAAAGCTGATCATATTGCGCCTTAGCGATATGCTCCTCCTGGCTTTGTTGTGAATAGATTTTCCAGGTAAAAACCTCACCTGTATAAAAACCGTCTTTCATAGGTGTCAACGGATTGTTGCCCTGGGCAGTCACGGCCGTTGATTGTGTACCGTTCCAACACATGGCGCCGCCACATTTCAAACCTCCTGCTTCGTCGGTATAAAAAACGCCGATATAATCGCCGGAGTCGATTGGGATTTCGAGCAGGCGCGGGTTGGCAGCTAAAGGAACCGCTATTGCATGCTGGGTGATGGTTTGTGGATATGCCCATCCCGGTGGCAGCCCCGCCTGTGGGTCGGTTACTGTTATGTAGCCGGTTTTGATAAGCGTATCGCGACTGTGTAAGTTGGAAATGAAAAGTGTAACATCGTATACACCTCCGGTGTGATATTGCACACGAGGCTCACGGCTGTAGGATACGCTTGGTGTGGCGCCCGGGATATTCCACAGGAAAAACGTGGGATCGCCCGTGGAGAGGTTGTAGAACTTCACGATGTCGCCTTTCATCACCGCGGTTTTATCGGCGTAAAAATCGGCAACAACCCCACGTACTTCCGACGCCCCGGCTTGGGAGACCGAGGCTGCTCCCTGCCCGAATGCCGCCGATGTTAAAAGCAACAACATGCAGCCGGCAAAGATGCATTTCGAAAAAGATAGATTTTTCATAACTGCTCAAAATTAATTTTATCTGATGATGATTTTTATGGCTTGGAAACTCCTTTCTGATGTAATTTTTAATAAATAAATCCCGGCTGCCTGTCGCGATAAGTCGAGCTTGCAGCTTGTGGCCTGTGGCAACAGGGTTGTTATGGTGGTGCCATCCAACCTGCTCACCTCCACCGTTTCGTTGCCGTTCAAATTTTGTATGTTAAAAACACCTGATGAAGGATTTGGACTTACGCTGATGGAAGTGGCTTTGCCAGCATTTATTGTTGTAATAAAGTCGATGGCATTGATGGCTGACATTCCATTGGCAATAAAATGGGGGTGTTTTTGCGGAAACATTTCATCAAACACCACTTCACACGTTTGCTCCTGGCCTGTGGCGGCAGCGTAATGCCGAAAAGTGATCGTTTCATCCACGGCAAATCCCTCTTTTGCAGTTGTAGCTGCATCGTCGCCCCAAAGCACAAGTGCATCGGCGCTGCCGGTAAGGGTTACAGCACCCGCACATTGGCCTGAGGTGGTGAAGGCACCCAAAATATCGCCGGGTTCCAGGCCATCTACAACCGAAGCATCAACCCGTATGGTGTGCGAAACAGCCGTTGGTGATACGATTGGCCACCGCTGTGGCGTATCAGGAGCTAAGATTTGAGTTTTAAGAGATTTGGCTGGACATTCCGGGAAAGTAATGCTTACCGGCATATCAAAATTGACAAAATATGCTTTGCCCGGTTGCAGCACCTGCAGGGTGTACACGGAAGCATCGGGCCAGAAAACCAGGATGTCGCCGATGCTTTTTACCATTACCACCTTATCCATAACCGGTGTCAGCAGCTCGGTGAGGTTGACGTTGCACAAGCTCGTTACAGGCAAATAATTCCATCCGGCGTCAAAAGTCAGGGTTCGGGATGAAGCAGTGCCTTGCAGGGTGAGCTGGTGCGATTGAGCCATCTTTAACTGCCCGGCGGTGGCAGCATCCCATCCCGTAAAGGTGTTGATCTGCATGGCCGGCCAATAGATGGAATTATAGTTTTGTAAAATTATAATATTATTTGCAGCAGCACCAAACATATCATCAATGGTGGTTTGTTCCGGTTCAAAAGGCAATGAGAAACCGCTCCAGCCTTCCGGCAGGTCGATGGTGGCAGAAAGAGGCGGTGCCACAAAGTGAACCGAATAATCTTCTACCTCTCCGTAATTAAATGTACCGCAAGGATCGGGCGCCCCGTTGTATTTCATCGTTACACGCATGCGGGTGGTGCCGGTGGCAGTGGTGGGAACCACAAACGATCCCGAAACAGGCTGCTTGCTCCCAGCCGAGGTAAACACCAGTTCTCCATTATCAACGAAATCTCCGTCTTTGTTGTAATCTATCCAGATGCGCCAGTATTCAGTGTAGGTAAACCAGCCAAAACCAGGCGTAAGCGTAAAATTAATTGTTTCGCCAGGTTCCCAATTCAGCACCAGGTTGGTAAAGTCGG
The DNA here is from genome assembly GCA_012523265.1 of Bacteroidales bacterium. Classification (GTDB taxonomy): domain Bacteria; phylum Bacteroidota; class Bacteroidia; order Bacteroidales; family 4484-276; genus SABY01. The sequence continues at coordinate 9,230 of JAAYIU010000237.1, read as the reverse complement.
TGTAGCCTGCTGCCCCGGATGGATTGCTGAAATCATTGAACTGCGTCTGGCTGATCCATTCGGAAGAGGAGTTGTTACCCGACGAAGTGCAGTAGGTTATGGGCATCTCCACCACGGTTATGTAGCCAATCTTTGTTTCTGTATCGGAACCCAATGCGTTGGAGGCCGTCAATGATACATCGTAAGTTCCCGGTGTGTTAAAAACCGCAATAGGATTGCGTTGTGCTGAAGTAGCCGGCAGTGCACCCTGAAAAGTCCAGCTCCAGGTGTTGGGGAACTGGGTGGAGAGATCGGTAAACTGCACATCGGCACCGGCAAAAACGGTGGTGTTAGGTGTATAAAAATCGACAACGGGCGGAGCAGTTGGCTGCTGGGTGATGCCGCTAACGATCATCGAAAAGGGCTGAGAGCCGCCGCTCAAAACACCGGCATGATCCACAACTATCGTGTAACTCTGGCCGGCGATGGGATTGTCGATGATGAGATTTTCTACGTTATCCACATAATTTTTCCCGGCGCGGGTAGCAGCGGCCGAAGGGTTGTTGGGATTGAGTTTCCAGGGATACCAGGTGGAGCTGTTGCGGGTTACGCGCAGGTCGAGGTCGTTGACGATCATCGGATCCGGGGGATCAAGTTGTTGAGCCACGGGAGTGCCGGGCACATCTGTCCACACGATGGTTACTACCAGCGGCCCGTCGCCCGAAGCCTGCACCGTTCGCGTGTAGGTGCTGCCGTTGGTGAGGTTGTACTCGTTGATAACATCGAGCGAGTTGCTCTCGGTAATCTTTTGAGTTGCTTTGTAGGTGTTCAGCAATCCCCAGCCAAACATATAATCGGGGCCCGGGTCGGGACCAGCTTCATCGGCGGTATGTATCACCAGTGCTTTGAGCGTGGCTGCTTTCATCAGATTGCCTGTGCCATGCATGGCTTGGTAATGTTGCTGAAGCAGAATAAGCGAGCCGGTGGCGGATGGCGACGACATAGAGGTGCCGCTAAGTGTAGCGTAGGAACTGTTGCCACCATCATCAGAAGAATACAACGACACGCCGTTGGCAACGATGTCGGGCTTTACGCGACCGTCGTCGGCGGGACCCCAGGAGCTGAACGAACTCATCACCACATCGGAAGGCTGGGAGTATCCACTGGTGATGTCATTTACAGCACCTACGGTAAGGATATTTTTGGCTACACCGGCATTGCCGATGCAATCGTAAGGGCCATCCTGCGGATAGGTGCCGCCGGTGGGGCCGTCGCCGCGGTCATTTCCGGCCGACTTTACAATTAAGTAATAAGGCGCGTTGTGCGCAATAAAATCCCAGTCCTGAGCCTGTGAATCGTAAAATCCAAAGCTATAATCTTCGGTAGTGCTGATGGTTGGATCGCCATACCAAACCCAGCTACTGCCATTCCACGACCAGCCATTTGCATAGCCATAGGAGTGATTGGATACCAGCGCGCCGTTGGCACCAGCGGCAGCCATCTCTGATTCGTCGTTGTTCCAGTCGTAGGCGTTGAGGTGGGCGGCGGGCGCCATGCCTTTGGCAGCGCTCTGCACACCCGAGGCTATCATGGTGCCGGCCACATGTGTAGCGTGATAATGGGTGCTGTAAGCATTGTCGACTTGTGTTACCCGGCCGCTATATTCCTGATGGTTGGCAAGTACGGCACCGGCATCCCATTCGTGCACTGTCATTCCGGCACCGTCGAGGGCAAAACCAAAGCCGGCTGCGGGATGTACTTTGTTGGTGGAGGTAGTCTTGGCCGAATTGGCGTTGTGGGTAGTGTAATAATAAAGCTGGCCGTCGGCGTCAACCTGCATCAGCTCCATAAAGGTGGTGCCGGTTTGGATGGTAAGCGGGATGTTATTGCGCAAAGCATATTGCGTAGCAATGTTTTTTTGGTTTGTAAAATCGGCATCTTTTTCAGCCGAAAAAGTCTGTAGTACTGCGCGATTGGCTGCTGTTTGCGAAAATAACAACCCGGGAATTATCAATAAAATAGCTGTGGCAACAAATAATAGTTTGTTCATGATGTAAGGTGTTAATTAGAAATTATTTAGCGTAAGCGATATCAGCTTTTTTCATCAGCAAGATTATCAAAATTATTGTGATACTCGACAAAGTCCTGAAGGTTTTCAGGCAAATAGTTGTTGATGATGGATTCGACCAGGTCGATGTAGGCTGATTTTTTTTCTGAATATCTTCTCAAACCCTTGGCCATGAGCAGGGCGTCGGGATAATTATTTTCATTGCGCAAAGCGCGTCGCTGTTTGCGAAGGTTTTCGTAAGCAAATCCTGAATTGAGCATGTTCAGGTATTCGTCTACGGCGGCTTGTGCTGAAGAGAAGGAGCGCACGTAAAAGCGTGGTTTATCGATGCCTTTGGGAGCCATGCCGCATCCGGGGCGGTAGCACCGGATTCCGAAATAGTTGTTGCCCTGCCGGGCAAATTTGCTTTTGCCCCAGCCCGATTCGACGATGGCCTGGGCCATGACAAGTCTTTCGGGGATATAATCGACGCGGTAGAGAAGCGTGTCGATATGGGCTTTGTATTGCCGCCTGGTGAGGGTGTCGTTAAAAAAATCATCACCATATTCATAGTTTTCGGCAAGCCGGTTGATCCACTCCAGGTGATTTTTTTTGCGGATGACGTGCCGGTAGTCGTTGCGCAGGTCGAGCAGGCGGGCGCGGTCGGTCATCACTTTTTTGTTTGCTTCGATGATGAACGGATAAAATGTCAGGATAAACTTACGGTTGCTTTCGGTTAGCTCTTTGGCTGTCGACAGCTCTACAGGATCGGTCTGGCTGCCACGCCCCCGTTGGCACGACCATTGCGTAAGCATAATAGCTATCAGAAATAATAAGATGAGAGATTTGTGGTTTGACAACATAGGCGAACATTTAACAGACAAGCGATACAAAATCACAAACTTACAATTTTATTTTTTTTGATAACCTTTAAAACAGTTTTTTGTTATCCATTAAAAAGTAACGCTGCTGATCATGTCAGAAAAAACTTATAACCGTGAGCTTAATGCGCTGGTGAGTCTTGTCGACGAACCCGATCAGACCATGTTCGATCAGGTGCGTGATAAGATTTTTGCCTACGGACTCGATGCTGTGCCGCTGCTCGAAGAGGCCTGGGATACCACGCCCGACGGACAGGTGCAAAAACGTATCGAGACAATCATTCATACCATACAATTCGATCACAATTTTCATCAATTAAACCTTTGGCGCAACAACCCCGCTCAGGATCTGCTGGCCGGCTTTATTCTGGTAGCCAAATATCAATACCCCGAACTCAACGAAAAAACCATCACCGACCAGGTTGGCCAGATTATCCAGGATGTGTGGCTCGAAATCAACAACAACCTTACACCGCTTGAAAAGGTAAAAATTATCAACCATATTTTTTATGATGTGCATGGCTTCCGTGGCAACAAACGCGATATTCAGTCGCCACAAAATTCGTATGTCAACACGGTGCTCGAAACACGCAAAGCCAACCCGATTTCTTTGAGCATCATTTACATGGTGGTGGCGCAAAGCCTGAAAATTCCGATTTACGGCATCAATCTGCCACAGAATTTCATCCTCGCTTATCTCAACGATTTTGTTACAGACTACTCCGCGGTGACACGCCGGCAGATTCAGTTTTATCTGAACGTTTTCAATAATGGCGCAGTGTTTACGCAGCGTGAGGTAGAGATGTTTTTGAGGCAGATAAATCTGGAGCAGGAAGACCGTTATTTTTTGCCTTGCGACAACACCACCATCATCCGGCGGGTGATGAACAATCTCATTTTCTCTTACGAAAACTCCGGCAATCCCGACAAGGCTGCTGAACTGAAAAAACTACAGATGGCTCTGGATTAACTTTCGAGCTGGCTATAATCGGGGATCTCTTTCAAAAAATCAAATTGCTGATTGTGCCAGTCGATGCGGGCGCAGTAATGTTGCAGGCCGTTGGTAACGATGAGATATTTTACTTGCAGCGCCAGGTTGTAGCGGCCAATCTGCTCAAACACTTTTTGTGTGATGGCTATCTGCGGTGCTTTGCATTCCACCAGCAGCAAAGGCTTCCCCTGCCGGCTGTGCACCAAAATGTCGGTGCGTTTGGTGAGCCGGTTCAAAGTCAACGATTTCTCAATAGCAATGAGCGTTTCGGGCATTTGCCTCTCCGCCACCAGATAGCGTACAAAATTTTGGCGCACCCATTCTTCGGGTGTAAGCGCCACCCACAAGCGTCGGATGCCGTCGAAGATTTCGCGGCGCCCATTGTTTTCGCGTAAGCGCAATGGATATTCTGGCAAGTTGAGTGGCTGCAAGTTTTCGGTCATTGGCGCAAAAGTATCTTTTATAGGCGCTTTTCCATTACTTTTGCTGCCAAAATTATAGTTTATGAAGACCAAAAAAGATATCGTTTTAAATTGGCTACCCCGCTATACCGGGACGAAAATAGAAGATTTCGGCAGGTACATCCTGCTTGTAAATTTTACAAAATACCTCGAATTGTTTGCAGAGATGCACAACGTTGAGATAAAAGGTCTGGATCGTTCCATGCCCAGCGCCACCGCCGGCGACATTACCATGATAAAATTTGGAATGGGAAGCGCAAACGCTGCCACCATCATGGATTTGCTCAGCGCCATAAAACCCAAAGCCGCCCTGTTTTTGGGTAAATGTGGCGGGCTGAAAAAGAAAAACCAACTGGGCGACCTGATCCTGCCCATCGCAGCCATCCGTGGCGATGGCGTTTCCAATGATTATTTTCCGATAGAAGTGCCCGCGCTGCCAGCCTTTAACCTGCAAAAAGCTATCTCTACCGCCATTCGGGAACATGGACGCGACTACTGGACAGGGACAGTGTTCACCACCAACCGCCGCGTGTGGGAACACGACGACAAAGTAAAAAAACATCTGCGGAAAACACGCAGCATGGCCATCGACCTGGAAACGGCTACCATTTTTATTGTAGGCTTTGCCAACGAAATACCTACCGGAGCCCTGCTGCTGGTATCCGATCAGCCCATGATCTCTACCGGCGTGAAAACAGAAACAAGTGACCAACTTGTTACCGATACCTTTCTGAACGACCACCTCCTCATCGGCATCGACTCCCTGAAGCAACTTATCGAAAACCGCCAGACCGTTAAACACCTGCGTTTTTAAAATATTTTTTTAAAATGGATTTTGAAACGATCGTCGAACGCATCAAAAAAAGGATTTTCGACCCGGTATATTTTCTCACCGGCGACGAGCCTTTTTTTATCGATAAGATCAGTCGCATGCTCGAAGAGGAGGTGCTCACCGACGATGAGAAGAGTTTTAACCTCACGGTGCTTTACGGCCTCGATGCTACCGACGACCAGATAGTTTCGTATGCCAAAGAGTATCCGGCCATGGCCAGCCACCGCGTGGTGATCGTGCGCGAAGCACAGCATCTGCGCCAGCTTGCCGACAGCAAAAACCTACTGGCTTATCTGCACAAACCAGTGCCAACCACAGTCTTGGTTTTTGATTACAAATACAAAAAAATTGATGGCCGCACCGAACTGGGCAAGCTGCTCAAAAGCAAAACAGTCTATTTTCAATCCAAGCAGCTCTACGAAAACAAGGTGCCCGATTTTATCGAAAGGCAAATTGCTGCACGCGGATTTTCTGTGTCGCCTGTCGTAAAACAGCTTCTGGCGGCCAGTCTTGGCACCAACCTGAGCAAGATCGAAAACGAGATAGGCAAGCTGGTGCTAAATCTGGAAGCCGGCGCACAGATCACCACCGAAATCGTAGAGCAAAATATCGGCATCAGCAAGGACTACAATATTTTTGAGCTGCAAAATGCGCTGGGAAAACGCGACTTTCCCCGTGCCATCAGCATCGTTAACTATTTTGGAGCCACCCCAAAAGATTTTCCGGCGGTGTTTGTGCTGGTGATGCTTTTTGCCTATTTCCGTAAGGTGTTTCATTACCATTTTCTTAAAGACAAAAGGAGCGCCGCCGCACAGTTATCGGTTTCTCCTTATTTTGTAAAAGATTATGAGCAGGCAGCCAATAATTACACCACCACGCAGGTACGCCGCATACTTGGCTTGTTGCGCCAGTACGACCAGATGTCCAAAGGCGTCGACAGCGCGCAGATGCAGGATGGCGAGCTGCTGCGCGAGCTGATATATAAAATTATGATGATACCCTAAACGGCTTTATCAAGGAAAATCCAATTCCGGTTTGGTTAGTGAAAAAAACTTCACCTTAATCTTCAGGAGCAGATTATTTTCTCAGCTCCGCGCCGGTTTTTTGTTTTAATGCATCGGCAATGCGGTTCATGGTTTTGTCGATGATTTTGTCGGTGAGGGTGCGGCGGTCGTCTTGCAGCGCAAAGCTAATGGCATACGACTTTTTGCCTTTTGGGATTTTTTCACCTTCATACACATCAAACAAGCCTACATGGCGCAGGATGTTCCTTTCGGTATCCAACGCTATTTTTCTAAGTTCTGCAAAAGTGACGCTTTCATCCACCAGCAGCGCCAGGTCGCGGCGCACCTCCGGGAATTTCGACACCGGCTGGTAACTTATCTTATTGTTTTTAATCAACCCCAAAACAAGCTCCCAATCAAAATCGGCATAAAAAACGGGCTGCCGGATATCGAAGTGTTGTAAAACTGACCGGCTGATTTTCCCAAATTCCACCACACGCCGACCGTTGGATTCGAGTTGAAGTCCGGTTTCAAAATAGATGGCGGTGGCTGAGATGGCTGCTAAACTATCCGGCGAAATATTCAGCCGCCGCAGGATGCCTTCCACATACGAACGAAGCAGGTAAGCGTCGACCGGCTGTTGCTGTACATGCCAGTTTTCGGGATACAACTGCCCGGTGATAAATAGCGCCAGATGCTGTTGCTCGTTGTATTTTTTGGTCACATCCTTACTTTGCGTTTCGGGATTTTGCAGATATATCTTTCCAAACTCATAAAATTTCAGATCCTGATTTTTATGGTTCAGATTGTAAAGCACGCTTTCTAATCCCGACAGCAGCAGCGTTTGGCGCATCACGCCCAAGTCGTTGCTCAGGGGATTGTTGATTTTTACTTCGCTGGTTTCTTTTATAAAATCAAACCGGGCGCTATAAGTGGCACGAGTGAGCGAGTTGTTGATGATTTCCATAAAACCATTGTCGCTCAAAAAATTGCCCGTCAATTCCTGAATCTGTTCCCTGTCGGGTTGGGGCACCGCGGACAGCGACACCCGCAACTGGTCAGGAAAAGGGATGTTGTTGTAGCCGTAGATGCGCAGCACCTCTTCTATTATGTCGGCTTCGCGCGTCACCTCCGATCGGTAGGTGGGCACTTCTACCGTAAAACCATCGGCGTCGTGGCTGATGATTTCCATTCCGAGAAATGTAAGGATGTCGCGGATGCGGTCGTGCTCGATGCTGATGCCGATGAGGCGATCGATATTTTTATACGTTACCGGAATTTGCAAAGGCTCCACCGGCTCCGGATAAAAATCTTTTACCTGCGACGATACTTCGCCACCGGCCAGCTCTTTCACCAGCAAAGCGGCGCGACGCAGAACGTACAGCGTTGCGTTGGGATCCACACCCCGCTCGAAACGGAAAGAAGAATCGGTGTTCATGGCATGCAGGCGTGCCGTTTTGCGGATGGTTTTGGGATCGAAAAAAGCACTTTCGATAAAGATGTTGCGCGTTTGCTCCGTCACTCCCGAGTCGATGCCGCCAAAAATCCCGGCCATGCACATGCCTCCGTTGGCGTCGCAAATCATCAGATCATTTTCCGACAAGGTGCGCTCCGTCTCGTCGAGGGTGGTGAATTTGGTTCCAGCAGGGAGTTTTTTTACAATGATTTTCTTACCAGCAATTTTATCAGCATCAAAAAAATGCGTCGGATGGCCGGTTTCGTGAAGCACAAAGTTGCTGATGTCCACCAGATTGTTGATAGGCCGCAGCCCGATGGCAAGCAGATAATTCTTGAGCCAGTCGGGCGAAGGCTGCACTTTAACGTTGGTCATGGTCACGCCCGAATAGCGCGGGCAAGCCACTGGGTCGTCAACCTGAATTTCTATATTAAGAGTTTCATTCTCCACCTTAAAACTATCGGTGCAGGCGGTAAAAAGTCGCTTAGGTTCTTCGTGCGGGTGCTTGTGGTTGTGTGCTGCAATCAGATCGCGCGCCACCCCCACATGCGACATGGCGTCGTTGCGGTTGGGCGTGAGGCCAATCTCAAAGACATAATCGTCGGTGATGTCGAAATATTCCTGTGCCGGCATGCCCACTGCTACCTGCGGCGGAAGCACCATAATTCCTTCGTGCGACTCACCCAGTCCCAGCTCATTTTCGGCGCAAATCATCCCTTCGGAAACTTCACCTCTGATCTTCGCCTTTTTTATCTCAAAAGATTTCCCGTCGGCGGTGTGCAGCGTGGTGCCGGTAGTAGCCACAAGCACTTTCTGGCCGGCCTGCACATTGGGCGCACCACACACAATCGGCAGCAAGCGCTCGCCGCCAACGTTCACGGTGGTTACGCTCAGCTTATCGGCATCGGGATGTTTGTGGCAGGTCACCACCTCGCCCACAACTACTCCTGCCAGCCCGCCGGGGATGGTTTCAATTTTTTCAAAACCCTCCACCTCCAGGCCGGTGTCGGTTAAAATTTCGGCTATCTCTTCCGGCGCCAGATCTATGTTTACATGCTCTTTTAGCCAATTATAAGAAATCTTCATACAATAGAACGATTAGTATTTTAAAAGGCGCAAAAGTAATAAAATGGGCGGTTTTAGAGATGCAGTAACGCTTTACAAATAAATTCCAAAAGAAAAATCACAAGCTCCAAAGAAATCCCAAATTTCAATAAACCAAACCGTTACGCGTATTTAGAATTTGAGATTTGGAATTTATTTGTCATTCATAAATGGGGCTTTGGAACTTCGCTTCAGATTATCCCAATTTTACTTTCAAACTGCCATTAGTGTGGCGGCGCATCTTTTTTGCAACATGCCGGCAGCTTCTCGTAGGCGGTTTCGTTGGCCATCATTTCGTCGGCATCGTAGCCAATGTTGGTGATGGCTTTTTTAATCTTCTCCTTGTCCGTTTTGTCGGTGCGGTAGGTCACGCTGATCACTTTGGTTTCCAGATTTACGGCCACGTCTTTTACGCCTTTCTCAAAAGCAAGGTCTTTTTTGACGCGCTCTTCGCACATGCCGCAAACCACCGATG
>JAAYIU010000270.1 GCA_012523265.1 Bacteroidales bacterium | reverse complement strand
TTGAGATTTGGTTTTTGGAATTTATTTGTGATTGTTTACGCCGACTACTGGCGGTTGTTCTTTGGTGATCAACTTAGAGTTAGTTCTCTAAACACATCTTCCAGCTTAGTTTCGACAGGCGAAAGGCGCGTAAGAATCCAGCCGTTGGCAACGCACATTTTAAAGATGTCTTTGGCCGAGGTTCTGTCGGTTTTGCTCTGCACCTCGAAGCGTTTTTCGGCTGAGCTGATAATGTCGACCATCTCTATGCTATCGATGGTGCGCAACCTGTCGAATATCTCGGTAGCGGTGGCCCCGGTTAGCTCGGTATCTATCTGAACCCGCATCAGCTCTTTGCCTTGCGCCTGATGCCGGAGCGTTTCGGCGCTGCCGTCGGCTACAATTTTTCCTTTATTAATAATCATAATGCGGTCGCAGGTAGCCTCTACTTCGGCCAGGATGTGCGAGCTGAGGATGACGGTTTTTTCGCGGCCGATCTTTTTTATCAGCTCCCGTATTTCGACAATCTGGTTGGGGTCGAGGCCGGAGGTAGGCTCGTCGAGGATGAGCACCTCGGGGTCGTGGATGAGCGCTTGCGCCAGACCCACACGCTGCCTGTAACCTTTGGAGAGTTCTCCGATTTTTTTGTGTTTCTCCCCCTCCAGGCCACACACCTGCACCATCTCACGAATCTTGTCTTTGATGCGTGCCTTCTCGATGCCCTGCAGCCGGGCTACAAAATAGAGGTAATCCAGGATGGGCATCTCCTGATACAAAGGGTTGCTTTCGGGCAGGTAGCCGATGCGTTTTTTGATCTCTTCGGCGTGTTCGTGAATAGAAAATTCGCCCACACGCACCTCGCCCGAAGTGGGATAGAGGTAGGTGGTGATGGCTTTCATGGTGGTGGTTTTTCCGGCACCGTTGGGTCCCAGAAATCCCAGCACTTCGCCAGTGTTCACGCGAAAAGAGATGTCGTCGACAGCCCTTTGTGTCCCGAATACTTTGGTTAAGTTTTCAACTACTATATCCATAGGCTTGATTATTTATTTGATTGATTTTGCAAAAAGGTACGACCAAAAAAAGTACTTGTTTTATTGTTAACAAAATTTAACGGAAAACGCAAAAAACATTATTTGAACAAAAGCCCATTATCACCTACATCCGCTCCGGCACGTCGATGCCCAGGAGTTGCATAGCATTTTTGAGAATGTTGCCAACAAATTCAGAAAGCCCCAGCCGGAAAACGATCTGCTGCTGCTCCGCATCGCGCAGGATGGGTACATGCTGGTAAAAGTTGTTGAACTCTTTGGCCAGCTCGTAAGCATAGTTGGCAATTACCGCAGGGCTTAGGTTTTTGGCCGCTTCGGCTACCACCACCGGAAAGTCGTAGGCAATTTTTAAAATCGTCCGCTCTTTGGGATGAAACTCCGCGGGGATGACGTCGGCATCGGGTGCGATATTTTTTTCGGCAGCTTTGCGCAACAGCGACCGGGTGCGTGCGTAAGTGTATTGAATAAACGGCCCGGTGTTGCCGTTGAAATCTATCGACTCCTCCGGATTGAAGAGGATGGACTTTTTTGGGTCAATTTTTAAAATAAAATATTTGAGTGCTCCCTGGCCAAGGATTTCGAAGAGCGCTTGCTGGCCTTGTTCGTCAAACTCGTCGGTTTTGCCCAATTCCAGTGTGGTTTTGCGGGCGGTGTCGGCCATCTCCTGCATCAGGTCGTCGGCATCCACCACCGTTCCTTCGCGCGACTTCATGCGCCCCTGCGGCAGCTCCACCATGCCGTACGAGAGATGCAGCATGTCATCCGACCACTGGCGGCCTAATTTTTTCAATGTTTTTTTTAATACATCAAAATGATAGTTCTGCTCATTGCCTACAACGTAAATCAACTGTTGCGGATCGTATTCGTCGTGGCGGAGTTGTGCTGTGCCCAAATCCTGCGTAATGTAAACGGAGGTGCCATCGGCGCGCAGCAGCAACTTCTCGTCGAGGCCTTCGCTGGTGAGGTCGCACCATACGGAGCCATCTTGTTTTTTATAAAAAACTTTCTTTTCAATTCCTTCAAATACCAGCTCGCGCCCCAGCAGATAGGTGTCAGATTCGTAATAGGTTTTGTCGAAACTGATTCCCAGCCGCTCGTAGGTAGCGTCGAAACCTTCGTACACCCATCCGTTCATCTCTTTCCACATCTTCCTGATCTCCGGGTTTTGCTCCTCCCACTGCCGCAGCATCTCCTGCGCCTCCATCAGCAGTGATGCTTCCTTTTCGGCAAGCTCTTCGTCCATGCCGTTTTTGATAAGTTCTTTAATCTCTGCTTTGTAAAATCTGTCGAAGAGCACGTAATATTTCCCCACCAGTTGATCGCCTTTCAAGCCCGAAGATTCCGGTGTTTCGCCGTTGCCCCACTTTTTCCAGGCGAGCATCGACTTGCAAATATGTATGCCGCGGTCGTTGACCAGATTCACGCGCACCACCTTTTTTCCGGCGGCGTGCAGGATGTTGGCCAGGGAATGCCCCAGCAAATTGTTGCGCACATGCCCCAGATGCAGCGGCTTGTTGGTGTTGGGCGACGAAAATTCGATGACTACCGGCGGCGCTTCTTTTACAGCATACTGACCGAATAGAGCGTTTTGTTTTTCGGTTTTATAAAAATCTTTCCAATAGCTGTCGGCAACAGTCAGGTTAAGGAATCCTTTGATAACGTTGTAAGCGGTCACCTCTTCCATCTGCGCCGTCATGGCGTCGCCGATCTCTTGCGCAGTAGCTTCGGGCGATTTCTTCGAGAGTTTTAGAAGCGGGAAAACCACCAGCGTGTAGTCGCCCTCAAACTCACGCCGTGTTTTTTGGATGGCGATCAGTTGTGGGGCGATGTCGGCACCATAAAGCTGCCGGACGACGGCGGTTGTGCGGGAAAGAAGAAGTTGCTCGATCATAGGTTTATTGTTTTATCGGGCAAAAATAGGCATTTTAGATGCACCCGGTGCGGCTCTGTTATTTGGATGGGATGGTTAACCGCGAGAAATGTTAAAATTAGAAACAGGAAAAAACCACGGAGGCTGTGATTCGATATTCCAAATTTCTCGCGGCTCATCGCTCATCTCTCATTTCTCACCTCTCATCGCTCCTCCTGCCATTGAGGATTACCGACTGAGGCGGGCCAGATAATCGTAATGTCCGCCATCGGCTAATCTCTCACATTTAAAACCAAACCTTGTGGCGTATTCGTGCAGCAGCTCGTAATGAATGTAAAGCCACGCGAAAGGCTCCGACTTGCGGCCGCGGTAGGCAAACTGAAAAACCACCTCACCGTAGTAGTTGGCGGCGAGGTCGATCATGGCACTGCCATCCTCCTGCTCCAGCATATAAATGATGTCGGAAGAGTCGCAGATCACCTGCCCGCCGGGGTTGAGCAGATTGTAAGCTTGCTGCAATGTCTTTTCAAGTCCCGCCAAAGTGCCACCGATACCGATGCCATTCATCAGCAAGAGCAGCGTGTCGTATTTTTCGTTTTTAATATTAAAAAAATCTATCTCACGGGCGTTGCTCAAGCCGCGTGCCTGCATTACCCTGACTGCTCCCGGGGAAATATCGATGGGATGCACCTGCTTTTTCTGGTCGATCAACGCCAGAGAGTGACAGCCGGCAGCCGCACCAATATCCAAAATGGAACCTTTGCAGGAATTTAGCGCAAGCTTTTCTATTTCGGGCATTTCGTTGTAGGTTCTAAAAAAGTGCGCTACTTCTGTGTGTGAAGTGCCGAAGCGGTCGGAGAGTACCCGCAGGCGCATGGTTCGCGGGTTTTGGTGCCATGCTTCCAAAGCCCGTCCCAGCACATCGTGGTAAGCGGTGTCAGGTGATGTCATTTTTTTCGATTTTTAAAAATTGTACTTTCGCGCAAAAATAATTTTCATAACAACACAAATCGTTTTTCATGATCAATTCAGCACTCATCCATCCTAAAAGCATTGTGGTAGTAGGGGCTTCTAAGGACGTCACCAAGCCCGGCGGCAAAATCCTCAAAAATCTGCTCGACAACCATTACAAAGGCAAACTTTACGTTTCCAATCCCAAAGAGACCTCCGTGCAGGGAATTCCTTCGTTTCGCGATCTGAAAGAGCTGCCACAGACGGATCTGGCAATTTTGGCCATTGCTGCCAAAAATGCGCTGGCTACTGTGGAGGAGTTGGTGCACAACCACGGCACACGCGCTTTCATCATTATCTCCGCTGGTTTCAGCGAGGAGAGCGAAGAGGGTAAATTGCTTGAAGAGAAAATTGTAGAGGTTATCAATTCGGTGGATGGTGCCCTTATCGGCCCCAATTGCGTCGGGATTTTAACACCAGACCATGCCAGCATTTTTACGTTGCCCATCCCGCCTCTCAACTCGCAAGGCGTTGATTTTATTTCCGGATCGGGTGCCACAGCGGTGTTTATCATCGAGTCGGCGCTACCCAAAGGGCTTACTTTTAATAGTGTGTTCTCGGTGGGCAACAGCGCCCAAATCGGCGTGGAGGAAGTGCTCGAATATTTGGACGTTACTTTTGACCCCGAAAAGAGTTCGCGTGTGAAGCTGCTTTATCTCGAGACCATCAACGATCCCGGTAAACTTCTGCGCCATGCTTCGTCGCTGATACGCAAAGGGTGCCGCATCGCCGCCGTCAAGGCAGGCTCTTCGGAGGCCGGCAGCCGCGCGGCCTCGTCGCACACCGGAGCGCTGGCCAGCAACGATGTGGCCGTGGAGGCACTTTTCAGAAAAGCAGGCATCGTGCGGTGCTATGGCCGCGAAGACCTTACCGCCGTGGCTGCTGTTTTTATGCACCCGGCATTGAAGGGTCGCAACATCGCCATCATCACCCACGCCGGCGGCCCGGCGGTGATGCTCACCGATGCTTTGTCGAAAGGTGGCCTCAACATCCCGCACCTGCAAGGCAAGGAGGCCGACGAGCTGTTGGCGAAGCTCTACCCCGGAAGCTCCGTGGCCAATCCCATCGACTTCCTGGCTACCGGTACCGCCGAGCATCTCGGCATCATCATCGACACCGTAGATCAGAAATTTGATGAAATAGATGGCATGGTGGTAATATTTGGTACGCCGGGACTTGTACGCATTTTTGATGCCTACCGCGTGCTCGACGAAAAGATGAGCACCAGCCGCAAACCCATCTTTGCCGTGCTCCCATCCATCCTCACCGCCCGCGAAGAGGTTGCAGAGTTTTTATCAAAAGGACGCATCAACTTCCCCGACGAAGCCATCCTGGGCAACGCTTTGTGCCGTGTGATGAACACTCCGGCACCGGCGCCCGAAAAACCAGAACTTCCGGCAATCGACAATGATTTGATTCGGGATATTATTAATAAAAATAACGACGGCTACCTGAATCCCGAAGCTGTGCAGCAACTGCTGGACGCTGCCGGCATACCGCGCGCCGGCGAAGTGGTAGCAC
>JAAYIU010000392.1 GCA_012523265.1 Bacteroidales bacterium | reverse complement strand
GGCCCATGTTGCCCTAAAAATTGGACGGTATCCATTTTAACTTGTATTTTTGCCCGGTTCTCAAACGATACGAACGGATATTATTTTAAAAATTGATAAATCATTTTCTTATGAAAACCAGACATTTGTTTTTCTTTCTGATTGCAGCTTTGGCATTTTCGTCGTGTACCAAAGACGAGGCTTTGAATAGCGAAGCAGACATTCTTTCGGTGGTGGTGCCTGCGGAAATCCTTAAAGCGGATCCTGTGGTAGAGAACAACCGCGTCACCATACGGGTAAAACCCGATACCGATTTAGTGAATCAGGCACCTGAGTTTACCTTATCCAAAGGAGCCTTCATTTCTCCCGAAAACGGCACAGTGCTCGATTTTACCCGGCCACAGGTCTACACCGTTACCTCAGAGAATGGCAAAAACATCAAAGAATACACGGTCACTTTTATCATTGCAGGATTATCTCCATATTATGGTTTTGAGCATTTCAGGCTGGATGAGAGTGGTAAATACCACGTATTTTATGAGGTAAACGAAAATGGAGATAATATTATGGACTGGGCAAGTGGTAATGCAGGATTTGCCATCACTGCGGGCGAAACCCCGCCCAATCTTTATCCTACCACCTATACCGATGCCGGTCGCAACGGCCATGCGCTGCAATTGATCACCCGACGCACAGGCGAACTGGGCATCATGTTTAAAAAACCCATCGCAGCAGGCAATCTTTTTATGGGAATATTTGATGTTAGCGCAGCCATTAACAGTCCGCTGCTGGCTGTTAAAATGGGCGTCCCCTTTGAACGTGTTCCTGACACTTTAAAAGGCTACTTTAAGTACAAAGGTGGCGACGTCTTTATTCAGGTGGTAGAAAATGCACAAGGTGAGCTGGTGATCGAAGAGTACGAAAATGGCGAAATCCCTGACCATTGGGATGTTTATGCCCTCTTTTACGACAATAACGTTGGAACGCTGATACTGGATGGTACCAACCGATTTACGCACGACAACCTTGTGTCAGTGGCACATCTCGACCCGGAAGATGCCATCGAGACAGATCAGTGGACGGAGTTTGAGCTACCCTTTGTGCAAAAGCCCGGCAAAACCATCGACCTGCAAAAATTAGCCGCCGGAGGTTATAGCATCTCCGTGGTAATAAGCTCAAGTGTTGATGGAGATTTTTTTAAAGGGGCAGACAATAGCACTTTGTTGATTGATGATCTGGAGATTGTTTCCAAAAAGTAAAATCATGCAAGCATGAAGGTTAAACAATCCATCATTAGCATCCTTGTTGTTTTTAGTTTTTTTGTTGCAAATGCACAGGAGACGCCTACCGGCAAAAAATCCTCATTATTTCAAAACACCGAATTTCAGATCCGTGCCGGATTTAGCATTGGCGGAAGTGCGCCGATCCCGTTCCCGATAGAGATAAGAAAAATTGAGCATTACGACCCTACCTTGGCTTTGGGGTTGGAAGCCAACCTCACCAAATGGCTTGGCGAGAATCAGAAATGGGGCATTCGCACAGGTTTGCGGGC
>JAAYIU010000071.1 GCA_012523265.1 Bacteroidales bacterium | reverse complement strand
TGCCCGCTGAGGTGAATTTTGTGAAACACCCGCAGCCATGATTCCGGTTGAGGTTATAAATGTCAGCAAGGCTTATGGCAAAGTGCAGGCGTTGCACGACATTAGCCTGCAGGTGCAGCCAGGCGAGATCTTCGGGCTGATAGGTTCTGACGGCGCTGGGAAGACCACGCTGTTTCGCATACTCGTAACGCTGCTGCTTGCCGATAGCGGAAAAGCAAGTGTGTTGGGACACGATGTGGTGAAAGATTACAAAGCCATCCGGCAAAAGGTGGGCTACATGCCCGGACGCTTTTCGTTGTATCCTGATCTGACCGTAGAAGAGAACCTCTCCTTTTTCGCAACTATTTTTAAAACTACGCTACACGAAAATTATGATCTGATCAAAGATATTTATCACCAGATAGAACCTTTTAAAGACCGGCCGGCCGGCAAGCTTTCGGGTGGCATGAAGCAAAAGCTGGCGTTGAGCTGTGCGCTGATACACCGGCCGGAGGTGCTTTTTCTGGACGAACCCACCACGGGCGTGGATGCCGTGTCGCGCATGGAGTTTTGGGACATGCTTCAGCGCATCAGCAGCCAGTGCATTACTATCATGGTATCGACACCTTATATGGACGAGGCGCAGCGGTGCCACCGGGTGGCACTGATTCAGCAAGGTACCATCATGCAAACCGATACGCCTGATGCCATCATCCGGCAGTTTCCGCATCGCCTTTTTGCCGTCAGCACCCGCGATACCTTTCGTCTCATTCAGGATTTGACAGATTTCAGCCGAACGCGTACCGTTTTCCCGTTTGGTCAGGCTTTGCATCTTACGCCAGCCGACGATCGATTGCAAGCCGGTGAGATTATGGAATTTTTAAAAAGTAAAAATCACACCAACATTAGCGCAAGCGAAATAAAACCCAACATCGAAGATTGTTTTATGGATTTGATGCAGCAAAAACAAAGCATGTAAAGTGATTCCAAATCAGCCTGGACAAATATCAATAATAACATGAGCTTAGCACCTTACTCTTACAACGACAACGAAAACATCATCAGCGTAAGCGGGCTGTGGAAAAAGTTTGGGACGTTTGCTGCCGTAAAAGATTTGAACTTTACGGTGCGGCGGGGTGAGATATTCGGGTTTTTGGGTGCCAATGGTGCCGGAAAAACCACGGCCATAAAAATATTATGTGGCCTCTGGAAACCGACGGCAGGGGAGGCGAAAGTTGCAGGTTACGATATTTATACCCAAAGCAATCTCATCAAAAAAAACATTGGCTACATGAGCCAGAAGTTTTCGTTGTACGAAGATTTGACACCGGTGGAGAATATCCGGTTTTATGGCGGTGTGTACGGGCTTTCGCGGGCTGATATTCGCAGTCGTACACGTGCGGCTTTGGAGGAGCTGGGGTTGGAAGATGTTAAAGACAAGCCCATAAAATCGTTGCCGCCCGGCTGGAAACAAAAGCTGGCATTCAGCATCGCCATGCTGCACCGTCCGGCCATTATTTTTCTGGATGAGCCTACCGGTGGCGTCGATCCCATCACACGCCGGCAGTTTTGGAACATGATCTATCAGGCGGCGGATCAGGGCGTAACCATCTTTATCACCACCCACTACATGGACGAAGCCGAGTATTGCCACCGCATCTCCATCATGGTGGACGGGCGTATAGAAGCCCTCGACACACCACAAAATCTCAAAATAAAATACGAAGCTGCCGACATGAACGAAGTTTTTCTGAAGCTGGCGCGAAAGGCTGATTAGTTTTGTTTATCCGCTCAATTTGCGAGAAACTGCGGATGTTTTTTGGATTACTTTTGCCAGTGCATCTATCAAAACAAAAAATATGCTGATAAAAAATAGACATGTGGCTTTACTAATAATATGGATCACTTTGCTGGCTGCCGGATGTAATGGCAATGATGATCAGGAAGTTATCTGCAGTGATGAGTTTAAGACTATCGGCGTGAAGGTTATCGGCGGCAGGCTCGACGATTTCTATACCATACGCATGGCCACTGCCGACACAATTCGCTTTACCGAAAGCGGGCAGTATCCGCTCAGCAATTGGTATCCAATCCTCGACGACAGTTACCAACCGCTGCTGGAAGGCACGCGTGAAGATTTTATTTTTGCAGGAATAAAAAATGCCACGGAAGTCGTCAGGCAGCAATTTTCTATTGGCGCCGATGTTTGTCACATCATCAAATACAGCGGCCCGGTGGAGGTGAGTTATTAGGTTTTCTGCTTTTTCTTTTTCGCTGCCGGAAACAGCACATTGTTCAGGATGAGGCGGTAGCCCGGAGAGTTGGGATAGAGATTGAGATCGGTAGGCGGATCGCCCACCAGATGGCGGTAGTCTTCGGGGTCGTGGCCGCCATAGAAAGTGAAGGTCCCAAAGCCGTACTCGCCGTGAATGTAGCGTGCTTCGCCCGCAGCTTTATTTTCCCCCATAATCAGCACATTTGGTTTTACATACTTTGAATTAAAGGCTGTTGTTTGTCCCATAAAACCTTTGATTACCTGCATGTGGTTTTGGCAGAGCATGGTAGGCACCGGATCCCATTTGGCTGAGAAGTCGAAAAGTGTGAAGAAATCATTTTGCTCGTTGATGCTTCGTGAACGGGTATCGGTGACGTCGATGGAAGAGATCTCATATTCGTATGGGTTGGTCGAGATTTGGAAATCGCGAAAAGCGAAACAGTTGTCAAAATTGAGGCGTTGCTGTGCGTTGGGGTCGGGCGGGTCGCCGTCGAACATAACATCCACAATGTCGACCCCATCGGCTGCCAGCGCCACATCGAAGCTGTCGGGAGCCGAGCACATCGAAAACAGATAGCCGCCGCCTGAAACAAAGTCGCGGATGGTTTTGGCAACAGCCAATTTGAGCTGCGAAACTTTGTCAAATCCCAGCATGCGGGCATTTTCTTCGTTAACGCGCACATCCTCCTGATACCAGGCTGCCGTGCGGAAAGCGCGCCAGAATTTTCCGTACTGCCCCGTAAAGTCCTCGTGGTGCAGATGCAGCCAGTCGTACATAGGAAGGACGCCTCCCATAATTTCATTGTCGTAAACTACATCGTAAGGTATTTCGGCGTAGGTGAGTGCCAGCGTTACGGCATCGTCCCAGGGCAAGCGGTTTTTGGGCGAGTAAACGGCGATGTGTGGTGCTTTGTGCAGCTTCACTTCATCCATGTTCACTTCGGCCCGGCCTATCTCCAGCAAGATCTGCTGCGACTGCACATCAGCAATCACCTCATAGCTTACCCCGCGTATTACCATCTCATTTTCTATCTGCTGATGATGCTGGCACATAAAGCTTCCTCCGCGGTAATTGAGTAGCCAGCTCACCTCCACTTCGCGCTCCAGAATCCAATAGGCCACACCGTAGGCCTTCAGGTGGTTTTTCTGTGTGTTGTCCATCGGGATGAGCAGATAAGCTGCCTGACTGGTGAGGATCGTTAACAAAAAAAGTAGGGTGATCAAATATTTTTTCATGATGCGTTATGATTGATTGTCAGCATTAATAATGAAAAATGCCGGCTGTTATTGTGGAGGCGTTGTTAGAATGGTGCACCGTCGCGGTCTTCCTCTGGCGGAATAAATTCGTCATTGCCGCTCCCGCGCGGATGCGTGAAATCGTCGTTGTCGTTCATTTTACTTTGGAAGGTAATCACGCGATCATCGAAAGCATTGTTGGGAGCCATGGCTTCGTCACCCGGATAGTTAAACTTGGCATTGCTATCGGTAAATTGCGCAAACTGTGCGATAAAGCGTAGTTTAACATCGGCAAGAGCGCCGTTGCGGTGCTTTGCGATGATGAGTTCGGCCATGCCTGCCGAAGATGAGCCATCTTCCATTTCATCTATTTTATAATATTCGGGGCGGTAGATGAAGAGCACCATGTCGGCATCCTGCTCGATAGCGCCCGATTCGCGGAGGTCGGAGAGGATGGGTTTTTTTAGGCCTCCTCGCGTCTCCACCGAGCGGTTGAGTTGCGAAAGCGCCACAATAGGTATGTCGAGTTCTTTGGCCAGGCTCTTGAGGCTGCGCGAAATGTTGCTGATCTCCTGCTCGCGGTTGCCTTTGTCGTTGCCGCCCTGCATGAGCTGTATATAGTCGATGACGATGAGTTGGATGTTGTACTGCTGCTTCATGCGCCGGGCTTTGGCACGCAGCTCGAAGATAGTAAGAGCGGGCGTATCGTCGATATACAGTGGTGCATCTACCAGACCAACGATGCGTGTGTGAAGCTGTTGCCATTCGTGTTCACGCAACTGACGTTTTTTGAGCTTCTCTGCCGAGAGTTCCGTCTCACTGGGGATCAGTCGTGGCACCAGGTGTACGGCTGCCATCTCCAGGGAGAAAACCGCCACGGGGCGGTTGTAAGTCACTGCTGCATTACGCGCCATAGAAAGCACAAAAGCCGTTTTGCCCATGCCGGGGCGCGCGGCCAGCACCACCAAGTCCGATTTTTGCCAGCCGCCCGTAATATTGTCGAGATCAGTGAAGCCGGTAGGAACACCGCGGTAGGGGCCATCTTGCTTGCTGGCTTTCTCGATGTTTTCGATGGCTTCCCTGACCAGCGAAGTCATATCAGAATGGTCGCGGCGCAGGTTGTTTTCGCTCACCGAGAAGAGCTTCTGCTCGGCTTTGTCGAGCAGGTCGAATACGTCAGCAGAATCCTCGAAGGCTTCGGTAGTGATCTCGGCGGAGATTTCGATGAGACGCCGCTGGATATACTTTTGCAGGATGATGCGGGCGTGGTATTCGATGTTGGCCGCCGAGGCTACCCGGCGTGTAAGCTGCGCAACGTAATAGGCGCCGCCGACAAGTTCAAGGTCGCCGCTGCTCTTGAGCTGGTTGGTAACGGTAAGCATATCGACGGGCTGCTGCTTTGCAAATAATTCGACGATTGCGGAGTAAATCTTGCGATGTGCTTCGGTGTAAAACATCTCCGTCTTCAGAAAGTCCACCGTCTCCGATAGCGCCTTCTGATCGATGAGTAATGCGCCCAGCACCGCCTCCTCCAGGTCGAGCGCCTGGGGCGGTATTTTGCCGTACTCGAAATAATTCTGTGTATGGGTGCGCTGCACTTTCCTGCGGTTCTCAGTATCAGCCACCTGCGTCTTGTTCTGAAATGTTTTTTCCTGTTCTGCCATGGTGCAAAATTACCCCATTATGATCGCGATGGAAAAACAAAAGGAACTATTTTTATTAACAATCAGGAAAAGCGTCAGGTGAGAGCGTTGGAAGAAAAAAAGAAACGTGGAATTTTAAATTTTAAAAATTGGTAATCTGTGAATCGGAATATCGGACATCCTGAATATGTTTCTGTAATTTTGCATGTAGTGTATCCAAATTCTTTTTTTGATGTCTAAAAGGTTATAATCAATCATTATTTTTATGAAAAAACAATTCCTCTTTTTTTCGCTAGTGCTGGCCAGCCTTGCTGTTGCTGCACAATCTGTAAACACAGCCAAACTCGACTCGCTGTTTCAGCGTATCGACGAAAACCACCAGGGCATGGGCAGCATTTCTATTTTTAAAAATGGAAAGGAAGTGTATCAAAACACTTTTGGCTATGCCAATATCGAAGCAGAGATGCCCGCCGATGCACTTACCAAATACCGTATCGGAAGCATTTCCAAAACATTTACTGCGGTGATCATCATGCAGCTTATCGACGAAAAACAGTTGACGCTTGCGACGAAGCTGGATAAATTTTTCCCGCTTCTTCCCAATGCCGATAAGATCACCATCCATCAGTTGCTGGGGCATCGCAGCGGATTGTACAACTACACCGATAATCCCGAATATGGGCAATGGTGCTACGAGCCTCAGTCGCGCGAGCAGATGCTGCTGCGGGTAAAAGAGGGCGGTGTAGTGTTCGGGCCTGATGAAAAGGCTGAATATTCTAATACCAACTATTTGCTGCTTTCCTACATCGCCGAAGAGATTACCGGCCAACGGTACGACGTACTCTTGCAGCAGCGCATCGCCAAACCTTGTGGGCTGCTGAATACTTATTTTGGTGGCGCCACCAACAGCGATCGCAACGAGGCATTTTCGTATGCCCGCGCCACCAGGTGGGAGCTTATGCCCGAAACCAGTACCTCGGCAGCCATGGGCGCCGGCGGGGTAGTGTCGACACCTGCCGATCTGAATCGTTTTATGATTTGCCTTTTCACCGGAACACTCATTAGCGACAGCGCCCGCCAACAGATGGTGGACATTCGCGATGGTTATGGTTTAGGGCTTTTTACCTATCCCTTCTTTGAACGCCAGGCTTTTGGGCACACCGGCGGCATCGATGGATTTCAGGCGATGGCAGCTTATTTTCCCGATGATGAAGTATTCGTTGCCTACACTACCAACGCTGTGTCGATGCCCCGTAACGATATTTTGATTGGTGCGCTGAGCATATTTTTCGGGAAAGATTATCAGTTGCCTGTTTTTTCAGCCGCGTTGACTTTACCACCCGAAAAGCTCGATCGCTATACTGGTATTTATTCTTCCGATGATATTCCGTTAAAGATCACCATTAGCCGCGAGGATAGCACGCTTATGGCGCAAGCTACCGGGCAGCCGGCATTTCCGCTCACTGCCACCGGCGAGCATCAGTTTGGGTTTGTTCCTGCCGGCATCGTCATGCGGTTCAATCCGGAAGCGAACGAAATGACGCTTATGCAAAGTGGAGGTGTTTATACTTTTCAGCGGGAGTAGTTTTCTTCGAGTGCGGTACTATTGGATGTTTAACTAAGAATATCGCGCTGTGCGCTCTTTTTTTACCACAGAGGACGCAGAGAAGGCACTGAGAAAACAGAGAAAAGCTTTGAATCACCGCAGAGACGGAGCGTTATTATTGTTTTCTCCGCGTCTTGGCGTCTCCGCGGTTTTTTGCTTTTTGAAGAATCACCACAGAGGCACAAAGATCGCGCTGCGCGCTCTTTTTTTTACCACAGAGGACGCAGAGAAGGCACTGAGAAAACAGAGAAAAGAGTAGAATCACCGCAGAGACGCAGAGGCGCAGCGTAATTATCTTTTTCTCCGCGTCTTGGCGTCTCCGCGGTTTAATCCCAACTTTTAGTTGCTTTTCCCGCTGAGCATAAGCAGGTCGTTTACCACAATTTGCGTGTAATACTTGCGGTTGCCATTTTTGTCGTCGAAGATGCTGGTTTCCAGTTTGCCTTCTACAGCTATTTGCTTTCCTTTTTTTAGATATTGCCCGGCCACTTCGGCCAGCTTGCCCCAGATTACCAGGTTGTGCCATTGGGTTTCGGTAACTTTCTCGCCTTTTTGGTTGATGTAACTGTCGGAGGTGGCCAGCGAGAAGCGAGCCATTTTGCGGCCATTAGACACATCTTTTACTTCCGGATCCATTCCCAGGTTGCCGATCAGGTGAACACTGTTTCTTAAAGATTTCATAGTAGTAAGTTTTTTAATTTATAAATGAATAAATAATTATGAAGCAAAGATAGCACGGGGCTCGCGCCTGATTCGGTTAATAAACATTTGTATCTGTTTCAAAGCGGATATAGTTGTTTCTAACCGTTTACAAACGGATAATGATAGTGCTGAACACAAACTGCGGACATGATGAAAGCGAAAGGAGAGACAAGTTGTTTTCGATATGCAACAAGTTTTCAAAGATCGCGTTTCGCGATCCTTTTTTTTACCACAGAGGACGCAGAGAAGGCACTGAGAAAACAGAGAAAAGATAAGAATCACCGCAGAGGCGGAGAGGCGCAGCGTTATTATCTTTTTCTCCGCGTCTTGGCGTCTCCGCGGTTTTTGCTTTTTGAATAATCACCACAGAGGAATAAAGATCGCGCTGCGCGCTCTTTTTTTTACCACAGAGGACGCAGAGAAGGCACTGAGAAAACAGAGAAAAGATAAGAATCACCGCAGAGGCTCTCTGCAGTAATTTTTGATGTAGACTTCTTACTGAAGACCAAGGCCTATTCGCTAAGATATCCCACCGGAATATTTAGCCCTGAAATGCGCTCTTCGAAAGCGTGGTATTGCTTCATCCCTTTGCGTTTTAGTATCCGTATCAGCACCCCTTTTATGCGGTGCGGCTGGCTGGTGCATATCTCCGAATAGATGGTCATGTCTTTCTGGCCATTGTCGCCCAGCAGGATAAACTGTTTGTCGGGGTAAAACTTTAAAAGAAACTTGATGATGTTAATTTTATGCTTAGAATGTGTGTTGCCGGCACGCACAGGCTCCCACAATCCAACTTTCAGCTCATTTAATAAAAATATACCTTCGGGTAAATGATGGATGTAGAAGATGTTGTGCAAGAGGTCGAAGAGGTTCCACTCGCTGTTGCTTACGTAGAAAAAATCGTTGGGGAGCTTGCCGTCGTTGAGGCTTTTGATTTTTTCATAAAACTCGTCGATGTTGGGAACGGTTTTACGGGAGTAAGCATTTTTGAAAAGCATCAGCGCCACCTTTTTTAGCAAACGCGTAGCATGCGAAACAATTAGCGTATCGTCGATGTCGGAGATAACGCCCACGCTGTGCCGGTCGGCAGCCAGAAATTGTCCCTCCACGGTTTTGTCCATCCCGTCGAGCTTAAGCTGATAAGGCTCCCAGCCTTTGGGCTTGCCACTACTTGGAAACACGCCGCTAAAAAAACCTTTGCTGTTGGTGGTAACGGTATGGACGCTGCCGTTTATCTGCACCTCTATCGGCATATCGGTGAGTGGCCGGAGTCGGTAGCGACGGATCATCTGCAGGAAGTTGCGAAGCCGGCGCTGATCTTCGCGCACATTACCCAGTTTATAGCTTTTGAAAGCATGGCCGGCGACATAAATCTTTTCATGGTTAGCAAATCCGCTGTAAGGGATAATTTCGCTTTTCATCGTGTTATCAGATATTGTTTATTAAAATGAATTAAAAAAATTACTTTTTGTTCAGTAATTCGTTCATGTCTATCAAAACACTACAAGTTATGCCGGCACGCTACCTTTTTATTATCAATCCTATTGCAGGCGGAATCGACAAGCAGTTGATCGAAGATTTCGTTGCTGAACGCGCCCAGCAGGAAGGTTTCGGTTACAAAATTTATAAAACTACCGGCACCGGCGACGAAAAGCAAATCGGGCAACTGGTGGGCGATTACGCTCCCAAAGTGGTTGTGGTGTCAGGTGGCGATGGTTCTTTGCTGATGGTGTCGCGCTTATTGAAAAATCGTGATCAGCTCATCGGCCTATTTCCATCAGGATCGGCCAACGGCATGGCTGCGGAGCTAAACATTCCGGCGATAAAAGGCATCACCATCGCTGCCCGCCGCCAAAGCCTGATGCAATGCTGGGAGCTGATAAAACAAGGCCGACACCGCAACATTGATATGATCAAAATCAACGATCACTATTCGATTCATCTGAGTGATGCAGGTTTTAATGCACAGATCGTCGAAGGTTTTGAAGCCGAAGGAGGCCGTGGTTTGATGGGGTATGCCCGCCAGTTTGTCAAAAAAATGACAGCCAAAAAGAAACGGTTTAGGTACCACATCACTGTGGAAGGCAAGCGCCGTCATGGCAAAGCTGTGATGCTGGCCATTGCCAACGCACGCAGCTATGGCACCGGCGCTATCATCAATCCCGAGGGGCAGCCCGACGATGGCGTGGTGGAGTTGGTAATTATTAAAAACTTAAACATGATGCTTCTCCTCAACGCAGCCGCTTCTATCGTCACCGAAGCGCCCGGCTATCATCCCGATCATCTGGAAGTAACCTCGTGCCGCGAAGCCCGGATTCGTTTCAGCAAGCAACTGGAGCTGCAGGTAGATGGTGAGGTGGCGGGGCGCATACGCCAACTGGACATAGAGGTGCTGCCGGGAGCCGTTAAGCTGATTTGCTAACGCGGGGCGCAGGGCGAAGCGCGCGGGACGAAAGGCGCAAAGAGCAAGGAGAGGGGCGCAGCTACAGTTGCTTCCGTAGAATTCAGATTCATCATACATCGAGCAACTTCAACATTCAAAATTCAATGTTCGATATTCAAGATTCGATTTTTCTTTATCTTTCATAAACTTACCAACGGTGCGCTCCAAGCGACGCCATTGGTTTTTGTGCGGAGCAATCAGATTTATTGCCTCAGCTCAATTTGCAGTGCCGAATCGCGCAGTGCCTGGCGTATTTGTTTGTATTTGCTCCAGTCGAAACGGCGCACAAAATTGGCCGCCGTCTTTGCTCCACGCACAAATAAGTCGATTTTGGATTTCTCATCCATGGCAAAGTTGAGCCAGTTGTGGTCGCCGATGTCGATTTTTTCGAGTAGCATCTTGTAGTCGGGGTTGCGCAGTATAAAATCGTAGTCGTGCAGGTGGCGGATAGAATTGAACATGGCGCCAAACAGGTTGCCCGGGCCGGTAATTTTGTTGGCCGTATTGCGGTCTATGCCCAGTCGCACGCCAAAGGTAGGCAGTCGCGGCACTACATTTTGTTTATGAAAAATATCCACCGGGAAATTCGACAGGATGCCGCCATCTACAAAATAAGCCGTCTTTGGAGGCTCGCCGTAGAAGCTGGCCAGCTTCTCCCAATTTGTCAGCGCTTGAGGCCCTTCCGGACAATCGGTAATGGTGAGTGGCCGGAAAAAGTAAGGAACCGACATGGATGCGCGGACAAAAATGGCGGGATTCACCTCTTCAGGATTTTCCCAATAGAGTGGGGTCATACGTGGGAAATCCACTTTGGTTTCGGTGGACAGGTCGGCAGCAATAACCGCAAAGCGCGGATTCAGGCCGCTGATGCTTTTATCGACACCGCTGCGGATTTTTAGCGACGGTGGCACCTGCCCAAATTGCCGCTGCAGATCGGCCATTGTCTTTATACCATTGTCATTCAAAATCCCTGTCATCCATTGCAGAAAGTCATCGCCGGGGTTTAGTCCGATATCTTCGCGCAGGTTGTCGATCACCTGCGCGCCTTTCCATATCATCTTCATCATGCTGTCGCCCTGAATCAGCGCTTTAACAAAACTTTGTGCGTCACTATCGCCATCTACAAATTCCATCAGGTTTTTGTTAGCCAGAATCTCCACCAGCCGCTCTGCTTTGGGCTGCGAAACGTCGCCCAAAGCGGCAAGTAGCAATGCGTTGATCGATCCGGCCGATGTACCCGCCAGGCTGAAAAACCGAATCCCCATCTGTTCGAGCACATAGTTGTAGCCTATCAAAGCCACGCCCAGCACGCCGCCGCCTTCCATCACCAGCTCGACGTACTGATTCCCCTTGTCGTCGACAACATCGGAGAAAAGTTTTTGCGGGATGCCCTCTTTTTTTAAGTCGTCGATGAGATGAAATACTGTCGGATGCTCGGTAAACTGTGTTGTTTTCATAGTATTAAAAATTTAAAATTTGTCGATCCGTGAATTATTCTTTTCGCATCAGATTGTGCTGATGCCAGTTTTCATTTCATCTAAATTTTAGCAAAAACTACAATTACATTTTTTTAAAAATCCCCCCGTGTTTCCTATTGCATTGCCATGCAAATGAAGATGTATTATTCACCTTGCCCCAGCGAATATCCACGTTGCCCGTCGATGCTGTAGAGGTTTTCTGTTTTAATACAATCAAAATTACGCTCATTCAACTCCGTCATCAGTGTGATGATGTCGTTGTGCGTAATTTCAGTGTTTTTTGCTGCTCCCGGATTGGCCACAAAACGGCAGCGCCAGTGGTCGGTGCAGAAGGTTTCAGGAAGTCCGTCGGGATAAACCTTCACGCCGCGGTTGGTGATCATCTTTAGCTTAAGTGGCGAACGGGTAAGACTTTTGAGTTTTTTGCCCAAAACCGCCGGATTGCGACCGGGTTCACTCCAGTCCAGGAAGATGTCGACACCCTCGAGTTGTTTCGTTACGGGCACCGGTTCCGATGTTTTTATATTGATATGACTTCGTCCCGCGGCATATTTTACCGGCGTCAGGTCTAAAGGCAATTGCCCAAAGCGCTGTATAATTTCGTCGGCAAACTCTTCGGTGCTGGTTTTTTTAAAACTCGTTTCGCGCTGAAAAATATCGCCGGTATGGTAGCCATCCTCCAGGGTTTTGAGCCAGGCATTCTCGATGGCTTCGGCTGCTTTGGTTTCGCCAATATGCACCAGCATCATGATGGCGGCGTTGAGCAGCCCCGACGGGTTGGCAATATTTTTTCCGGCAATGTCGGGTGCCGATCCGTGTATGGCCTCAAACATGGCAAAGTCCTGCCCGATGTTAGCTGAGCCTCCCAGGCCAACTGATCCGGCCACCTGCGCCGCAATGTCGGAGATGATGTCGCCGTAAAGGTTGAGTGTTACAATCACATCAAACTCTTCGGGACGTTCGGCCAGCAAAGCCGCGCCGATGTCGATGATGCGGTGCTCACTGATAATGTCGGGATATTCCAGCGCTATTTTATCAAACAACTGATGAAACAAGCCATCGGTATGTTTCATAATATTGTCTTTGGTCATACAGGTAACCTTGCGGCGGTTGTAGGCGCGGGCATATTCGAAAGCGTAGCGGATAATGCGCTCGCTGCCCGGGCGGGATACCAGCTTGAGGCACTGCACCACTTCGGCAGTTTGCTGATGTTCGATGCCGGCATAGAGGTCTTCCTCGTTTTCGCGCACAATACACAGATCCATTTTTGGGAAGTTGGAGTGCACATAAGGCGTATAGGCGCGGCAGGGACGCACATTGCTAAACAACCCCAACGACTTGCGGATGGTTACGTTTAGGCTTTTGTAGCCGCCTCCCTGTGGCGTGGTGATGGGCGCTTTCAGAAATATTTTGTTGCGCCTGAGCAAATCCCACGATTCAGGCGTGATACCCGACTTATGCCCCTGGTGGTAAACTTTTTCGCCAATTTCGATGAAATCGTATTCCAGCTCAACGCCGGCTGCCTGCATAATACGCAGTGTTGCATCCATTATTTCCGGCCCGATGCCATCGCCTTTGGCTATTGTTATTCTATTGTTCATGTAGTTTCGGTAGTTAATATCTTAGAAATATTTATTAGCGAAACATTAACCTGTTGCAGGTAGCTTGTGTTCAAAATAAAAGGCAGACAACAGTCCACAATTCACAGTTAGCAGTTACCAGCCTTCAGTAAGAACAATTTTGAGCAACAAACAACAAACAACGAACAACAAACAACAAACAACGAACACCGTTTACCCGATAATCGCTCCAATAATGGTGGCCGAAAGCAGCGAGGCCAGCGTACCGCCAATCAGCGCTTTCATTCCGTATTTCGACAGGAACCAACGCTTGTTGGGTGCCAGTCCGCCGATGCCGCCAATCTGGATGCCGATGGAGGCGAAGTTGGCAAAGCCGCAAAGCATGTAAGTAGCCATGATCACCGATTTTTGATCGGTAAACAACCCCGTTTCTTTCATGGAGGCCAGGCTGGTATACCCCACAAACTCGCTGGCGATGAGCTTTTCGCCCAGCAGTTGCCCAACCAGTGTGATGTCCTGCGGCCCGACACCTATTATCCACATCAGCGGTGCAAAGGTGTAGCCCAGGATAAACTCCATCGACAGCTCGGTGTATTGTCCGCTGGTGAGTGCGGCGATGCTTACGTTGAGGTTGGTCCACACGCCGATTTTTAGCAAAATAAAATTCATCATGGCGATAAAGGCAAAAAATACCAGCAGCATGGCGCCGACGTTGGCGGCCAGCTTGAGGCCTTCGGTGGTGCCGTTTGAGAGTGCGTCGAGGAAGTTTTTACCAATTTTCTCCTGCGTCACCTCCACTTTCATATCTACAGATTCGGTTTGTGGCATCAGGATTTTCGACATTACGATGGCGCCGGGAGCTGCCATTACCGAGGCAGTGAGCAGGTGGCGCGCATACATCAGCCGCTGCACCGGGTCGTCGCCGCCCAGGAAGCTGATGTAGGCAGCCATTACGCCGCCGGCTACTGTGGCCATGCCGCCAATCATCACCAGCAGCATCTCCGAATCGTTCATCTTTGGGAGATAGGCTTTTATCATCAGCGGCGATTCGGTTTGGCCCAGAAAGATGTTGCCGGCCACCGAGAGGCTTTCGGCGCCGGAGATGCGCAGCGCCTTGGTCATCAGCCAGGCCATCACCCACACCACTTTTTGTATTATCCCCAGATAAAAAAGTACGCTCGTCAAAGCGGAAAAGAAGATGATGGTGGGCAAAATCTGCAAAGCAAAGATGTAGCCTGCTTTGGGGATGTCCATCAGATCGTTGAAAAGGAAGGTGCTGCCTATTTTTGTAAAATCCAAAATCACGACAAAGATGCTGCCCACGATGCCAAAAAAGTCTTCGATGAATGGGATAAAGAGGATTCCCAGCGCTATGCTTATCTGTATGAGCAGGCCTACGCCTACCACGCGCCACGATACGGCTTTGCGGTTGGAGCTGAAAAGCCAGGCCAGAAAGATGAGTACGATCATGCCTAGCAGGCCGCGCAGCAGCGTCGTCACGGTCATGCCGCCGCCACGTTTTACCACCGATGCCACCACATGTTTTTCGCGCAGGTAAACGATTGTGGTGCCGTCGGCAACGAGTTTTAGCGTGTCGTTGGCTATGGCAGCGATGTCGTATTTACGGCTGTCGATTTTGGGCAGGCTGTCGGGAATGGTGGTGGGATCGTAATTAAGAATGAGATTTTTCTGATGTAAAGCCCATTGTCCTGTGTATGCTGGGGAGGCTTCGGTAAATTTTTGTTCAAAAAGACCTGAATCACCTTTCAGATTTAAATGCGCTTGTCCGGGTGGTATGTTCACAGCATTTCCTAAACTATCGGCAGCCGATACCGCTATCCAGTGTGCCGAAAGTAGCCGGAGGGTGGTGTCGTCGGAGGTAGGTGAGGATTGTGAAAAAAGCGTAAAGCTAAGGAGCAGCGTGAGCAGGAGCAACAAGGGTTTTCTCATCATAAAAAATAATAATAAAAACAGCTTTGAAAAAAAGAGCTGCAAATATCATTATTTTGTTTGACCCCGTCGCTTTATTTCATCTCTTATTATCGAAGCATTCTCGTATTCTTCTTTTTCGACAGCTTTTTGAAGCATCTCTTTTAGCTCGGTGATGGATTTTTTGTCGAAAGGGCGCTGTCCTTTGGGCTGATTGGGCAGCCACTCTTTTTCTTCTTGTTTGTTTTTCTCTTCTTTAACGATAATGCCGGCTTCGCTCATAATTTTTTCGGTGGTATAGATGGGGCAGTTGAAACGGATGGCCAGTGCTACCGCATCAGAAGTGCGCGAATCGATCTCGGTGGTTTTTTTACCGTCGTCGCAAAAAAGCTGTGCGTAAAAAACACCTTCAAAAAATTTGTTGATCACCACCTCACGGACGTTGATGTTGTAAGCATCAGCCACACTCTTCAGGAGGTCGTGGGTAAGCGGACGTGCCGGCTTCATTTTTTCCAGCTCAATGGCGATGGCCTGTGCCTCGAAACCGCCAATGATGATGGGCAGCCGCCGCTGGCCTTTACTTTCGCTAAGGATTAGCGCATAGGCGCCACTTTGCGACTGGCTGTACGACATTCCTAAAATCTCAAGTCTTATTTTGTCCATGGTTCAATCCATATTTTTTTTATCGGTTGACGAAAGTAACTGTTTTTTATGGGCAGAAATTTTATGTCTGGGCAGCTTTTGTGGCTGTTTGCTTATTTACCTATCAAACTGACCATGCCTGATATTTGTTCAAATAGTTGTTCAATGTTTGAGGTTGTGTTTTTAATTTTAAGATTTCGTTGGGCATTATTTTATGATCTTTTTGAACTTGTCCGGTAGGGGATGTTTTGTCAAAACTTCATTTTTGGTAGTTTTGTCCGCTGTTTTATTCATTTAAAAATAGCATATGCATTGGATCGACCTTTCGATATTTGTTCTTTACATGTTGGCGATGTTGGGTGTTGGGTATTATTTCATGCGTCGCAACACCAGCGCTGAGGATTATTTTGTGGGTGGCCGCACCATGGGCAGTTGGCATATTGGCTTGTCGGTGGTAGCCACCGATGTGGGTGGCGGTTTTTCTATTGGCCTTGGTGGATTGGGTTTTGTGCTGGGGCTGGCCGGCTCCTGGATGCTCTTTACCGGTCTTATCGGTGCCTGGCTGAGTGCTGTTGTTCTTATCCCGCGTGTTTTTCGCCTTTCGACAAAACATAAGTTTTTCACCTTCCCCGAAATCTTTAGGCATTTCTATGGCAAAGAGGTAGCCATTCTGGCGGGCATTATTTCGGCTATTGGCTACATGGGCTTTACCAGCTCCCAAATTCTGGCCGGAGCCAAGCTGGCCTCTGCTTCATTTGTAAACCTTAGTTTCGATACTGCGCTCTTGATAATGGGCATCATCACCGTGGCCTACACCGTGATGGGTGGTCTCAAGGCCGTAATTTATACCGATACCATCCAATGGCTGCTGCTTATCTCCGGACTTATCCTTATCGGCATCCCATTGAGTTATTTCGCTTTAGGCGGATACCAAAGCATTCTGGCTGCATTGCCGGCACGTTTTTTCAGCATGACCAACGTGTCGTGGCAAACCATTGTCAACTGGGCGGTAACCATTATTCCCATCTGGTTTGTGGGTATGACACTCTACCAGCGCATCTATGCCAGCAACAGCGAACGACAGGCACGCAAAGCATGGTTTATAGCAGGCGTTTTCGAGTGGCCGCTCATGGCATTTATGGGCGTGCTGTTGGGGCTTTTTTCGCGTGTAGCGCTGCAGGAAGGTATGTTCGAGTATCTTGGATTTAATTCGTTAAGCGATATCGATCCCGAAATGGGGCTGCCGCTGCTGCTGCGCACCATTTTACCGGTAGGCCTGATGGGGCTGATGATGTCGGCATATTTCTCGGCCATCATGTCCACCGCTGATAGTTGCCTGATGGCCTCGTCGGGCAATGTGCTTACCGATATCGTGAGCCGCCTGGTGAAGCTTCCCACAGGCAAGGCCATGTTGCGCATCTCGCAACTGCTTACATTTCTCATTGGAGCGCTGGCGCTATTGCTTGCCACCACCATGCAAAACGTGCTGGAGCTAATGCTCTATTCTTACGCTTTTATGGTTTCCGGACTTTTTGTTCCTGTCATTGCGGCTTTGTACACGCGCCAGCCCGATAAGGTGGCGGCATTTGCAGCTATGTTGCTTGGTGGCACTACCACCATCACCCTTATCATCGCCGAATGGAATTTACCTTTCGGCCTCGATGCCAATATCTTTGGTATTACCACTTCGGCAGTGGTGTATCTTTTGTTGTGGTGGATGAGAAGGCGTGTTTTCGCTGTCGCTAAATGATAATGAAGTCCGCGAATTCACACGAATTCAATTTTAAGAAAAACCACAGAGGCCGCGGAGTTTTTCACAGAGTGCACAGAGATTTTCCTCCGCGTTCTTTGCGTCTTCTCTGCGTTCTCTGTGGTTAAAAATAATTAGCGGAAATTAGCTCAATTGGCGGAAATTAGCGGACAGCCGGTTTATCCTCGAATTCGCACGAATTAGGCGAATGAACACGAATTTTATATTAAAACCAAAGAAAAACCACAGAGGTCACGGAGTTTTTCACAGAGTGCACAGAGATTTCCCTCCGCGTTCTTTGCGTCTTCTCTGCGTTCTCTATGTGGTTAAAAAAAGATTAGCTGAAATTAGCGGATGGTCAAAAGCATCCGCGAATTCACACGAATCAGGCGAATGAGCACGAATTTTATATTAAAACCAAAGAAAAACCACAGAGGTCACGGAGTTTTTCGCAGAGTGCACAGAGATTTTCCTCCGCGTTCTTTGCGTCTTCTCTGCGTTCTCTGTGGTTAAAAAAAAATTAGCGGAAATTAGTGGACGGTCAAAAGCATCCGCGAATTCACACAAATTAGGCGAATGAGCACGAATTTTAGATTAAAACCAAAGAAAAACCACAGAGGACACGGAGTTTTTCACAGTGTGCACAGAGATTTTCCTCCGCGCTCTTTGCGTCTTCTCTGCGTTCTCTGTGGTTAAAAAAAAGATTAGCGGAAATTAGTGGACAGCTTTATTTTCCATGGAAGCGTTAAAAAATGATAGGGATTACGCTTTCCCGAAAAGCTTGCTGATGATGGATTTCTTATCGGTTTTCTCGTCTTCGGAGTAATAGCCGTAACCATAGCCGTAGCCATATCCGTATCCGTATCCATAGCCGTATCCGTATCCATACCCGTAACCATAGCCGTAGGAGCCTTTGCCCAGCTTCACGTCGTTGATGAGGATGTACATGTTGGGCATCTTGCGGTTTTCGATGTCTTTGATAATCGACTCGAAGATTTTCTTGTTGGTGTAGTTTTGGCGCACCAGGAACAGGTTGGCGTCGGTATATTTCATCAGCAGGAAAGCATCTGTAACCAGACCCACCGGCGGGGTGTCGATGATCACAAAGTCGTACTCCTCCATCACGCGTTTCATCAGCTCGTTGGTTTTTGCTGACGCGATAAGCTCGGCGGGGTTGGGTGGCACAGGGCCTCCCATAATGATGTCGAGATTCTTTACCGGTGAGGTTTGAACGATGTCTTCAAAGCTGCTCTTGTTGATAAGATAGGAGCTGATGCCTTCGGTGTTGGTGAGGCCAAAGTCCTGATAAATTTTGGGCTTGCGCAGGTCGAAGCCCATGAGCAGGGTTTTCTTATCATACATGGCAAAGATGGAGGCGATGTTCATGGCAATAAACGTCTTGCCGGCGCCCACCATGTCGCTGGTTACCAATATCACCTGCTTCTCTTTGCCTTTGGTAAGATACTGCAGGTTGGTACGAATGGAGCGGAACGATTCGGCGATGCTCGACTTTGGCGATTCGCTCACCACGAGTGCCGATTCCTTGCTGTTGTGAATCACGTGCCCGACAATTGGTACGTTGGTAATCTTTTCGATGTCTTTGCGCTCGATGATTTTATCATTAAAATAATCTTTACCCAAAATGTAAGCTACCGGGAGTAACAATCCGAGCACCAATGCTATGAGGTAGTTGAGGCTCTTCTTGGGGTACACCTGTTCGCCACTGCGGGCAATGTCGACAACCTCGTTGTCGGGCAGGTTGCTGGCCTTGGCTATTTGTGCTTCGGAGCGTTTCTGCAGCAGGAAAGTGTACAGCGCATCGTTGAGCTTGTACTTCCGCTGTATGCCTACCAGTCGACGCTGGGTTTCGGGCAGTCGGTTCATTTCCCGGTTAAGTGCCGCTATGCGGCCGTCGATGTCTTTGATAGAAATTTCGGAAGTAACGACGATGTTCTGGATGTTTTCCAGGATGGTTTTTTTGGTGGTGCGGATGCGCTGGTCGATGGCTGCTACCTGCGGGTTTTTCTCTGAAGAGCTGAACAAGGCCTCGGCTCGTTTTGAATAGAGTTCGGCCAGTCCG
Source organism: Bacteroidales bacterium (assembly GCA_012523265.1). Lineage (GTDB taxonomy): Bacteria > Bacteroidota > Bacteroidia > Bacteroidales > 4484-276 > SABY01. The sequence goes on along the minus strand of JAAYIU010000071.1, from coordinate 20,847 downwards.
CTGATGAGCTGTGAAAGCAACGGGTCTTCAATACCCATCGACGAAGGAATCACAATGTCGTCGATGTTGTCCTGGTTTTTCTTTAGATAATCCTGCAGGTTGCGGTAATATTTGGCCTTGACGATGAGCTGCGCCTTTTGATCCTGAAATTGCTTCATCCCTTCAAATACCTGTGTGGATTTGAAATCCATATCCATAAATTCGTTGCTTACCCTGAAATCTTGCAGCTCACCCTCGGTGTATGTCAGCGAATCGGTGATATCTACCAGCTCGGAGTTGATAAAGCGAATGGTGTTCTCAGCAATTTGATTTTTCTTCTCGATGCCACGCAGCAGATACTGGTTGGTTAGCTCGTTGAGGTAATCCGAAAGCTTTTGGGCATTACCACCTTTTATCGAGATGTCGATGATGGAAGCCTCGCGGTTGATAGGCTCCAGCTTGGTGCTTCTGAAGGTTCTGATCAGACTTTGGTAATCGTTAAAAACAAACGACAGGTTTTGGTTGATAGCTTCCTTGTCGAAGTTTTCAGTAAGCAAAATGGTGAATTTAAAAATATCGGTTTCTATCTCTTCACCAAATTTGTAGGTTTTGTTTATCACAATCGGGTCGTCGACGGTAGAAATTTCCTCGCGTTCTCCAAAGCTGTAGAGCGAGGCATTTTCGGCCTGAAGTATGAGCTGGTAAGCTGAGTTGCTTTGGATGATGATGCTGAACTTTACATTGATGGGTTGCACATGCGCGGTGTCCATCACCACCTCAAAGGGCGACGACTTGTACAACTCGCTGGTAATAAAATTATCTTCTTTGTAGTAGGAAACTTCAAAATTCAGGTTGTTGATGGTGCGTGCAGCAAGCGCATAAGAGTTGATGATCCCCATTTCGTTTTCCAGATTTTGTTGGCTGTTGCCAATGCCGATGCCGATGAGATTTTGTCCGGCTTTGTCGTCTTTAATCAGCACGGTAGTCTTCACTTCATACACTGGTTTGGTGTATTTATTAAAAAGAAAAGCGATCACCAGTGCAACAAAAACGGTGAGGGCAAAGAAATACCAGTATCTGAAAAACTTGATAAATAACAGTTTGATGTCGATCGATTCTTCCTGATTCGATAATTGGCTGTTGAGATTAGGTTCCACTTATTGTATTAGTTTGTTTGGAAAAAATTAATAAGAAGCAGTGTTGTGGAGATGGTCGAAAATACCAGTGCGTAGGGAAATTGGCTGAACGCAAAGTTTTTGCCTTTTACCGGCGGCACGTAAATGATGTCGTTGGGCTGAATGTAGTAATATTCGCTGTCGAAGATTGACAAATCATTGAGGTTTATTTTTTTTGTTTTAACGCCATCGGGGTTTTCACGTATGATGATCACCTGGTCGCGACGGGCAAAGGTGGTCATATCGCCGGCCATAGCAATGACGTCGAAGATAGTTACCTGATTTTGATAAATGCTCATTTGTCCTGAGCGATTCACCTCGCCCAACGCAGAAATTTGAAACAGCGCCAGCCGCACCACTACCGTCGATTCTTTGATGTAATCTTTTACGATGCCCGATATTAAATCTTTGGCCTGCTCCACGCTCAGGTCTTTCACATAGATGCTGCCCACATAGGGGAAGTCGATGTAGCCCTCTTCGTTTACCAGATAGCTGTTCAGGTAAATGCCAGCATCGCTGTAATAGTTGTTGCTGGTTCGGGAGCCTTCTTCAGCAAAAATGTTTTCAGACACAGCCATCACACTGTTCACCTTGATGTAAAGGTTATCGCCTGCCTGTATGCGGTAGGTGGTAAGATTCATGTTCTTAAAATGGGTGCGGGTGGTATCCCCTTTGCGGGCTTCCTGTTGCAGATACTCGATGCGTTTCATCGGGATACACGACGAGAAAAACAGCGACCCTGTCACAAGCAAAACAAGGACACGAAGAATATAGGACATTGGGTTTTTCATCACTGAGGGCTTTTGCAGCATGTACGTAAGATTGCTTAAAATGAGCGCAAAAATAGGTCATTTTATCAAAGTCACTAACTTTTTTTGCCTTTTGATTGCCGCTTTCCGCAATACGATTTATGTGCAAAAATATTATCTGTAATTTTGCGGCAAAATTTACATAAGAGCAATCAACAGTATGAGCAACAAATTGATGGATCCCATCGGCAAGCTGATGGGGCTGCGCTACAAATCGCACCCGTGGCATGGCGTAGATATTGGCAATAATGCGCCCGAAGTAGTTACCTGTTTCATCGAAATGGTTCCTACCGACACGGTGAAATACGAAATCGACAAAGAGACAGGCTATCTGAAAATAGACCGCCCACAGAAATATTCCAACGTCATCCCGGCCTTGTATGGTTTCATCCCACAGACTTTCTGCTGGGAAAAAGTGGCCGAGTTTTGCATGGAAAAAACCGGCCGTACCGACATCACCGGCGACCGCGACCCACTCGACATTTGCATCCTCACCGAGAAAACAATTGCCCACGGCGACATACTGGTGCAGGCACGTCCTATTGGCGGTTTCAGAATGATAGACGACAATCAGGCCGACGACAAAATTGTGGCCGTGCTGGCCGACGATGCCGTGTATGGCGGATACAACGCCCTGGCCGACTGCTCTCTGCTGGTCATCGACCGGCTAAAACATTACTTCCTCACCTACAAAGATTTACCCGGCCGCCATCGCAATGCCGAGATCACACATACCTACGGAATAGAGGAAGCTCATGAAGTAATCGTACGCAGCGTGACCGACTACCAGCAGAAATTCGACCACCTGCGAAACATGCTTTCTAACGTTTAACCGGCGGAGTAAATTAAAAAATCCCTGCTGCAAATCAGGCAACAGGGATACAAGTAATCCTCCTTCATAAACGATAGCTGGCAAAGCTAACATAAAACTTTAATACATCGCAATGTTTTAAATTTTTTTTTAAAATCAACGTGCGTTTGGAAATTAATAAAAACAAAACACCAATGAACCGTGACGAAATTCTTGCAGCTTTAACACTCGACAGCAGCAGCGGCTTCGACCGCATGGAGCTGCTCAAGAGTTATCCCGAACCCGTAGCCAGGTATTTCCGTCGTCATCTGCCACAAGGAATTCCCGGAGGAACGCTCATTAGCACGCGTTTGCGGGGCATCATCAAGTTGGTTAATTGGTCTAATTTTACATCAACACTTTACACAAACCCTCTCAAAGGTTTTCTGTGGGAAGCTACGGTACGCATGGGAATTTTACCTATAAAAGGGTATGATTATTTTAATAAAAATACCGGCGCCATGCAGTGGAAGTTGTTTGGTGTGATACCTGTGACGCGCGCTGATGGCGCCGACGTAAGCCGCTCAGCCGAAGGACGTGCCCGCCTTGAGGGCATCTTTGCGCCACATCTGCTCATCCACCCTGCAGTAACCTGGGAAGTGGTAGATAAAAATCACATCACTGCCCGGTGGAAAATCAATACAGAAGACCAACCGCTGCATCTTATCATCGATGAGCAAGGCGCTCTTAAAGAGGTGTGGATGAAACGATGGGGCAACCCCGGCGAGGTAAAAACTTTTGAATACCACACCTTTGGCGGACACATCCACAAAGAGATATTGTATCAAAACCGGCTGATCCCACACAAAGGCTCCGTAGGCTGGTGGCATGGCGAGAAGCAGTGGGACGATGGCGAATTTTTTAGATTTGAAAGCTATTGATTTTTCTATGTTCCATGCCGGTTTATTACGACGTACATACACACACCGATAAGCGCTCCGAAAACGTGGTGCAGATTCACAGCCTGTTTCATGATCAGCTAAAGCTAATACAGCCGCAGCCGCAGGTGTGGTACTCGGTGGGATGGCATCCCTGGCACGTCGATGCCCGGAGGTCTGATGAAATATTTTCATGGCTTGAAAAGGCAGTGCACCATGAAAAAGTGATCGCAGTTGGCGAAACCGGCCTCGACCGAAGCCTCGAAACGGCGATAGGGCTTCAGCACAATATTTTCTCCCGGCACCTCTCTCTGGCCGAAAAATCCGACATGCCTGTGATCGTGCATGCAGTAAAATCCTATCCCGACATTATCCGGGCGTACAAAGAATCCAAAGCCCATATTCCACTCATTATCCATGGCTTTCGTGGTAACCAGCAGGCGGCCAGGCAGCTTCTCACACATGGTTTTTATCTCTCATTTGGCACACCTTTATTAAAACAAAATTCCAGACTGGCACAGGTTTTTCAAAATATTCCCACCGAACAATTGTTTCTGGAAACCGACAACACCGATGCCGACATCAAGCAGTTGTATGAGCGGGCTGCCGTGCTGCGAAGTTTAAAAACGGAGCAGTTGATGGAAATAATTGAGCGTAATTTTAAAAAATGTTTTGGTAAATGATGCAGTCTGACGAAAACTGGAGAAGCCGCACCGGGTTGCTGCTTGGAGATGAAAAGCTGGAGCGGCTGCAGCAAAGCCATGTGCTGGTGGCCGGCCTGGGCGGCGTGGGCGCCTTTGCTGCCGAACAGTTGTGCCGCGCAGGAGTGGGGAAGCTCACCATTGTTGACGGCGACAGCGTGACGCCCAGCAACCGCAACCGACAACTGCTCGCGCTCGCCAGCACACAAGGCCAGCGCAAATCACAGCTCATGGCCATGCGGCTGCGCGATATCAATCCCGATGTAGAGCTGGTGGTTGTTGATGAGTTTTTAAAAAATCAACGAATCAACGAGCTGCTAAGTCATCCTTACGATTATGTGATCGATGCCATCGACACGCTCTCGCCCAAGGTATTTTTTATCCTGGCGGCTTTGCGCTACAATCGCCCTCTGGTTAGCTCTATGGGCGCCGGTGGCAAACTCAACCCGGCCATGATCACCGTGGCTGATATCTCCCGGACCTCCGGCTGCAAGTTGGCTTTTTACATTCGCAAACGCTTGCAGAAATTCGGCGTCAAAGATGGCTTTCAGGCGGTGTTTTCGCCGGAAACGGTCGAGAAAAGTGCTGTAAAACCTGTTGATGACGAACCCAACAAAAAATCTACCGTTGGCACCATCTCCTATATGCCGGCCATGTTTGGGTGCTACTGTGCCTCGGTGGCGCTTCGTCGATTGATAGAAAAGTAGCTTTCGGCTGGATTGGGAAGCTGGTGATCTCTTAAGATTAAGTGCGTTATTTTTTAACTATTTAAGTTTGGATGTTTTAATAGTATGACAGCTCCCATTATCCAGATTGCCGGTGTTCGTAATTGGGACGAAGCCGAAATGATCAGTGCTTCAGGCGCCACACATATTGGCTTTCCTTTGCATTTGGACGTCCACCGTCCCGACCTAAGCGACGAAGCTGTCGCCCGAATCATTCGCAAACTACCGTCGGTCATTCGTCCGGTGCTGATCACCTATTTAGCGAAAGCGACAGCTATTTATGAATTATTGCAACAAATTGGTTGCAACATCGTGCAGTTGCATGGCGCCGTTTCGGTGGCTGAGCTCGAAAAGCTGCGGCGGTTGAGTCGGTCGGAATCATTGCCGGCAATGGCTATTGAAATCTGGAAAAGTTTGGTAGTAAAAGCCGGAAACGAGCAGGAGCTGCTCCAAACCTTTGGCGCCACCGCACCTTTCGTGGATGCCTTCATCACCGACACTTACGATCCTGTCACCGGCGCCTCCGGAGCTACCGGCAAAACCCACGACTGGAACATCACCAGGCGCATCGTTGCAAAAAGCCCCCGCCCGGTGATCGTTGCCGGCGGACTTCACCCCGGCAATGTTGCTGAGGCCATCCGAATTACAGGCGCTGCCGGCGTGGATGTACATACCGGCGTGGAAGATGCCAATGGTTGCAAAGACCCACGGCTGGTAACAGCGTTTGTGGAAAACGCAAAGGAAAGTTATCATAAAACTGGCGGGTTGTAGCGTTGGAAAGTTGTTAATACAGAAATAAATTTGTTAATCCAATCTTATCGGCTCTGATATAAATTATTGTAGCCGGGGGTTCACTAACCCTGGCCTTTAGGCCGGGGGGAAAAGGTAGAAAAATTTCAGTGGGCTTTAGCCCAAATAATCAGAATAATAGGATGCGTTTATGGTAGCCATCTTAGCTTGCTTTAGGAAGAAATCGGAAGGCAGCAGCTTTAGGGATTATTAAAGTCTATCCCCAAATACTCCCGCCGCTGTTATCGGTGCGGGCACCCGTAACCGATGCCAGACAATTATTTTTTCCGCGTAAGCGCAAAACTCCCAGAAAGGCAAAAACCAGCGCTTCTTTGTAATCGATGAGCAAAGGCTCAGGAATAATAATCTCGTGTCGGGTGTGATGGCCAATGCGCTGTATCAGAAAATGATTGTGGGTGCCGCCGCCTGTTGCCAGCAAAGTGGAGGATGGCACCACATCAGCCACAGCCGCTACCTGCCGGGCAATATGTTCGGTGAGGGTGCACAAAAGGTCGGCAGGAGCTGCATGGTGCGCTTCTATCAGCGGCAGCATTTGCGATTCAAACCATTCGCGTCCCAGCGACTTTGGAGTAGGTTGCTGATAAAATGGCAATGCGTCGAGCTGCTCCAGCAGTGGGTGGATAATGGCTCCGACGGCAGCCATAGCTCCATCTTTATCGTAAAGTTTTCCGGCGCGCCGGGCCAAAAAGTTGAGCGCCATATTAGCCGGCGAAATATCGCTGGCAAGACGATGATCACCCAGCTGGTAAGAAATATTTGCAAAACCACCCAAATTGAGGCACAGCCCATATTGTTCAAAAAGTAAAGCATCACCGGCGGGGACCAATGGAGCTCCCTGCCCGCCCAGCGCCACATCCAGCGAACGGAAATCGTTGATTACTCTTATGCCTGCCGCGGCAGCCAGATGCGCGCCATGGCCGATCTGAAGCGTTAGCCCCTGCTCCGGCTGGTGAAAAACTGTGTGCCCGTGCGAAGCCACGAAAAGCGGCCGGCAATTGTTGCGACGAATAAACGCTGCGGCCTCTTCGCCGGCATAGCGCCCAAAGTCGGCATCCAACGCCGTAAGATCAAAGCCATTAAGCTGCGGTGCCCGATCCAGGCGCCGGCGCCAATGATCGGAGTAGTGGATGGTTTCGGCGCAAAGAATCTCATAATCCCAGCGAGCCTCTGCCAGGCCAAAGCGGCAGCAGGCGATGTCGAGGCCATCCAGCGAAGTGCCCGACATCATTCCTAAGGCGGTGATTTGTTCCATAATAAAATTTTATTTATAGAGACGCACGGCCTGCCCCGCCCAAGCGGGAGCCGTGCGTCTGTACATCCCATTTTTTATAAAATATCCAATATTTTTTCGAGCCGGATACCCCGCGAGCCTTTCAGCAGAATTGTTTTGTTTTTTAAATTCATTTCATGAATAGCTTTACGGGCTGCATCGGCATTTACAAAAAGCAAGAATTTCGTGGAGGCTTCATCAGCGAAAGCTAAAAAGTGTTTTCCTACCAAAATCACTTTTTCAAAATCAGCATCTTGCGCCATCCTAATGATGGTGGCATGTTCGGCATAGCTTTCGGCGCCCAGCTCCAGCATATCGCCCAGGATGAGCATTTTATTGCCGTAAGGCGCTTGGGCAAAGTTTTCGATTGCCGCAGCCATGCTTCCGGGGTTGGCGTTGTAGAGGTCGATAAGCAGTTTGTTTTGGGATGTGGTTTGCCATTGCGAGCGATTGTTTGCAGGCTGGTAATTTCGCAAAGCCCTGGCTACAGCATGCAGGTCGGCGCCGAAATAGCGTGCAATGGCAACGGCGGCCATCACATTGGGGAAGTTGTAGCTGCCGGCCAGTTGGGTGTTGATGGTGGTTCCCTTAGCGGGATGCGCAAGTTGCAGTGCCAGTACGGGGAATTTTTCGGTGATGAATCCCTGAACGTCAGCGGCAGGCAAAGCGCCATAAGTGGTGCGCGGGATGCCGGCAGATTTTTCCATCAATAAAGCATCGTCGTGATGAACGAAAAGATGCCCGCCATTTTCACGGATAAAATCGTACAGCTCCGTTTTGGCCTTTATTACACCGGCATAGCCACCAAAGCCTTCGAGGTGGGCGCGCCCGATATTGGTGATGATGCCGTAATCGGGACGGGCGATGCGGCACAGCGATGCGATTTCTCCCTGGTGGTTGGCGCCCATTTCTATCACTGCTATTTCAACATCATTAGTAATCGAAAGAATAGAAAGCGGCACACCGATGTGGTTGTTGAGATTGCCACGGGTAGCCGTAGTTTTATACTTTGTCAGCAACGCCTGGCTGATAAGCTCCTTGGTGGCGGTTTTGCCATTGCTGCCTGTAATACCGATAACGGGAATGCAGAGCTGCCTGCGGTGATGTTGCGCCAGTTGTTGCAATGATTCCAACACATCATTCACCAGAATTATTTTTTGATGATTTTCCAGGCCGGCATCGTCCACCACTGCCCACGCGGCGCCTTCGCGCAGTGCAGCCAGAGCAAAGCGATTCCCGTCGAAACTATCACCTTTCAGGGCAAAGAATATGCTGCCGGCAGCAATGTTTCGTGAGTCGGTGGTGATTTGCGGGTGTCGGTTATAAATTTCGTAAAGTTCTTTTGTCGTCATAGGTTGCTATTGTGATGGCAAAATAATCGAAAAAAAGCAGACAAAAAAAACGCTGTATCGTTTTTTGTGAAAACAGATACAGCGTTTATCTAATTTTTGATCTCCGCCTAAAGCGGCGTTATTTTTTAAAATTTCACGGAAGTCCCTACGCGATCCATGGCGCAGCGGAATCCGAGATAATCGGTGGCTTTGTTTTGGTCGAGATATCTGCGCACGCCCGGGCTGAGGTAGTAGGGGCCATCTTTCCAGGAGCCGCCTTTGTAAACGCGGGCCTGGTCGTTGATCAGGCTGCTGCTTTTGTAGTCGTACATCAGGTTGGTTGAGTTGGCGTTGTTCACGTCGTCGAGCCATTTGCCGGGATCGTTCACCGAGCGGTTGTCGCCGTCGAGATAGTTTACGTTGTCGGCTTCGCGGTAGTTAAACCTGTCCTGCGCTTCGTTAATGGTTATTTCGCGATAGCGGATTCGTCCGAGGCTGTCTTTTTCGGCGATGTTGCCTTCGGCGTCGAGCACGGGGGTGGTAAAGATATTTCCTCTGAACGGGCTGAAGTCGGCAACATCTTCGTGGCTAAGGCTACGATAGACATCCTGCACCCACTCCGAAACGTTGCCGGCCATATTGTACAAGCCAAAGTCGTTGGCCGGATAGGTGCCCACCGGCGCTGTGATGTCGGCGCCATCGTTGAGGCTTCCGGCAACGCCCATGTAGTCGCCGCGTGCACGTTTGAAGTTGGCCATGTAGTTGCCATATTCTTTTTTGCCGCCGGTACTGCGCACCAGATGACCGTCCCACGGATAGATGCGGCGTTCGGTGATAAGCTCATTGTCGCCATAAAGTCCTAAGGCAGCATATTCCCATTCGGCTTCGGTGGGCAGCCGGTAGTTGGGAAGCATAATGCCGTCTTCCAGGCGTGCATTACGCCCGCCGGTGCTGCTGGGATCCAGGTCTTCGATAGGCTTATTTACCAAGCCGGTATATTGTCCCGCCAGGTAAGCCTCGGTATTGAAACTATTTTCATTGCGTTGGTCCGGGTCTTCGGCTAATACGCCGGCTTTGATGAGCAACAGCTCGTTTACACGATCGCTACGCCACTGGCAGTAATCTGTGGCCTGCACCCAGGTAACGCCAACCACAGGATAATCGTGGTAGGCCGGATGACGCAGATAAAGGTTGGCCAACGGTTCGTTGTAAGCCAGCCGTGAGCGCCACACCAATGTGTCGGGTAGCGCTTTGCGGTAAACCTCCGGATAATCAGCGCCGAAAACCCTGCTTAGCCAGTAGAGGTATTCCAGATAATCGAGATTGGTAACCTCTGTTTCGTCCATATAAAACGAACGAACCGTGACGCGGCGTGCGGGAGCGGAATTTTCGTACATCGGGTCTTCACCCATTTGTCCCATAACAAAGGTGCCGCCTTCTACGAAAACCAATCCGGGGCCGGTTTCCTGTTCGTTGATATCCGAAACAGCAAAGCCTCCGTTGGTGCTACTGTTGTAATCCCATCCGGTGGTAGCCGAAGTTTTCTTTTTCGATCCAAAGATTCCGCTGCACGAAGAGAGCGTGAACGCTAACGCCACAACGGTTATCAGGCTTATAATTTGCTGATTTTTGATTATCATCATTAAGATTTTTTTGCAAATAGGTTTAATTAACTAAAACGATGGACACTTTATTGCTCTGGAACGGTTACTTTTTTTGTCGCAATCAAAAAGCCAGCCGACAGATATTTCGTGTGCTCCACCACTGGCTATAGCCAGTGTGGAGACAGTGTAGTCGAAACTGTAACCGAACTTCAGATTGTTGTATTGTAATCCCAGCAGTACGATGACGGCATCGGCATTTTCGAACGCATGGCGATACCAAAGGCCGCCAACAAAAGGTGCAAACGTAAAATAGGTGCCAATATTGAGCTGACGGAAGTCGCCTTGCTGCTGATACAGAATATTGGGCGAAATGGTTAGTTCCGGCCCGCGGCTCCGGTAGCTGCGGCGGCCGCCACTTTCGATATTTGCCCCGGCGTGTACCGTAATTTTCATCGGCAGCTTGTTGTCGCTTTCGCTAATGAAGCCTACGTCAGGCGTGGTGAGATGATGCACGGCGCCACCCAGAAAAATTTTCTCATCAAAACCTACCACAAAGCCGGCTGCAAAATCTGCGTAGTTGACGTTGTCGCGAAAGTTGTCGGGGGGAGGCCCCGATGGGAGCAGGTTGCCGCTTGCCGGGTCGATGCGTGAAGCAAAAACGAGGTCGTCCCAACTGACGCCCCGTTGGCCAAAGGCCGCTTCGAGGGCCATGCTTGCCTGCCACCGCTCGGCGATGTCGAGCCGGTAAGCATACATCCCGCCAAGGCGAAACTGACGGATAGCTGCCTGGCCGCTTTTATCGTATTGAAACTGCACGCCCACGCCGCCGGAGATAAAATCGACATGCTGGTCGTAGGCAGCGCTGTACGAAACAAACGACGCCGGCAACTGCGGCCACTGGTTGCGGTAGTTGAGCGTAATGCGCGGGCAATAGGCGGAGCCGGCAAGGGCAGGGTTGAGGTAAACCGGATTGGCATAAAACTGTGAATAGGTGTAATCCTGAGCCTGCATAGTAGCAGCCAGAACAATTAATAACAGCAGGACAGAAAGCTTTTGGAGCTTTTTCATGATGACCATTCCGGAGATGTTACGCAACCTTTCACTTGATTATTAACTCTTTATTTTTCGGGATATTTTAACAACAATCCTTCTGATGCGTTCAGCGTGCAAATATAAGCGCAGCAAGAACGCAAACGGAAAAAACGGCAATATTGCCCCGAAAGTTTCGTTTTTCAAAGTGTTAATTACAGGTAGTTACCGGGCAATAGTCAGCAGCATTGGCAGTAAAGCTCCCATAAACAATAGTCTGTCTCATGTTGTTGGCTCTTTTATTAATAAAATAATAATCTTATGATCAATCGTCACTTTTTTACAGTTTTTCTGGTGTTGGTTTCAGCCGTGGCATCGGCCGGCGAGCTGGTGCAACATTACCAGCTCCAGTGGCATACCATACATCAACAGGCCACCCCCGAGGCGCCTGTAGTTTCGCGTTTATTTTTTACCGGTGCTGACTATGGAAGCCAATCCGCAAATCTGCCACTGTTTTCAATCGCGATGCCCCTGGAGAATGCAGCAACCTCGGTGGAAGCCAAACTGCTCAATGCCGAATACCTGCCTTTGACTTCTGACGAGCTGATGCTGATAGATAATCTTTTGATGATAACGCCGGCCATCGAGCCGCAAAGCCACATTGCCGGTGCACGTGGTGTATCGGTTGCCATGGTGCATCTGCTCCCCTTCAGGCTGAACATGCTTAGCGGGAAATACGAAAAACTGGTGGCGTTCGATTTGGAGCTGACGCCCAAGGAGGGATTAAAAAATACAACAGCCGCCAAGGAGTACGCCGCCAACTCGGTGTTGGCCAGTGGCGAGTGGTTCAGGATAAGTGTGCAGGAAACCGGCATTTACAAAGTTACCTATGAGCAGCTTGCGCAAATGGGGATGAATCTTTCCGGCGTGAGTTCGGCCACAGTGCGCCTTTACGGCAATGGCGGCGGCATGCTGCCCGAAGCCAACAGCGAATATCGCCCCGACGACCTGATAGAAAACGCTATTCAAATGATGGATGGCGGCGACGGCCGTTTCGATCCGGGCGACTATTTCCTGTTTTATGGCCAGTCGCCGCACGCCTGGAAGTACAATCCCAGCGCGTTGAAATTTGATCATCAGCAAAACATTTATTCCGATCACACCTATTATTTTATTACCATAAAAGCCGGCGAAGGAAAACGCATCGCTATGCTGCCGCAGGCTACCCAGGCCGCTACACACGAGGCCACTACTTTTGCCGATCACAAGTTTCATGAGCGGGACAATCTGAGCATTTATAAAACCGGTCGCCAGTGGCTGGGCGAGGTCTTTGACGTGCAGACAACCCACAACTTTGCTTTTTCGTTTCCCAATATTGTTACCTCAGCGCAACACACCTTGATGATAAGAGCTGTGGCGAAATCAGTAGTCTCTTCATCATTTACAGTTTCGATGAATGGCGACAATGTTGCAACCATACCCATACAGGGTGCTCCCGAAACGTCACAAGGCGATTATGCCAAAGACAATACCATTACAAGACGGCTGGAGATTTCGGACAGCGATGTTAACGTCGGCCTCAAATACAACAAATCCGTGAGCAGCTCCATTGGCTGGCTCGACTACATCGAACTGAACGTGGTGCGCAATCTGGTTTTCAGCGGGGCGCAAATGGATTTTAGAAATACAGACACATTTGGGGAAGGAGACATTACTCAATTTGTACTCGGGAATGCAGGCTCCGGCATTACTGTGTGGGAGGTAACATCACCCACCGACGCGCATCAGGTGCAAACCACAGCGCAAAATAACACGCTGCGCTTCAAGCTCGAAACTCCCGTGATCCGCGAATTTATGGCTTTCGACGGCAGCCAGTTTCTAACGGCTGAAGCCGCCGGAACTATTACCAACCAAAACCTGCACGCGCAGCGCAACATCGACTACGTCATCGTTTCACATCCCGACTTTCTGGAGCAGGCCGACCGCCTGGCCGATTTCCACCGCGATTTTTCTAACCTGACGGTAATGGTCACTACGCCACAGGCAGTGTACAACGAATTTTCGTCGGGAGCGCAGGATATTACAGCCATCAAAGAGATGATGCGCATGTTTTATACCCGCGCCGGCAATGGCGAGGTGATGCCAAGCTATCTGCTGCTTTTTGGTGATGCTTCCTACGACTACAAAGACCGCCTGCAAAACAACACCAACTTTGTCCCGACCTACGAATCGGTCAACTCCATTTCGTATATCGCCTCCTTTGCTACCGACGACTATTTCGGGTTTCTCGATCCCAACGAAAGTGTGAGCGAAAGAGATTTGGTAGATATCGGCATCGGACGCTTTGTGGTAGCCACGCCTGAAGAAGCCAAGCGAAGTGTGGACAAGGTAATGCATTATGCCACCAGCCGCAAGTGCATGGACGACTGGCGCAATGTGTTAACATTTGTCGGCGACGACGAAGAAGGCAATCTGCACACCAATCAGGCCGACGACCTGGCAAAACTTATCGAGAACTACTATCCGCAATACAACACCGACAAGATTTATCTCGATGCCTACCCGCAGCAGACTACTGCCGGCGGGCAGCGTTATCCCGATGTAAATGAGGCCATCAACAACCGCATCGAAAAAGGTACACTCGTTATGAATTACACCGGCCACGGGGGCGAAGTGGGCTGGGCACATGAGCGCGTTCTGCAAAACGGAGATATTAATAGCTGGAAAAACTACGATAAGATGGCTGTGTTTATCACCGCTACCTGTGAGTTTGCCCGCTATGACGACCCCGGGCGCACCTCGGCAGGCGAGTATGTTTTCCTGAATCCCAAAGGCGGCGGAATAGCCCTGTTTACTACGGCGCGTGCCACTTATGCCGGTTCCAACTACACGCTCAACGAAAAGATTTACCAAAAAATGTTCTCTAAAAATAACAGCGCCTATTACGCTATGGGCGATCTTATCCGTTTGGCCAAACGCGAGAGCAATACACTGGGCAACGGCTTGAAGTTTCTGCTGATTGGCGATCCCGCGCTGAAAATTGCCTATCCTGATTACGAGGTGCACACCACCGCTATCACTTTTGCAGAAACCGGACAAGTGGCCGATACAATCAATGCATTGTCGAATGTAAAAATCGAAGGCGTGGTTACCGATAACACGGGTGCCGTTCAATCTGATTTTAACGGGATATTAAAAGCCATTGTTTATGACAAAGAATCGGTGGAAAGTACACTGGGTCAGGATTCGTCGAGCCAGGTGCGCACTTTCAAGCTGCGCAAAAATGTAATTTATAAAGGACAAACCGAGGTGACGGACGGCGTTTTCTCTTTCAGATTTATGGTTCCCATCGACATAGCCTACAATTATGGGCAGGGTAAAATCAGTTATTTTGCCGAAGACGGCGTGAAAACGGCCAATGGTTATGACTTTAATCTGATCGTCGGCGGGTTCGACGAAAACACCCTTGCCGATAAAGAGGGGCCGGAGGTAGAACTTTATATGAACGACACCACCTTCCGCTGGGGCGACTTTACCAACGAAAACCCTGTGCTGCTGGCGCATGTCTTCGACCACAGCGGCATCAACACTGTGGGCAACAGCATTGGCCACGATATTACTGCCGTGCTGGATGGAAATACCGAAAGACCCTATAACCTAAACGACTATTACGAGTCGGATGCCAAAGGGTATACCAGCGGCTACGTGCGCTTTCCCTTTCGCAACCTGGAGCCGGGAGAGCATATGGTTACTTTTAGGGTGTGGGATGTTTTTAATAACTCTTCCGAAGCATCGCTCAAATTTGTTGTAGTAGGTGGCGATCAGATCATTATTGATAAAATCTACAGCTATCCAAATCCTTTTGCCACCGAAACCTGGTTCAAATACAATCACAATAAGGCCAACGAGCTTACAGAAGTGAAAATAGAAATTTACGATCTTAGCGGCCGGTTGTTGACCACCTTGCAACAAAACAACCTGAGCAGCGGTTTCTATGCTGAGCCTATTCGTTGGGATGGCACCACCGACAGTGGCCGAAGTCTGGGCGGCGGCGTGTATGTGTACAGGGTTCAGATTAGAGATGAAATCGGACGCACTACCTCTGCGGTAAGTAAGCTTGTAATTGCACGCTAATTTTTTAAGAAATTATTTTTGATAAATAAAACTGCTGATAATTCCGTAAAGATATTATGAAGAATATTTATAAACCCTTGCTGCTGCTGCTACTCATCACGGCAGCTTTTGATCTCTTTGGCCAGGCTGTTTCTGCTGAGCATCACATCCTGCAATGGAATGCTCCGGCGCCGTGGGATGCTTCTGCAAAAGAATCGACAGAGCTGGTGCTGAATTTCGATGATGCCACTTTCGTGGATGCCTATGGCTTGCTGCCCGTTTTTACGCGGCGCATTCCGATGAACGAAAATACGGAGCGCCTTAGTTTTGAATTAAAAAATGTAAAATGGGCTACCGTAGCTGCCGACATGCGTTTGATTGAAGACGCACAACTGATCACTGACGCGCCACAATATTCGGAGCAGATTGCCGTGACGCGGGGCGAGCGGCACACCATCTTCCGGTTGATGCCGCTGCGCTTTAATGCCGTCTCCGGCAATTTCGAAAAGATAATCTCCTTCGAGCTTTCCTGGGAAGTATCGCCTTTCGAAGCGAATATCCGCGTAAAGCGGGATTCCATTCCTAACTATGCCGACAACTCGGTGCTGGCTGCCGGAACGTGGTTTAAGATCGGCCTGCTCACCGATGGTATTTACAAGCTTACCTGGGAGCATTTGCAGCAGTTGGGGGCACAGGGCAGCATCCCCTCTTCGGCTATTGCTGTGTATGGCAATGGTGGTGGCATGTTGCCACAGGCCAACGACGACTTCCGCTACGACGACCTGCAGGAAAATGCCATCGAAATGTTCGACGGTGGCGATGGCTCTTTCGATGCCGGCGACTACTTCGTCTTTTATGGCCAGTCGCCACACCAATGGAAGTACAGCAACATAAAGCAGGCTTACGAATTTTCGCTGAATAAGTACTCGGATACCGCCTTTTATTTTATTAATACCTCAGCCATCGACGGAAAGCGCCTCCAGATGCAGCCACAACAGACGCTTACAGCCGAAAATATTGTAACCACCTACGACGATTATGCCACGCACGAAATCGACTCCATCAACCTTATTCGTTCGGGTCGCGAATGGTACGGCGAAACCTTTAGCGAACAGCTGAGCTACGACTTCTTCTTCCCTTTCCCGCACCGCGACGTAAGCGCCAACACACACATCAGCACCGACTTCGCCGCCCGCTCGGCATCGACAAGTCAGTTTGTAATCAGTGCAAACGGCGATTCAATGTATTACGACAGGGTGAGTTATGTTATGTTGAATTCGGTCACCAAATATGCCAACGTTTCTAATAAAGCGCGCTGGTTGAAAATTAACGATACCCCCGATGTAACCATTAACATCACCTATCTAAGACCTGACAATTTTTCGACAGGATGGCTCAATTACGTTACCGTAAATGTGGTAAGTCATTTGGTTTATGATGGTAAATTTTTCTCATTCAGAAATCGCCAGCAGGTACTTCCCAATCGTGTTAGCCAATATGTAATTGCCAATGCTGAAACGAATCTTAAGGTTTGGAATATCAACAACCCATTGCTACCCTATCAGATGAACACCACCTTTGAAAATGATGCATGCAAATTCATCATTAAATCCGATACCATTAACGAATTTGTAGGCTTTACCGCCAACGATTACCGTTCACCACTATTGATGGGTTCTGTCGAAAATCAAAATCTGCATCAGCTTGGCGCCGCTGATTTTATCATTATTACGCATCCGCTTTTTTTGGCGCAGGCCCAGCGGCTCAAAGTACTTCACCAGGAGGTGGATGATATGGCTGTGCATGTGGTGACTACCGACCAGATTTATAATGAGTTTGGTTCGGGAATAGCCGATCCGTCAGCCATCCGTGATTTTGTGCGCATGATTTATTACCGCTCGCCGGCAGCGCCCAAGCTCAAGTATTTGTTGCTCTTTGGCGATGCTTCTTACGATCTCAAAAACCGCGCTGGTGAAAATCATAATATGGTTCCCACTTTTGAAGCCAAAAATTCGCATTGGTATGCCGGCTCTTTTGTCACCGACGACTTTTTTGGTATGATGGATGCCGGCGAGGGTCAGGAATCGGTGGGAAGTATCGATCTGGGTATCGGAAGATTTCCGGTGGTTACCCCCCAACAGGCTAACGATATGGTGGATAAAGTAGAACGCTATATGCGTCTTTCCAGCCGAAACCAGGGCGCCTGGCGCAAGCAAATGTGCTTTATGGCCGACGACGGCAATTTCAACCTGCACCTGTTTCAGGCCGATACGATTCTGGTGCGCGACATCAGGCGCAAAAACCGCGATGTGAACATCAACAAAATTTATATCGATGCCTATCCGCTCGAAAGCACTGCCAACGGAAATACTTTCCCGCAGGCCAACAGAGCCTTTAACGATCAGATGCAGGAAGGCGCTTTGATCGTAAATTATACCGGCCACGGCGGCGAAACCGGCCTTACGCACGAAAGTGTGGTAGAGATCAGCGACATCCTCTCCTGGAAAAACTACGACCGGCTGCCACTGGTAATAACAGCTACCTGTGAGTTTAGTCGTTATGATAATCCTGCACTCACCTCCGCCGGCGAGCTGGTGCTGCTCAATCCGCATGGCGGCGGTATCGCACTGCTAACAACTACACGCGTTGCTTTTGCCAGCGTGAACCTGGTTCTCAACCAGCGCGTTTACGACACACTTTTTACAGTACAAGGTACCAATAGCCTTCGCTTTGGCGATTTGATTATGAAATCAAAACTGCCCACCAGCACCAGCCTCTTAAATTTTGCACTGCTCGGCGATCCTGCCCTCAGGCTTGCCTTGCCACAACACGACATCATCACCGATTCCATCAACGGACAGCCGGCTATTCATTTTAAAGATACGCTGAGCGCCAACAGCACCATCACCATTAGCGGACACATTCAGCAGCACAATATGCCGGGAGTTATGCTTAGCGATTTTCACGGAACCATATACCCGGTGCTTTACGACAAACCTGAACAGGTAACCACACTCGGCGCTGCCTCCGAAAGCTATCCTTATACTTTTGAATTACAAAACAACATCCTTTGCCAGGGAAAAGCAAGCGTTAAAAACGGCAGGTTCAGCTACACCTTCATGCTCCCGCGCGACATCGACTATAATTTTGGCTACGGAAAGCTGAGCTATTATGCCATCGATAGCACCCGCGATGCCAGTGGTTACTTTTCGGGACTGGTGGTGGGCGGCACACCACAAAGCACACAGGTCGATAATGAAGGCCCCGACATCAAAATGTTTCTTAACGACAGCACTTTTATACCCGGTACGGCCATCAATCCTGAGCCACTATTTCTGGCGCGTCTTTCCGACCCATCGGGCATAAACGCTACCGGTGCCGGCATAGGCCACGACATTGTGCTTACCATCGATGGAAACAGCTATCACTCGATGATCCTCAACCATCTTTTCGATCCCGAGCTTGACGACCACAGCAGCGGAAGCATTGCCCTGCCGCTCGGCCCATTGTCAAACGGGGTGCACACGTTGCGTCTGCGCGCCTGGGATATGTTTAACAACTCTTCGGAGAAAACCCTGGAGTTTTTTGTTTCAGACAGTATCAGCGTCAGCCTGCTCGATGTTTTTAACTATCCCAACCCGTTTCGCAACGAAACGTGGTTCACCTTCCGCCACAATCAGTTTGAAGGCGACCTGACGGCTACTGTAGAAGTTTACGATTTTTATGGTAAGCTGGTACAAACACTCGAATCACACACGATTTCCACCAGCGGCTATGCTATGGAACCCATTTTCTGGGACGGCACCAGCTATGGCGGCCAGAAGCTGGCGCCGGGCATGTACCTGTATCGCATGCGTGTGGGCAACGCCAAAGGTCAGTTTACCGAACGGGTGCAGAAACTCATTATCACAGATTAATCCCGATGGTTTCTGGCCAATGGCTTAAAACAATATTAAAAATGAATGTCCGTTTACCTTCATAATTTCAACAAAAGTAAATCCGATCTTTATGATTAAAAAAACCCTTGCAGTTGTAACTGCATGTATGATGCTGACACACCTGGCCTGGTCGCAGGATAGTGAAAAACCCAATTATCTCGGGCAAACCAACACCATCACTACGGCAGTGCCATTTCTGCTGATAGCCTCTGATGCCCGTTCGGGTGCCATGGGCGATGTTGGCGCTGCCTCCACACCCGATGCCGCCTCCATGCACTGGAATCCTGCCAAATATGCTTTCATCGAACCTAAAGCCGGTTTCTCGGCATCGTACAGCCCGTGGCTGCGCGCATTGGTCAGCGACATCAACCTGGCGTATGTGTCAGGCTTTTACCGCATCGACGACAAGCAAACGGTTGCCGCTTCGCTGCTTTACTTTACTTTGGGTGATATTCAGTTTACCAACATCGAAGGTTATGCTATCGGTAACTACCGGCCTAACGAATTCTCGGTAGATGCTACCTATAGCCGTAAGTTCTCCGAAACCTGGTCGGGAGCTGTTGCCGCCCGTTACATCCACTCCAACCTTACACAGGGCGTGAGCGTGGGCGGACAGGCTACCAAGCCCGGCCAGTCAGTGGCAGCCGACGTTGCGGTGTATCATCAGCGCGAACTCGACTGGCGCAACTTTGAATATGCCGAATTCGCTCTGGGTATTAATATCTCCAATATCGGATCAAAAATCTCCTATTCTGACGCTACCACCGAAAAAGATTTTATTCCTACCAACTTGCGCATCGGCCCGCGCCTTACCCTCGATCTGGACGACTACAACCGCCTGTCGTTTATGTTTGATGTTAACAAGCTGCTCGTTCCCACCCCTCCGGTCTATGCCAGGGATTCGTCAGGTTATATTATTATCGACGGGCAACGGGTCATCGAAGCCGGACGAGATCCCAATGTGGGGCCTGTGGAAGGCATGATCCAGTCGTGGTACGACGCACCCGGCGGCTTCGAAGAAGAGCTGCGCGAATTTTATTTCTCCGTCGGCGCAGAGTATTGGTACAACAAGGTTTTTGCTGTTCGCGGTGGTTTCTTTTATGAAAATAAAAACAAAGGAAATCGTAAATATTTCACCCTGGGAGCCGGACTTAAATACAATGTGTTCGGGTTGGACTTCTCGTATCTGATACCGCTGGAACAGCAAAACCCACTGGAAAACACATTGCGTTTTACCCTGAGCTTCGACTTTGCCGAGTTTTAAAAGTAAAAAGCCCCCTATGCGGGTTTAAAATTTATAGAAATACAGCCGGGAGAAAATCATTTCTCCCGGCTTTTTTATGCCCTGGATTATTAGTGTTTGTGCATTCAAGTGATTTTAAAACTACTTTCGTAAATTAAAAATGTAGTCTATGGATTTTCGGGTAGGTTTAGGATATGATGTACATCGGTTGGCCGAAGGGCGGCCACTGATGATTGGCGGAGTGCACATCCCGCATCACAGCGGGTCGTTGGGGCATTCGGATGGCGATGTGCTGATACATGCTATTTGCGATGCACTGTTGGGCGCTGCCAACCTGCGCGACATCGGGTTTCATTTTTCCGATCAGGAGGCTGCCTACAAAGATATCGATA
>JAAYIU010000152.1 GCA_012523265.1 Bacteroidales bacterium | reverse complement strand
GGCTAAAACAGGTGCAGGACGGGCAGATAAACCCAACAGGCCTGCCGCTGGCCACCGGCACTAACGGCCACCAGGGCGGAGCTATTAACTACGCTATCGCATCAAACCCAAAACGAAATAATCATTATTAAAATGAACAGTAGTAGGAATGTAAAGACGCACGGACGTGCGTCTCAAAAGAACCTGGTCATACAGCAGGTAATATTTTCGCAGCCCAAGCGCGACAACCTCGACATTGCGAAATGGCGCAACGCAATGAAGAGTGCTGAGAGCATCAACATGCCACGTCGGCACGATCTTTACGACATCTACAACAACGTGCTGATAGACGCCCACCTGACTGCAGTGATCCAGAAACGCAAAACCTCCGTACTCAATTCCAATATCCGCTTCGTGCGAAATGGCAGTGTAGATGAGAAAATAACTGTTCAAATCGACAGCCCGTGGTTCAGAGCATTTATTAACGACCTGCTCGACACCCGGATGTGGGGGCATAGTGTATTCCAGTTTTACCGACTAGCCGACTGGATTGCCTACGACCTGATACCGCGAAAACACATCAACCCGATAGATGGCACCCTGCTGCGCACACAAAACGATACGAGCGGTTTACCATACCGCGACGGAGCCTTTCCCAACCTGGTAGAAGTTGGAGATCCACGCGACCTGGGGCTGCTATGCAAGGCAGCCCCACATATCATCTACAAACGGAATGGAATGGGCGACTTTGCCCAGTTTGCCGAGATTTTTGGACAGCCATTGCGCGAGGGGATATATGATGGCTACGACGAACTGGCACGACATAAGCTGCGCGAAGACCTCGAAAACATGGGATCATCTGGTGTTTTTATTCATCCCGAAAACACACAAATCAAACTTATCGATGCCCCCGACAAATCAGGGAACAGCGACCTGTATATCGACCTGATAAACCTGTGCAACGCCGAGGTGAGCAAACTCATACTGGGCAACACCCTCACCACCGACCAGGGCGACAAAGGCACACAGGCACTGGGTACCGTACATCAGGATGTAGAAGATAAGATAGCACACGGCGACCGCCGCTTTGTGCTCGACACCCTAAACTACGACCTGACCGACATCTTTGCAAGCCTGGGCATAAATACCGCCAATGGCGAGTTTATGTTTGAAGAAAAAACGCAGATCGACCTCTCGCAGCGCGTTATCATCGACATGCAGCTGGCCAGCCGCGTACCCATTGATGACGATTATTGGTACGAAACATACGATGTACCTAAGCCCAAAAACTATGTGAAGCTGAAAAAAGAGCAGCAGGAGCAAAGGCAACACGTCATTGAACGTGCAGACACGCAGCCTGACAAAAAAGAAACCGAAAACCTTTTAAAACGCATCTTTAATTTTTTCGTCTAAGCCCCGCTAAGACGGGGCTACATGTAGCATTGCTACCGGCTGGCTTCTACCACAACCAAAGCGGATGCCCCATACACGGCAACACCGCCTTCGTTAATGTAGAACTGCCGCAGCCTCCCGCTTCGGGCATCGACGAGAAAACAATGCTCGAGATCTACGTGGACGTGCAACGCGATAAAGCACTGCTCAATGCCGACCTCTACAACTTTACCCGCAACAACCTTACGGCGGCTATTAATAAAGTGTATCCCGGCTTAAAGTACGACCACCCCGATTTTTACATGGCTATGCGCCTGCGCAACAACGCCAGCCGCTTTGCAGGATACAAAACAGCCTGGCAGGTGGCAGAGCTGCGCGATGTTGACGATACCGACAGCATCAATACCCTCAACAAAAAATACAACACGAACTACATGCGAAGCGAGTACGAACACACCGTGCGCAGTACCCGTGCCGCCAAAAACTGGCAAAACTTTGCCGCCGATAAAGACCTCTACCCATACCTAGAATACATGCCAAGCACTGCCGGCGAACCCCGCAACGAACACCGCATGCTCTACGGGGAGATTAAGCCGCTGGACGATCCTTTCTGGGACACCTGGCTGCCACCCGCCGACTGGGGCTGCAAGTGCAGCGTACAACAACGCCGCAGCGACAAAGGCACCACCCAGCCACCCGAGGAGATAACGCTGCCACCGCAGGCCATGCGCAACAACCCCGGTAAGGACGGGCAGATATTTACCGACCAACACCCCATGATTAGCCAGGTGGGGAAAAATGAGAGAAAGCTGATAGAGGATGAAACCGGAAAGTTAGAGAATCGGATAAGGAGGGAGGATGCTTTAAAATTTGCAAAAAGTAATATCATAGGTAAGAAACTAAAAACCAAAGATGGTTTGTTAGTGGCTGTTTCAAAAGGCTCAATTGATAAAATGAACTCGCAAGGAAGCCAGGATTACATCACAGATTTACCTGATATTTTAAGTAAAATGGAAGTGTCGAAACTTCCCGAGCTTCCGACTAAAGGAAAGCGTAATATTGAACTGACACACTTCTATCAATATCAATTAAAAAACCTTTTATTTAATGCTGTTGTATGGGAGATGAAAGGAAAGAGCAAAACGTTCATACTGCACACTTTTAACGTTAAAAAATAAGCCCCGAAATGCGTTTACACCAGAGTTTGGGTGTGCGTAATTCCAGGGCTTGATTTAAACGCAAAGATAAAACAAATATTATGACACCGCAACAATTTTCGCAAAAACTTAAACAGCAGCAGGCTGAACTGAAAAGGTACATCGAACGGGATGCATTTATCTTTAGCGGACTGAAAGCACACAAGCAACTTAGCCAGGCGCTCAGCCTGCTCAAGGATGACAAAGGAGCTATCATGCCTTACTACCAGTTTGAACAGGAAATAGTAAAGCTCAACAACACCTATAATAAACTATACTTAGAAGCTGAATATGAGTTTGCCGTACACAGTGCCCAGAGTGCCGACCGGTGGAGCAACCTGCAGGAAGATACCGACCGCTATTGGCTGCAATACCGCACCGCACAAGATGATCGCGTGCGTGAGGATCATGCGGAACTGGCCGGAACCACGCTGCCAAAATCGGATCCATTTTGGGATAGCTACTACCCGCCCAATGGCTGGCGCTGCCGCTGCGTGGCCGTAGAAGTTCTGGCACGCGATAACAAACTATCCGACAGCAAAGAGGCGATTAAAAAAGGCGAAACTTCTACCACCCAGATTGGTAAAAACGGCAAAAATAAACTGGAGATGTTCCGGTTTAACCCCGGAAAGCAACAAAAGCTTTTCCCGCCCAAAAACAGTTATGTGCCAAAGGGCTGTGGCGGCACACTGGCAATTACCAATGCCGCGTTCCTGGCACTGGATGATGAAGGGTGCAGGGCTAAGAAGCTGATTGAGGAGAAGGCGAAGGAAAATCAAAATAAATATATCCAAAAAATTTATGAACAAGCCACCGAATTTGGCAATAAAAGTAAAGCTATTGCCAGGGAACTTGGAATAAAAGTTACACCCGTTAACCTGAAAAAGCAAAACCGCATCATCGAAAAGGCAAACCTTGACTATGGTGGCGATATTAGCAAGGTAAATGACATAGTTAGAAACACTTTCGTTGCAAGCGGCGATAAGATTGAAAAAACAATACAGGCAATTTCTAAAAAATTTGAAGTAGTAAATATTAAACGCCAGAACACCCCGGAAGGCTATACAGGAGTACTTATGAACGTAAAGCAAAATGGAGTAATAATGGAATGCCAGGTAAATACACCTCAAATGATATTCGGCAAAAGTAAGGGCTACAATAAGGTTTTGGACAAGACCGATATTAAACAACTTGAAAATGGAGCAAAACTCCTGGGCATTGAAGCAGGGAAAGGACACGGCTATTATGAAAGAATAAGGGTATTGGATGACGAAATAGACAAATCTTTGATAAAAAGCCTTACATCGGAATCAAAAGCATACTACAAAAAAATAAGGAGCATTGAAATCAATGCCCCTCAAAAATAATCGTAACCATGGTCAACCACTCGCATCCCACCGCCTTGTTTCATGCGCCACAGCCTTGTCCGTTGCGGTTACTATTTAAAATCTATCTTTTTCGGAAAGTTTTCGTAATCTTTTTTACTAATGAGTACCTTGTCAAGGTCGGAAATAGCATCCATAAGAACGTTGCTGTTTTTCTTAAACAATTCAATTTCTTTCCCTTCGTTCCATGCGTATTTAACAAAAAACCTTACACTGCTTTCCTTTCCAAATTGAGAGCGAAAAACAGCATCCTCATAATCGTACCACCAGTACACCGGCTCTCTTTTTGGAAAACTATCGGTGAAGGTTTCGTATGTCTTTTTTTGCAAGTCTGTCATAAGAGGCAAAAGTACAATTTTTTATCAAACACACAAAAAGCAAATTTTTTATGGAAAAACTTGAAGTATTGCATATAATGCCATTAGCAAAACTGCTAAAACAAAGCAAACGTAGGACATTGCCTGAACGACTGAAAAAACTCTTAGGTGTGGAACCAACACCGGTTCAACCGCTCCACCCGCTCGAACCGCTTTTATGGACGATGATACGTAAAGCTCCTTCGCCTTTTGTAAATAATGTAATTGAGCATATAGGCTTACTACAGCAGATAGGATGCACAGTGCAAGCACAACTGATAGCACAGCAAACACCCAGCGCTGTAGGTTACCTTCATCGCTGCCACTATGCAACGAAACCAGTATGGCAAGTAAGGATGATGCTACAAGTATTAAATGGCGTAGCAGTTCTGTACGCAGCTTCTGAATATCGTAATTCAATTCCTTCAACTGATTAGCGTAACTTTTCATGTAATTTTCTATCATACTTTTTAAATTTAGTTTTATCCCGCAAACTTAAAAATATTATGAAGCCCAACGACCTCATCCGCAATATCCTTACCGATGCAAAGGTGCAGCTTGCCCAGGAGTTCGACCAGAATTTCGAGCGCAAGGGCTTCTTTGACAAACAATGGCCTGCTACCAAACACCAGTACTCACGCGGATCGCTGATGATGCGCAGCGGCAAACTACGCCGGGGCAACAAGGCACGGGTACGGGGCAACAGCATCGTATTTACCAACTCCATGCCCTACGCTGCCCTGCACAACGAGGGCGGCGAAATAACCGTTACTGCAAAAATGAAACGCTACTTCTGGGCAATGCACTACAAGGCAGGTGGGGCTGTGGTAGCTGGCAGCAAGTCGCAGCGCAATAAGCGGCTTAGCGACGAGGCCGACAAATGGAAGGCCATGGCACTGCTAAAAGTAGGTACTAAGATGAAGATAGAACAACGGCAGTTTATAGGCCATCACCCGCAGGTGGATGCCGCTGTACGCAAAATTGTAGATCACATCGTGCAGGAGCTGGCTGCCGACCTGGCCAATCGGATGAGACGATCGTCGCGTTAAAAAACAACGAACAACGAACGAACAATGGACAAACAAATAATTATCCCGGTCACTCCGGAGGCGATAGCACCGGTGGCCGACACAAGCCCCGAAAGGGCAATACTGGCTAACCTTAAAGAGCACCTGGCCGAGGTGTCATCAAAGCGGGGCCGCACGCCGGTAGTGCGCTGGTAGTAGGCAAACCACGCTGACACGTACTGCTTGTAGTACGGATCATCAGGTTTCTCTTTGTATTCGCTGATGAGAAAGCCGTACTGCACGTGCTGCACCTCACCTTGGCGACGCGGCAGCCAGTAGGGCAGGAGGACACATTCTCGGGATTAATCGCACAACCAAGGATGAAATAAGTACACAGCCACAAGGGCGGCGGCAACCGGGATTTTTAATTACATTCTTAAAAAATACAAATAAATCCACAGCCATAAGGGCTGTGGCGATAGGTAGAAATCAGTTCAGTTTATCCAGTTTCGATTATGATAAACATTCCTTCGGATTGCAATTTTCCATTCCGTAGCTGAGGAACCGAAGGAAGTAGGGTGACCTTAAAAAATAATTGACCAGGATGGAGCAGAATTTGTCATTTTTAATATATATTAACTACACAATTAGTTCATCAACTAAAATAATAGTTTTATGTGTGCGTTTTGAAATTATTATAAAAATAAAACAGATGAAACCACTTACCCGAGCCGAAGAGCAGATCATGCAGATTATGTGGCGCAAAGGAGAATGTTTTGTGCACGACATCCTCGAAGCATTCGATGCGCCCAAACCCGCCTACAACACCGTATCGACGGTGGTGCGCATCCTCGAAAAGAAAGGGTACGTTGGCCACCATTCCTTTGGCAAAAGCCACAAGTATTACGCGCTGATCAGCAAAAAAGAGTACACGCGGCGTTACCTTAGCGGAATGATGTCGGGCTATTTCAGCGGTTCGTACAAGCAACTGGTCTCCTTTTTTTCTAAAGAAGCCGACCTG
The DNA here is from genome assembly GCA_012523265.1 of Bacteroidales bacterium. GTDB lineage: Bacteria > Bacteroidota > Bacteroidia > Bacteroidales > 4484-276 > SABY01. Next base: position 17,035 of record JAAYIU010000152.1, on the reverse strand, counting down.
AGCGTGCAGGAGATGGAGGAAATCCGCAGCCTGATCGACGCGCAGATCGAAAAGAAAAAGCAAGACCCCGAATAAGTTGATAAATTGATAAAAACAGAGTTGTATGGAAAATCTCATCTTATACTTATTGCAATCAGCCGGTACCTTGTCGCTGTTTTATTTGCTTTACCACGTGGCGTTTAGAGGCGAAACGCATTTTAGACTCAACCGGTTTTACTTTTTGCTGGCGGGGCTTGCCTCGTTGCTGTTGCCATTGGCCAAAGCCAATATTTTTGGAACGGCTTCCATGCCTGCCAACACGATGATTTTTCTCGATACGGTGCTCATCAATGGTTCGGATGTGCAGCAAATAGCGCATCAGCACGTGGGCATCTTCCAGATAATAACAGGGATTTATCTCTTCGGCGTAGTTTTCCTTTTGCTTCGGTTTGTGATAAAAATGGTGCAACTTTTCGGGCTTATCCACAGCAGTGAGGTGACGCGCTACGGATCGTGGAATCTTGTTGTGATGGAGGAGGGGCAGGCTCCTTTCTCTTTTTTCAACTATCTTTTTATTAATCGCTCACAAATGGAACCGGCGCAAATAGAAACCATCGCAGCCCACGAGCAGGTACATTGGCGGCAGCTTCATTCGGCCGACCTGCTGCTGGCGGAGTTGCTCACTATTTTTCAATGGTTCAATCCGTTTGTGTGGCTTTATCGCAGGGCGCTGGAAACTGTGCACGAATATCTGGCCGACGAAGGCGTGCTGCGAAAAGGATACGAGCCATTTAATTATCAGAATCTTTTATTGGTGCAGGCTACCGGTGTTTCCGCCTTTGGCTTTGCTAACCATTTTAATCATTCATTAATCAAAAAACGCATTATTATGATGACAAAAAACAAATCGCGCCGGTGGTCGCAGCTCAAAGTGCTACTGGCGCTTCCATTGACACTGCTGCTCATTGCAGCTTTTACTTTCAGTCTGCCTGCCGGCGAGCTAATGCAAAAGGTTTCTTCATCTGCCGTAGTATCTTCTCAGCCGGTTTCTACTCTTACTGATGCAGTTCCCGATACCTTGCGGCAAGAGCGGATAGTATATTCGGTAGTTGATCAAATGCCTGAGTTTCCTAAAGTTTCGGGTGCTCCCGGAGGTATTTCGGGTCTGATGGGTTACCTTCAGGAGAATATTATTTATCCTGAAGAAGCTCGCAACGCTGGTTTACAGGGCAGCGTTTACGTCACCTTTGTGGTAGAAGCTGATGGCCGGATAACCAATGTACAGGTTATTCGTGGAGTAGGTGAGCCACTCGACAAAGTTGCAGAAGATGTAATTGCCGGAATGCCAGTCTGGGAACCCGGAAAAAAGGATGGTGAAGCGGTAGCTGTTCAATTTACAATGCCTATCAAGTTTACGCTGGATGGTGACAAAGATCAGAAAAAAGAAAATGCCGAGCCGGAAAAATAAATAGCCCGACAAAAGTCATCCGGACGAATAACCATTGTAAAACCATTGCGCGAAAGCCTGCACAACAAAACAGCAGGCTTTCGTGTTTTATAGCCAATCACAAAACATATTATTATGAAAAATAAAATGACAATTTCCGTTTTCGCTTTCGCAATGGCTTTGATCTTCAGCGGGAGTTCAGCTATCGGACAAGAAACTGCCTCCGAAAAAGTAAAGCAACTGTGGGCTACCGATCCGGTTTTCATGGTACCCGAATCGGTGTTTTACGACGAAAATAATCAGGTTTTGTATGTTGCTAACATCAACGGAAAACCTACCGACAAAGATTCAAATGGCTTCCTTTCGGCGATGGAGCCGGATGGCCGCATCACCCGGCTGGAGTGGGTTGCCGGACTGCATGCGCCCAAAGGTATGGCCATGCGCGGCGACAGATTGTTTGTGGCCGACATCGATCGGGTTGCTGAAATTGACATCCCAAAACGAACAGTTGTGAAGTTCTACGAAGCTGATAAAGCTGAATTTTTGAATGATTGCATCATCGGCGACGAAGGACGGGTTTACATAACGGATATGAAGACAGGCGCGATTTATCGGATTACCGGCGGCGAAATTGAGGAGTGGCTGCCGGCAGGCACTTTCGACAGTCCCAACGGGATCAACTACCGCGACGGTTATCTTTATCTGGGTGTTAATGGTAAGATTATCAGCATCGATCCCACGGATAAATCACAAAAGGTGATTGCCGAATTTGAAGGAAGCGTAGACGGCCTGGAGATAGACAAGTCGGGGAACTTTATTTTCTCGGATTGGAGTGGGCTGGTGCGACGCGTTTCAGCCGGCGGCAAGCCGGAAGTTCTTTTTGATACCACCGACGAAAAAATTAATGCTGCCGACATCCACCTGATGGTGGACGAAAATATTCTGCTCGTTCCCACCTTCTTCGACAACCGAGTGGTGGCTTACCAAATCCTGAAATAGAAAACTCATAATTCTGATTTTCAAAACAAGTTATTTCTTTTCTAACTTCTAACCTCTTCTTTTTCGATCATCTGGCTGAAGAAATCTACCACCGACTCCTGCGCCGGGCGATACGACATGCCAAGCCCTTCGATGCTTTTGCTGTTGTCGGCACGGAATGGATAGCCCATGTTGCGGCTGATCATCTTGCGTGGAAATCCTGCCAAAGGTCCGATGAGCCATAAAAGAAACTTCGGAATTTTTCGGGTGGGAAAAGGATAAGCATCGCCAAAAGCATCGCGCAGCATCTTTGAAATCTCCAATATGCCGGAGTTGTGGCCGGAGATAATGTAACGTCCTTTGGCGGTGGGAGTGAAGCCGGCGGCAAAATGCGCCTGTGCCACATCGCGCACATCCACAAGGCCTATTTCGTAATCGGGAGCGCCCATTTTCATGGTGCCGTCACCCAGTTGTTTTATAATTTTAAAACTCTCGGAAGTTATTTCCGGACTGATACCCGGCCCCATCACCAGCGAAGGATTTATTACCACCAAATCCCAGCGCTGCTGCTGATTTTGCATCTTCCAGGCTTCTTTTTCGGCCATTGTTTTGGAATAGCTATAAGGCTGGTGGTCAACCGACGAGGTTGTATTCCAAACTTCTTCGGTAATGGAGTGGTGGGGGAGTTGCTGCAAATCTTTGTTGTCGCCATACATGGCTGCCACACTGCTGGTGAGCACTACGCGCTTCACAGAAGCGGTTTTGTTTACCGCGTTCAAAATGTTGCGTGTTCCTTCGATGGCAGGGTCTATCAGATCGCGCTGTGCATCTTTAACTTTTAAAGCAAAAGGAGAGGCTGTATGAAAAACCAATTCACATCCTTGCATGGCTTTATCATAAGAGCCTTCGCGCAGCAGGTCGGCTTCAAAATACCGGAGCGTTCCCGGGGCCGAAGCTGCCAGCTTGTCGAGATATTGGGTTTTGTTTTTATCGTTGGGATTGCGGATGGGAGCATGCACAGTAAAGCCGTTGTCGAGCAATAACTTTACCAACCAACCTGCTACATAACCCGTTGCGCCGGTGACCATTACGGGTGCTTTTTTGTTGATTTCTTTCATACATTTTTTATTTATAAAAAGTTGTCACTAAAAGCATCGGCATGCCTTCTTTGTTCATTTGGCTATCTTTGCAGCTTTATTTTTAGTTTATGAAATTCGATAAATACAATATCCACGAAGGCATCAAAACCAGCTTGTCGAAGTTGGATTTTAAAAAACCTACCGACATCCAGTACAAGTCGATACCTGCCATCCTGAAAGGAGAGGACGTGTTGGCGATAGCACAGACGGGCACGGGCAAAACGGCTGCTTTTGCCATTCCGGTGTTGCATCTGCTGCAAATTCGCAAAATCTCCGGCAGGCCCGATGGCGTAAAATGTCTGGTGATGGCGCCCACCCATGAGCTGGCCCTACAAATAGCCGACGTTTTCACGACACTTGGCAAACATACCCGCGTCACCACTTTCTGTATTCATGGTGGCGTAGATCAGCAGCCGCAGATAGACACGCTTAATGATGGCGTGGACGTATTGGTGGCCACTCCCGGGCGGATGTTCGACCTGGTAAGTCAGGGGGCGCTGCGCCTGACCCGCGTGGAAATTCTTGTGCTCGACGAGGCCGACCACATGCTCGACATGGGTTTTATAAAAGATATCCGCGACCTGATGCGCCTGCTGCCCAAAAAACGACAGACGCTGTTTTTCTCCGCCACCATCAACGAAACCATCAAAGAGCTGGCTTATTCGCTGGTGGTGAATCCAATCAGAATACAGATTTCGCCCAAAGACCCCGTAGCCAAAAATATCGAACACGGAGTTGCTTTTGTGGAGATGGACGACAAAAGGTTTTTCCTGGAAGATTTTATCCGACAAAATCCTGGTAAAAAGATGCTGATATTTGTGCGGACTAAGGTGCGCGCCGAACGCGTAAAAGCTGCCATGGAACGTGTGGGCATCGTTACCGAAACCATCCATAGCGACAAAGAACAGGCCGAGCGTGAGCTGACGATGAAAAACTTTAGAGCCGACGAGCTTAAAATTCTCATCACCACCGACGTAAGCGCACGTGGTATTGATATTCCGGATGTGCATTTTGTTATCAACTACGATTTGCCCGACAGTGCCGAGCAGTATGTGCATCGTGTGGGGCGCACCGGACGCGGTACTTCCAAAGGGCAAGCCATTGCCTTTTGCAGCAGCGAAGAGAAACCAATGCTCGAAGAAATTGAAGCCTCACTCGGAAAACCCATTCACCGCATTGTGATGACCGGACAGGAATATCACGAGATATTGCTTGAAGCAAAAACCCCCAAAGACGACTGGCGCGCGCTGCTGGCCGAAGAGGAAGACGGAAAAGGGAAAAAGAAACCAAAGAAAAAGTAAGCCAGCTTTATTCACAAACTTTTATAGAACGCGGATAACGCAGATTTTGCAGATTTACACAGATAAAGACAAAAATCTCCCGCATAAAGCGGGGTATCTATGTCAGTTGTCCGAGAACTGACGGATCAGCGTTCTATTACTACAAGTGATGAATTATTCAGGATAGAAGTGTGTGCTCCCCCTTCGTGTAGGTGTAATGCGTATTCACTGGAGTTTCTAATGACGCATGTCAGCATTTGTAACCCGCCTTCACAGAGCGTTGTGCATCGTAGACCTACCTTTGCCAGCCACACATATTTTTATATTTATTAATAAACGAATATCAATGAAATCAGAAAAAGCAGGATTTATGACACGTCAGGTGCACGCAGGAGAATTTGAAGATGCTTTTGGAAGCGCCACCGTGCCGATTTATCAAACATCAACTTTCAAATTTAAAAATGCCGATCACGGAGCCGCTTGTTTCTCGGGCGAAAGCGACGGATATATTTACACACGTCTGGGCAACCCGACCATCGATGCGCTGGAGCGCGCGGTGGCGAATCTCGAAAACGGCTTTGCCGGCATCGCCACCTCTTCGGGCATGGCTGCCATCACCACAGTTTACCTTGCCTTTTTGGGCGCAGGCAAACATATCGTCAGTCACAACAGCCTTTATGGCCCCGCACGTGGCGTGATGGAGACGGTTTTTTCGCGTTTTGGTGTCGAATATTCCTACATCGACACCACCGATCTGGATCAGGTGCGCCGCGCCATCCGTCCCGAAACGACAATGATTTACACCGAAACCCCAGCCAATCCTACCATTGGGATCTCCGATCTGAAAGCTTTGGCAAAAATCGCCCACGAGCATAACATCCCGTTGGTGGTTGATAATACTTTTTGTAGCCCTTATCTTCAGCGGCCTATCGACCTGGGCGCTGACGTGGTAGTGCATTCGATGACAAAATCCATCAACGGCCACGCCGACATAGTAGCCGGCATGATTGTTTCGGCCAGCGAGAAGTACCACAAGATGCTGAAGCCGGTGATGAACAACATGGGCTGCAATATGGATCCACATCAGGCATACATGGTGCACCGCGGGCTGAAAACCCTTGGCTTGCGTCTGGAAAAAGCACAGAAATCGGCACAGATAATTGCCGAATTTCTCGAAGATCACCCTAAAGTTGAGTGGATAAAATACCCCGGTCTGAAGTCGCATCCGCAATATGCGCTGGCAAAGGAACAGATGCATGGCTCCGGAGTGATGATGTCGTTTGAACTGAAAGGCGGGCTGGCAGCCGGAAAACGAATGATGGACAGCGTGAAGCTGGTATTGCTGGCGGTATCCCTCGGCGGCGTAGAATCGCTGATTCAGCATCCTGCTTCGATGACCCACTCCAAGATTTCGCATGAGAAAAAAATTGAAGCCAACATTACCGACGGGCTGGTGCGCATCTCTGTTGGGATTGAAGATGTAGAAGACATCCTTGCCGACATACGCCAGGCGCTCGACAAAGTGTAAACACAACTGAAAATCTTCTTTGTTCATAAAAACTGCCTTCTGCCCTTTTTTAATGAGGACAAAGGCAGTTTTTTTATAATAATAGGCAAAAACACTTCAGTGGGCTTTAGCCCAAATAAATTGAAATGTTATGACGGGTTCATGGGGAGTTATTAATGTGAAAATATTGCGGGCTAAAGCCCGCAGGTTTCTGACCGGGCTATCTGGACATCTAGCAGATGAGCTACACACAATAAGTAATATCAGAGCTGTTTTATTAAATTGTTTCCCTTTCATACCTTTGGCTCCCCATTATCTTTTTCATTACAAAAGAAATTATTTTTGCTTGTTTTTTTTTGCAAAAAGCAAAGGCATAAGGTCATCGAAAATTTATCCGTGAAACCATCGTTTGCATCACCAAAGCAGAGGTCAGTGGCAGATCATTCCTTACATAAATCATTTGTTTTATTGTTTTTGTTGGTGGTTGTATCTCTGCCGGCATTGGCGCAGCAGGGCACTGCGTTGGTTTTAAGTGGTGGCGGCTCGCGCGGCATGGCGCACATCGGCGTTATCAAAGCGCTCGAAGAAAACAACATTCCCATCGACTACATTGCCGGCACATCCATAGGAGCTGCGGTGGGCGCTATGTATGCCGCCGGATTTTCGCCACAGGAGATTGAAGACATTTTTACCTCCGAGGATTTCAGACGCTGGATCGCCGGCGACCTCAACCGAAGCTATTCGTGGTATTACACCAGCGACCTGCCTGACGCCGGATGGATTGATTTGAATCTGCAATTTAAAAACCGATTTTCAAAAGTATTGCCTTCCGGGGTAAAAACTCCCGTAGAACTCGACTTTCAAATTACGCGCCTGCTCTCCGATGCCTCTGCTGTGGCCGGGTACGACTTCGACAACCTGATGATCCCTTTTCGTTGTGTGGCTGCCGACATCGACTCAAGCAAGGCGCTGGTGCTTCGACATGGCGACCTGGCACGCAGCGTGAGAGCAAGTATTACTTTTCCGTTTTTGTTTACACCAATAAAAATTGACGACCGCTTGCTTTTCGATGGAGGCATGTACAACAACTTCCCCACAGATGTAGTGGCCACCGATTTTAGCCCCGCACTGATCATCGGCAGCAAGGTGTCGGGCAATTATCCAAAACCCAGTGCAGAAGATGTGCTTTCGCAGGTACAAAATATGCTGATGAGCGACACCGACTTTGCACTCGATTCCGCTGCAGGCATTTTGCTTGAGCCTAATCTGCCCAAGGTAAACCTTACTGACTTTTCGCTTTCAAAGGTATTTGTCCAGGCTGGTTACGACATGGCTATGCAGAACATGCCACAGATAAAAGCCAGGATTGCCGGCCAGCGAAGCGCGCACCACGTCGACTCGTTGCGTCGGCAGTTCAATGCCCGCAAACAACCTTACCTCATCGACAGCGTCATCATCAGCGGACTAAAGCCCAGCGAAACGGAATATGTGTACCGCACGCTGACGCATCGCAAGGATAAATCCACACTCGACGAGATCTCAAACCAATATTTTAAACTTGCCGCCGACGATAAGCTGAAACTCAATGGCAACCACCTGAAGCTCAACCCAACCACCAACCTTTACGATCTTTATCTTGACCTACATCCTGCCAACCCTTTTACCCTGACCCTCGGCGGCAACATTTCCACGCGCACCGCCAATCTTGCTTTTGCCGAACTCAACTACCGGAAACTTTTTCGCGAAGCCTTACGGCTGAAGCTCAATGTTTATTTTGGTCGTTTTTACACCTCGGCGCTGGCGGGAGCGCGGTTCGACTTCCCTGGGAAAATCCCTTTTTACGCCGGAGGCCTGATCGTGTACAATCATTTTGATTATTTCAAAAGCACCATTCATTTTATTGAAGATGTAACTCCTTCTTTTTTAATACAAAACGAAAACTTCCTGGATGTTTACGCCGGCATACCCCTTACGGTTAATGGGCGGCTCGAAGCCGACTTTGCTTTAGGACGCGTCCAAAACGAATATTACCAGGACAATGCTTTCACCCGCTCCGACACCGCCGACCGTACCCGGTTCGACTTTTTGCAAAGTAGCCTCTGCTGGGAGCTTAACTCGCTCAACAGAAAGCAGTATGCCAGCGCCGGCGCGCGTTTTAAGATCTCAACAGGAATGGTGTGGGGCGACGAGACTTTTGAGAGTGGCTCACTATCAAGCACCCGGCCAAGCACTGGCAAGTTTCACCGGTGGGCTTTTGTTGATCTGCTCTGGGACGATTATTTCGAGAAGCTCGGACCGGTAAAGTTTGGATTTTATGGCCAAATCCATCTTTCCAATCAGGAACTTTTTAGCAATTACACCTCCAGTTTGTTAGCTGCACCGGCATTTGAGCCGGTACCCGAAAGCAAGACGATGTTTCTGCTAAATTATCGCGCTTTTAATTATGGTGCTGCCGGATTAAAAACTGTGTGGAGTCCCACCCGAAATATCGATCTGCGCTCGGAAGCTTATCTGTTTCAACCCTATCGGAGCATAAGAAAAGATGCTGATAATCTGGCTTACTTTGGAGACCCTTTCGACGACCGCTACTGGATATTCTCCAGCGCCATCGTTTATCACACACTTCTTGGCCCTGTAAGCCTTTCGGTAAATTATTTCGACAATCCCGAAGAGAAGTTTTTTATAGGTCTTAATATCGGCTACATCATCTTCAACAAAAGCATCCTGCGGTAGGAGCCGTCAGTCAAAAGTATTTAGGCCTAAGCCTAAAATCTAAAATCGTAATTTGTAAATCAAAAATTGTATCATGAAAATATCCCGCCTTCTGCTCCTGATCTTTTTGGCCTCCGGGCTTGCGGTTTCGGCACAAACGCTTTTACCGGAAGAAATTCTTGCCACACGCGGTGAGATTTATTTCAAAACCGTTGTCGGTGACCGTGATTTGGTGAACAAAATCTCACACCTCGTGTCAGTGGATTATTTGCATGAAGACACCGTTTTTGCTTACGCAAACGAAAAAGAGTTTTTAGCTTTTACAAAAACAGGTCTTGACTATACAATTCTGCTGGCGCCGGGCTTGCGCGATGTTCCCGTGGTGATGCGCGACAATGTAGATATCCGAAATATCCGGAGCTGGGATTTTTATCCTACCTACACCGCCTACCTCGACATGATGCAACAATACGCCGACGAATATCCTGACCTTTGTCAGTGTTTCAGCATCGGGCAAACCGTCAACGGGCGCGAGCTGATGATGCTGCGTATTTCCGATAATGTGGCCACACGTGAGGCGGAGCCGCAGTTTTTATATACCGGAACCATGCACGGTGACGAGCTGGCCGGCTATGTCCTGCTGCTGCGGCTGGCCGATCATCTGCTGTCAGGCTATGGACAGGATGCCGCTATTACTGACTTGATTGACAATACCGAAATTTGGATCAATCCGCTGGCTAATCCTGATGGAACTTTTTATGGCGGCAACCATACCGTAAACGGCTCGCGTCGTTACAATGCCAATTCTGTGGATCTCAACCGCAATTACCCCGACCCCGAGGATGGGCCACATCCCGATGGCAAAGCCTGGCAGCCCGAAACCATCGCATTTATGCAACTTGCCGAAGCGCAAAATTTTGTGATGTCGGCCAATACGCATGGCGGCGCCGAGGTGATCAATTATCCGTGGGACACCTGGTCGCAGCCGGCTGCCGACGCTACCTGGTGGCGCCACGTGGCTCGCCAATACGTTGATACCGTTCATCTCTATTCGCCCGCAAGCTATCTCGATGATTTCGACAACGGCATTACCAACGGTTACCAATGGTATTCGATAAGTGGCGGGCGACAGGATTATATGAATTATTTCCACCATTGCCGCGAAGTGACCATGGAGCTGTCCAATGTGAAAAAACTCGCCACCTCGGCACTCGAAAGTCACTGGCAATGGAATTACCGGTCGCTGTTGAATTACTACGGTCAATGTCGCTACGGCGTTGCCGGCACCGTTGCGGATGCAAGCACCGGGCAGCCGCTGAAAGCCAAAGTTTTTATCGAAGGCCACGACATCGACCAGTCGTGGGTGTTTGCCGACAGCCTCGCAGGATTTTACCAGCGACTGCTGGCTCCCGGCTCCTACAGTCTTACTTTTTCAGCGCAGGGGTATTTGCCTTTAACCATTCCTGCTGTCCAGGTCAGTTATAATCTTACCACCGCGCTTGATGTAACGCTCTCGCCCGCCGGACTTATGGCTGATTTCTCTGCGTCACAAAATGCAATCGCAACCGGGAGCAGCATCAGTTTTACCGATCTTAGTTCAGGAGATCCCGTTATGTGGCAATGGGCTTTCGAGGGAGGCGTTCCTGCCACTTCATCCCTTCAAAATCCCACCAACATTTTTTACAACTCACCCGGGACGTACAATGTTTCGCTAACGATAACCGATGCCGGCGGTCATGTTGCTACTTCTTTAAAAACCAATTTTATAAATGTAGATACGCCTGTATTAATGGCCAACCAAACGCTGACACTTTCGGGAGGTTTGTTTTATGATTCGGGCGGTGAGAACAACAACTATGGCAATAACCAAAACCTGACGACCACCTTTTTACCAAAAACGCCCCAAGCCAAAGTCAGCGTCGAGTTTCTGGAGTTTTCGCTCGAAAGCCAGGCCTCGTGCAGCTATGATTATTTAAAAATTTATGATGGAACCTCTGCTGCGGCGCCATTGCTTGGCACCTGGTGTGGCACGCAAAGTCCCGGGAAGGTTGTGGCAACCAATGCCGCTGGTGCGCTCACTTTTGCATTTCATTCCGACTACAGCGTTACGAAAAGTGGCTGGAAGGCGCTGGTGCGCAATGAGGCAATGCAACAAATGACATTGCCAGCCGGATGGAGCGGCCTTTCACTTTATGTAAATCCTGAAGAAAATGACGCTGCTGCCATTTTTGAGGAGGTGATCGATGATGTGATAATTTTGGTCGGAGAAGCTGGCGAAGTGCTGCCGGCAAACAATCCACAACAGGCGCTTCCATGGAATTCCCGCAAAGGATATTTTATAAAAATGAGCGAACCGGCAACCCTTGCCATACCGGGCACGGTGGTTATTAATAAAACCATAAACCTGCATGCCGGCTGGAATCTTTTGCCCATTATCATCGCTGAGCCTTTGTTGCCGGGGCAACTTGTTACACAACCAGCCGGAGCGATAAAGGCTATCAAAGAGGCAGCTGGCACTGGTGTGTGGTGGCCGGAAAAGGTAATCGCTACGTTACCAGCGCTTGTGCCGGGAAAATCTTATTGGGTTTTTGTTTCGCAAGAAACAATGCTGGTATTTCCTTAGAAGTGTCGCTCCGAATTTCGTAAAATTTGTTGGGTGTACTTGATAGATTTCATGGAATTTGTCGGATGTATTCGGCAGATTAAACTATTTGTTTCTTATCGTGCAATCCTTTGTCCTTTTCCCACTTCCTTTATTTGGCCTTCAAATTTTTTATAACGTGGCTTGAAACCGCATCCTGAAGCGGTTCCGGGAAATGAACATTTTGTTTAAAACATTTTGTTTTAAAATGAAAAATGGATAAGATCAAATGGAATGGAAAGAGCAGCTCAAAAATTCAATCAGACTTCAAAAAGTTATATCCAACCACTATCTTTTCCAATGCTCGGCAATGTATTCCAGCGCCTCGCTTATTTCGAGGCTGGCGGTGCCGGGGCCGGTGCGGATGTAAAAACGCTCGTCGAAACCCTTTTGCCGCAGAAATACTGGTGCCGGAGCGGGCAGGCAATGCACACGGCAAACGGTGCGCCGGCTGATGGTTTCAAGGGTGGTTTTCAGGTAAGGGCTTACCTGCTGCCCCATCGACGATTTGATGAGCGTCCAGACATGCAGCAGGAATTTGGCGGTATTTTCAAACTGATCCAGCTCGATGCCCCGGATGTTGCCATTGTCTTCCACGCCTATGAGCAGGTCGCCGCCGGCACTGTTCATAAAGGCTGCCATGGTTTTTAGCGCTGCATGTTCGATGGCCGGGTTCTTCTTATTCTGATACAAATCCCACCGAAAGGTACTTTTAAACTCCAGGCTGTCGCTCTCGCCGCGGCTGATAAGCTCATGAATCACAGAAATCTTGTTTTGTCCTTTTTCAAAAAAGCTCAGAAATTCGATGGTCTTCAAGGCCTCGTCGTGCAATTGCATGATCCGTTGCAGCGGTTGGTAGGGTGCGGCACCATTTGCTCTTGACTTCTCATTTGTGTTGGCTTGTGCAAGCAGCAAAGCCAGCGTGCTGTTGGCATATTCTGACGGGGTAATCACATGCGAAACCAGCATCAGCGGGAGCATCATCCCGTTTTGGTGGTTGGCAAGCAAAAGATTGACAGCAGCTTTCTTCTCCGCCGAAAAATCGTCATAATATTTCTTGAGTTGCTTTTGCAGAATGGCGGCTCCGCCCTCCGGAGGTGCGCCATTTTCCAAAAGACTTACAAAATTCCGGTAGGCCTCGCTCATCACCGAAACGCTCCAAAATATCAGATTCATTACCTCCGGATTTTTATCAAAAAAATCGATGGCGTCCGCCACATTAATCAATGGCTTTGGCTGATTTGCAGTGCGATTGCCTATCAGTGTGTCTTTGCGGCACAGGCTGTCGAAATTTTCACTTACGGGATCGTCACCTTTTTCGATGCGATCTTTTACAAAAGAAAAAATGGCAGCGCTGTTGATGCCGTCAGAATTATAAATGCCACTCAGGGTGAATTTTACCAGCAGGTGTTTTAAAATTCGTGCGTCGGCATGTGCAAACCCGGCACCCATCGGGGTAGTGAGCGGCGCCCCGTTATGATAAATGATAAAATCCTCTTCGCGCATCACAAGATCGAGCGTTTCGGAACTGATAGCAGCAGGTTTGGTCATTGAAGTATTCTTTTTCTATATTTTTGCCAAAAATAATCTTAATAAAAATCAATGTGATGATGAAGATAAAAAAGAATTTGATGTGGCTGCTGATTCTGGCACTTGCAGCCTGGAGTTGTAATTCTCAAAACAGTAAAAATGGATCTTCCGAAACTGCCGACAGTACTGTGGTTGCGTTGCCGGTAAGCAATGTCAGGCATCCCGATTGGTCCAAAAATGCGAACATTTATGAAGTCAATCTGCGACAATACACCAGCCAGGGAACGATAACGGCTTTTGCGGAGCATTTGCCGCGGCTCAAAGAGATGGGCGTCGACATTTTGTGGATGATGCCCGTGCAACCCATCGGCGAAAAAAACCGAAAAGGTACGTTGGGCAGTTATTACTCGGTGCGCGATTATAAAGCTATTAACCCGGAATTTGGTGCGATGGAAGACTTCAAAACAATGGTCAGACAAGCGCATGAGCTGGGCATGAAGGTAATCATCGACTGGGTGGCCAACCACACCGCCTGGGATCACGCCTGGGTGACTGCATATCCTGAATTTTACGACATCGACAGCACAGGCAGCATGTATGCACCTTTTGGGTGGGAAGACGTGGTGCAGCTCGATTATGTAAACGACGCTTTGCGCGATGCGATGATCGGCGAGATGAAATTTTGGATAGAGGAGGCCGACATCGATGGCTATCGTTGCGATGTGGCCGGCATGGTGCCAACCGATTTTTGGGATCGGGCACGCCGGGAACTCGATGAGATAAAACCTGTTTTTATGTTGGCGGAAGCCGAAAAAACAGAACTGCTCATAGATGCTTTCGATATGGATTATGGTTGGCATTTTCATCAGCTTAGCAACCTGATTGCTCGCGGAGATACTTCTGCCACAGTGATTGCTGCTTATTTTGATAATTTGGCCGGAACGTTTCCACAGGGGGCTTACAAAATGAATTTTACCACCAACCACGACGAAAACTCCTGGAACGGCACGGTGCACGAGCGCTATGGTGAAGGCTTCAAAACATTTGCTGTGCTGATGGCTACCGTTCCCGGGATGCCGCTGGTCTATTCGGGTCAGGAAGCCGGCCTCGACAAACGGTTGGAGTTTTTTGAAAAAGATCCCATCAACTGGAAGAATTATCCACTAAAAGATTTTTATAAAACCCTTCTCGATCTGAAGCACAGCAACCAGGCACTCTGGAATGGCGACTTCGGCGGGAAATATGTTCCTGTGAAAACCGACAACGAAGCTGTGGTTGCTTTTACGCGAACAAAAAACGATCATTCAGTGCTTGTCATCCTAAATATTTCGGCACAGCCACACGACGTAACACTGCAAGGCGATGCCTACGCCGGGGATTACAACGATGTGTTTGGTAATAAAAAAATAACCATGCGCGACAACCATCAACTGCGGCTGGAGGCTTGGGAATATCGCGTTTATGATGCGAATGCTGGTGGGTTGTAAGGTTGTTGTTTTGAGATTTATTTGAGATGCGGCATTTTTTTAACAACTTTAAGACGATGAAATGGTTTTGTGATATCGTTATGATTCCCAATTCTTTTGATCCATCCATTCGCAATGACACCGCTGACATAGGAAGAAGTGGGATGGAGGGAAAAATCTGTTTTTAGATTTATGGCCAGGTCATTCATTAACCCCGGCCTTTAGGCCGGGGGTAAAAAAAAGAAAAGCATTTCTGTGGGCTTTAGCCCAAATAAAGAGCATGTTATGAGGAGTTCATCGAAAGTTACAGATGCAAAAGTATTGCAAACCAAAGCCCGCCGGTTTCTGACAGCGCTTTCTGATCCCGTCCTAAAGAGCTGGGTTATTGAGATGCTACAGAAGAGCTACACACAATAAAAATTATCAACACCATCATAAAAATAAAAATCATTTTATGAAAAAACTTCTTTATCTCATTGTGGTGCTGCTGCTTGCGGCGCCCGCCTTCCCGCAGCAACAGCTCAGCAACAGCCTGGGGAATTTAAAAAACGTAAAATCCAACAAGCCAAAGCAGACCTTTTCGTTCGTCACCGACAACGGCACTGCCGAGGTTACCATCTACACTCCCAATATTATTCGGGTGCGCATCGCCAAAACCTTCGATGCTGATGTGTCGTATGCCGTGGTGGGCAAGGTGGTTCGCGATGACTTTGACTATGGCGAAGACAAGAATCAATATTTTATCAGCACCGATTCCATGCAGCTGGTGATTGATAAAAATCCCTTACGCTTCACTTTTAAAACCAAAGACGGCCGCATTATCTCGCAGGACGATCCTGCCTTTGGCACCTCCTGGATCGGTACCGAGGTGACCACCTACAAAGTGCTGCAGGAGGGCGAGAAATTTATCGGCCTGGGCGAAAAAGCCGGCAACCTCGACCGCCGCGGCGAAGCCTACACCAACTGGAACACCGACAATCCGCATTACGACAACAACAGCGATCCGTTGTACGCCTCCATCCCTTTTTATATCGGGCTGCACCACCAGTTGCGCTACGGCATCCTGCTCGACAATAGTTACCGCACTGTGTTCAACTTTGGCGCTTCCAACGACCGGTTTTCTTATTTCTCAGCCGAAGATGGCGAGATGGATTATTATTTTATCTGGCACACCCATGTAGCCGACATTCTGAAATCATACACCTGGCTCACCGGACGTATGGAGATGCCGCCACTGTGGTCGCTGGGGTTTCAGCAAAGCCGCTGGAGCTACACTCCCGACACGCAAGTGCTCAATATTGCCCGCACTTTCCGTGAAAAAAATATCCCCGCCGATGTCATCTATCTCGACATCGACTTTATGGATGATTATAAAATATTTACCTGGAACCCCGAAACCTTTTCCGATCCTGCCGGGCTGCTGAAACAACTGCGCGACATGAATTTCAGAACAGCCATCATCGTCGATCCGGGCATAAAAGTGGAAAAAGGTTACAAAGCTTACGACGAGGGCGTTGCCAACAATTATTTTGTAAAATATCCCGATGGCAAATTCTGGACGGCGCAGGTGTTGCCCGGCTGGTGTCATTTCCCGGATTTTACCAGCGAGCGTGTGCGCACGTGGTGGGGAATGAAGTTTAAAGAAAATGTGGATTACGGTATCGAAGGCTTTTGGAACGATATGAACGAAATCGCTACCTGGGGACAGCAGCCACCGCATCTGATACAATTCCACTGGGAAGGCAACAAAGCCACCTATCGCCAGGCCAAAAACGTATATGCCAACAACATGGCGCGCGCCACCCTGGAAGGAACTAAAAAACTGATGAACGGACGGCGTCCGCTCAACGTTACACGGGCGGGTTTTGCTGGCTTGCAGCGCTATACTGCCATCTGGACCGGCGACAACCAGGCCAACGACGAGCACATGCTGCTGGGTGTGCGCCTGGTGAACAGCCTGGGCTTGTCGGGCATTTCGTTTACCGGCTCCGATGTAGGAGGTTTCGGTGGCAATCCCACGCCTGAACTCTACGCACGCTGGACTCAGATTGGTGCTTTTACTCCTTTCTTTCGCGGACATACGGCCAAGAATACCGCCAGCAGCGAACCCTGGGTGTATGGTGAAGAAACCGAACGCATCGCGCGCAACTACATTCAGTTGCGCTACAATTTGCTGCCCTACCTTTACACCGCCATGCACCAATCCACGCTCGACGGAATGCCGGTAAACCGCAGCCTGGCCATCGACTATACCGACGACGAAAAAGTCTTCTGGCGCATTTATCAGAACCAGTTTCTCTTTGGCCCGTCGATGCTCATCATCCCCACGGAGAGCACACGCCTCGCCACCGGCGAT
>JAAYIU010000438.1 GCA_012523265.1 Bacteroidales bacterium | reverse complement strand
TCAATAACCAAACTGCTCAGCGTTTTGGAATTGTTTACACCGGCTACCGACGGTTGGAATTTGGGATTTATTTGGAACTTGGAATTTGAGATTTGGAATTTCTCTCTTGAGAAGTCTCCCTTAAAACCGCCGCAGGGTCTGCTGTACCGATGAAAGGTAGGAGCCGCCGAAAAGATTTACATGAACCAAAAGTGGATACAGGTTATAAATGGGAAGCCGCTCGTGGTAGCTGCCCGGCAATGGATTGTGGCTGTAATAGCTTTCGTAAAAGCGGCTGCCGAAACCGCCAAAAAGTGTGGACATGGCGATGTCGATTTCGGGATGGCCATAATAAACCGCCGGGTCGATGAGGCAGGCAGAGCCGTCGGAGCCGGTCATAAAGTTGCCGCTCCACAGGTCGCCATGCAAAAGCGAAGGCGTGGCCGGCGGAAATATTTCGGGCAACCGCACATAAAGCCTGTCGAAAGCAGCCACGTCGCTGCGCCCCATGCGGCCATTGTCGCGTGCCAGCACCACCTGCCGCTGCAGGCGCTCTTCGATAAAAAACGTTACCCAATCGGAGTGCTGATCGTTGTGCTGCCAGAGCGATCCCATGTAATTGTCGTGATCCAGGCCAAACAGCTCTGCGTGGTGCTGGTGCAACTGTGCCAGTCTTTTCCCAAAATCTTCCCAAAAATCCTTTTTTTCGTTAGCACCATCGATATATTCCAACAGGAGAAAAGCTTCTTCGCCGACGGTATCGGCCAGCAAGACCTCAGGAACTTTAATGGCACCGGCATTGCGCAACAGCGCCAAACCTTTTGCTTCTCTCTGAAACATCTCCGGATAACGGGAAGCGTGGTTGGTTTTTACAAAGAAGTTGCCGCGGCTCGTTGCAAAGCGATAAGCCGAATTGATAGAACCACCCGAAACTCCGGACACATCCCGAATAATAATGTCTTTATCAGAAAAATGACGGGAGAGATAATTGGTAATCGTTTTTTTGACAGATTCAGAAATCATAGCAGTTTATTTTCGATAAGAAAATGGCAGTCAACGGCAGGGTTGAGCCGCCGAAGGGTTTTGGTCGAACCACCGCCGAAGCAGCAAATTGAGAAGATAAAGCCGCAGTGTTGATATTAAAATTAAAAAACCTATGCTGCTGATGTGGATAGCGGAGAAGCCTTTGGAAAATGAACCAACGACGCTGCCAAAGAGCTGGCGGTAAATCTGAAAACCATCTGCGGAAGCAAAACGGGCAAAAAAGTCGCCGGTGCTAAAAGGAATGGCTACCACTATTGCCACCGCTACCGCAGCCACTGCTACAATCCAAATCCACCGCCGCGATGGTTCGGCGAGCATGGGTTGCTGCTCACTGGCGGGAAGCTGCTGCATAATTTTTTTAACGAAGCCATCCGGCACCGGCTCTTCGGCAGTAAGTTTTATGAGCCGCCTCAGGAAGCCATCGTCGATGTTGTTGATATTTTTGTTGTAGTCCATTTTTGTGTTAAACCATTTTTTCGAGTGTTTGTTGCATGTCGTCGTAGAGCCGTCGGCGCAGTCTGAAGAGCTTTATCTTGACGTTAGACTGCGAGTATCCTGTTATTTCGGCCACCTCGGCCACCGACTTTTCTTTTTTATAATAAAGCGTGAGCAGCAGGTTGTCCTCTTCGGGCAGGCGCTGCATCAGCTTTTCAATAAGCTCCATCTGCTCTTCCTGGCTCATGGCCTCCACCTGTGGGTGAATTTCGTCGGTGGTGTAATTCTCTGTGAGCGTTTCGTCGATGGCAGCATACTCCGGCTTGCGGCGTCGGCCTGCCGAGATGGCCGCGTTGTATGCGATGCGATAGAGCCATGTCGAAAATTTTGCCTCACCTTTAAAAGAACTTAGTGCGCTGTAAGCTTTTACAAAAGCATCCTGTGCAATCTCCTCGGCCTGCTCGCGGTTGCGCAATATCTTGACGGCAATGGTAAACACCATCTGCTGATGTTTTTCGACCAAAGCGGCAAAAGCTGCCTGATTGCCATCGAGCACCTGAGAAATGTAAAAGCTATCGTCGCGATAATTCATTTGTACCGTTTTTGACGCGTCAGGAAGCATTGGGTTACAAAGGTGGAAAAAAAATCAATCTTAAAAAGATTTTTGTAACCACCCGGCAAAATCGCTGTCAAAGCGGGTGAATGAGAAACGAAATTATTAATTATCATAAAAACTAAAGATATGGAAGACATAATGGTTCCTTTGGGATTTTTTGCAATGGTAGTGGCCATCGTTTACATCCAGGCCGACCGTAAAGTCAAGTTAAACCTGATACAGCACGGCGCCGATGCGCGTTCGCTTAAAATCAGTAAAACCACCGACGGCTCGTTGCGCTTCGGGCTGCTGCTCGTTGGGGTGGCAGTGGGGATACTGATGGGGCACCTGCTGGTAAATAATACCAACATGCAGCAGGAGATTGCCTACTTTTCGATGACCTTTCTCTTTGGCGGCATCGCGCTGCTGATTTTCGCCCTGCTGCAAAAGCGCAAACCCGGCACACGGGAAAATGATGCAGAGATGGAAAAGCCGAAGTACTGATCTGCCTGTTGCAAGAAGGTTTCCAAACAAAAATAAAGGCACGTCCCCGCAGCAGACGTGCCTTTCTTATTTTATCCAAACTCACCAATGCCTGCATCAGTATTCTTTGTTTAGAAGCTTCAGATATTTCACAAACAAATCCTGATTCGATGGCTCTTGTTCATTTTCATATTGTTCGAGTAATTCCGGAGTATCAGAGAGAAGTTCTCTCAGGTAGGCGCTTGAAACGGTGGTAATCTTATTGGTCTCTTTATCGATAACATAGATGAATCTTAGCATGGCCAGTTTCGCTCCTTGAGGTGCGCCTCCCACAGCACCAAACATATACCCAAATTGGACCTGGTTATCTAATTGTTCTTTTTGAATTTTTCGATCAATGGAAAGCCCACCACGGATTACTAAATATTTTCCGTCACTCAGAACCGGAGCATACCACGGTTGAATTTGGTAATGGATGCAGTTTATGTAAAGCGAATCTCCGTCCGAATATGCATAATACTGTTTTTTGATTGTCTTTCTACTTATCGATTTATCTGACGTAAAAAGTTTGTAGTCGTTGCCGCCATTCATTTTAATATCTCCTTTTGTTCTTCGCTCAACTTCAAGTTCCTCAAAAACACTCGGAGATTTTTGTTTGATTTCTTCAAATGACAAATAAACCCCTTTCGGGAATTCGGTTTTCTGCCCAAATGCCAAAGTGATTGACAGTGCGAAAACCACAATTGCTGACACTAATTCTTTCATGGTTTTATTATTTTTTAGTGATGAATTTGCTTTCTGTGTGTTGCCAATTATTTTATTTGGTATGTCAACCCAAATCGTAAAAGCCTTGCATAGCATGCGAATGCTCCGCCATCAAAGTTTGATTTATAGTTTGTAAGCCCAAAAGAATACCCGATGTAAGCGCCAACTTTTTTGTAATTGGCCTCAATCTGAACTCTCGGTCTGATATCATAGTCAATCGTTTTTCTGTCGCGGGAAGTTTCATATTTTGTGCCATCGGAAGCAGTTGCAGAACCTTTTTCTGTTGCGTTTAGGCAGTATCCAATCTCAAGCCCGCCTGTAAAATCGAGATTAATTTTGTTTGCAGGCAACCTGTGACCCATAAAAAGATGCAGGTTAATGAAGTTGGAATTTAAAAAAGTTTTCCCCGTTGCATCCAGGCTGTATGTGGAGCTTCCTGTGTTGCCATGTATTGTGTTAATTTTAGTTTTACTTCTCAACAGCTCATAACCCAGGTCAGCACCAAAAATAAATTTTTTCTTTGAGACCCTTTTTATGTTTCCTGACAGCCCGATGCCAAGTCCGCCTTTCGAACCGTAAGGGTTGTTTGTGTTTCCTGATTCAGTCCGGTCATTATAGTTGATGAAAGAAACATATTCAGCATCTTCGCCGGCAAATGAAAATAATCCTGAATTTAGTGAAATCCGAAATTCAGTAGTTTGTCCGTAAGAAACACTCACAAGGCAAAGTGTAACAATTGTAAACAGTGTTTTTTGCATAGTAGCCGCTTTTGGTTTTTTTAAACAATTTCACAATAGCAAGGATCATCGGAACAATTGTTTATAAAAGGCGCTCGCAAATATATTTTAATTTTGAACAAAAAAAGTTTCTTTAGTAAATATTTAACAAACCCTTTCAAAAACATGCCTTGATAAAAGGAAACTTGCCGTCGGTCTGATTTTTCACTACACCAACCCCAAAAGCATTATTTTTGCTAAAAAAATATAATATCATGAAGCAGCCTCTCACGCTATACAACACGCTGACACGCAAAAAAGAAAAATTTGAACCCATTCATCCGCCACACGTCGGGCTTTATGTGTGTGGCCCCACGGTGTACGGCGACGCCCACCTGGGCCATGCGCGTCCGGCCATCACCTTCGATCTGGTGTTTCGCTACCTGCAACACATTGGCTACAAAGTGCGCTATGTGCGCAACATTACTGATGTGGGTCATTTGGAGAATGACGCCGACGAAGGCGAAGATAAAGTGGGCAAAAAAGCGCGCCTTGAGCAGCTCGAACCCATGGAGATCGTGCAGTTTTACACCAACCGTTACCACAAAAATATGGAGCAGCTCAACGTGCTGCCTCCTTCTATCGAGCCACACGCTTCGGGGCATATCATCGAGCAGATCGATATGATCAATAAAATTTTCGAGGCAGGCTACGCTTACGAAAACCAGGGTTCGGTATATTTTGATGTAAAAAAGTACGACCGCGACCACAACTACGGCAAGCTCTCGGGGCGCTCGATAGATGAAGCTCTGGAGAATACGCGGGCACTGGCGGGTCAGGATGAGAAGAAAAATCAGGTGGACTTTGCCCTGTGGAAAAAAGCTACGCCACAACATATCATGCACTGGCCCTCGCCCTGGAGCGAAGGCTTTCCGGGCTGGCATCTGGAGTGTACGGCAATGGGTTGCAAATATCTGGGGCAAACCTTCGACATTCATGGCGGCGGGATGGATCTGGTATTTCCGCACCACGAGTCGGAGATAGCACAGGCGGTGGCGGCCTTTGGCAACGACCATGTGCGCTACTGGATGCACAACAACATGATCACCATCGACGGACAGAAGATGGGCAAATCGTTGAATAATTTCATCACCCTCGACGAGTTTTTTACCGGCACCCACGCGTTGCTACATCAGGCCTACAGCCCCATCACCATACGCTTTTTTATCCTTCAGGCGCACTATCGCAGCACCGTCGATTTCTCGAACGAGGCCCTGCTGGCCGCCCAAAAAGGCCTCGACAGATTACTTGCTGCCGCTGAAACCTTGAAAAAACTTAAGCCTTCGGATAAGAACACTGTGGACGCTGCCTCATTGCGCGAAAAATGCTACGAAGCTGTGAACGACGACTTTAATAGCCCCATCGTAATTGCCCATCTTTTTGAAGCCGTGCGCATTATCAACTGCATAAATGATGGGAAAGAGAGCATCGACGCCGAAAATCTTGAATCGCTTAAAGCAACATTCAACACCTTTGTTTTTGATATTCTCGGATTTAAATCAGAAGCCGACGCCGCCGCTGCCGACGATCACACCACCGACGGCCTGATGAACCTCGTGTTGGATTTGCGTCAGAATGCCAAGAATAACAAGGATTGGGCTGCAGCCGATAAAATCCGCGACAGCCTCAAAGGGTTGAATATAGAAGTGAAAGATACCAAAGAAGGTGCGGTGTGGTGCCGGATATAAAATCATTAAAACAATATTTTTATAAAAATGAGATTTAAAAATGTAAAAATGGCCGGCGCATCTCTTTTGCTGGCCATCATTTTAACAGGCATCTCTGGCGCAGCTCAGGAAGTAACGGATTCATCCAAGCTTTCGATGGACCGGATTTTCCTTTCATCCGAACTGGGTGGCGATCACTTCAACCAGCCACGCTGGATTGATGGCGGCGAAAGCTACACCACGCTGGAGTTGGCGGGCGGAGCGATGGAAATAGTAAAGTATAATACTGCTACCGGCCTGAGCAGTGTGTTGGTATCCAAGACACAGCTTACGCCCAAAGATGCCGACAGTCCGCTATGGATCGCTAATTACGAATGGTCGCACAACCGCAAAATGTTGCTGATCTTTACCAACACCCGACGCGTTTGGCGACTTAATACGCGCGGTGATTACTGGCTGCTGGATATGGATAGCGGGAAACTCACCAAACTTGGCAAAGGTTTGCCGGCTTCCTCGTTGATGTTTGCCAAATTTTCGCCCGACGACAGCCACGTGGCGTATGTGAGCAAACACAATCTTTACGTGGAAAATCTGAACAGTGGAAAAATCGTGCAGCTCACCAGCGATGGCACCGACGATCTGATCAACGGTACTTTCGACTGGGCTTACGAAGAAGAGTTCTTTTGCCGCGATGGCTTCCGCTGGAGTCCCGACGGAAAAACCATCGCCTACTGGCAAATCGACGCATCGGAAATTCGCGACTTCCTGATGATCAACAATACCGACTCGCTATATTCATTTACCATCCCGGTGGAATATCCCAAAGTAGGAGAAGCGCCTTCTTCGGCACGAATTGGCACAGTGCCGGCAACAGGCGGCAAAACTGTATGGATGAAAATCCCCGGCGACCCGTACCAACATTACCTCGTGCGTATGCACTGGACGCCCGATTCCGACGGCTTCCTGGTGCAGCAGCTCAACCGAAAGCAAAATACTAACATGCTGTGGTATTGCAAACCAAAAACCGGACTTGCTGCCAACATCTACACCGACCGAGACGAAGCGTGGCTCGACGTGGTGGACGACTGGCAGTGGGTTGGTGATAAATATTTTACCTGGCTCACCGAAAAAGATGGCTGGCGACATCTCTATCTGATTTCTAAAACCGGCGACGAAGAACAACTGATCACACACGGTGATTACGATGTGGTTTCTATCGAGGCTATCGCGACCGCCACCAACGAAGCCTGGTTTATTGCTTCACCCCACAATCCCACACAACGGTACCTCTACCGGGTGGCAATGGATGGCAATGGCAAGCCACAGCGCATCACCCCTATCGATCAACCCGGCACGCATAAGTATACTATTGCGCCCGACGCAAACTTTGCTTTTCATACCTTTAGCTCCATCAATACACCCGCCGTTACTGAGCTTATCAGCCTGCCCGATCATAAAGTTGTGCGCACTTTGGTGGACAATGCCCGGCTGAAAACCGCGCTGGAAAAGCTTAATCTGCAGCCGATAGAGTTTTTCAGCGTCACCACCGCCGACAGTGTTACCATGGAGGGTTTTATTATTAAACCTCCCGACTTTGACGCCGCCAAAAAGTATCCGGTACTTTTTCATGTGTATGGCGAACCGTGGGGACAAACGGCCACCGACCAGTGGGATGCCGCCAGCATGTGGCACCGTCTGATGGCGCAGGAGGGGTATCTGGTGATATCCGTCGATAATCGCGGTACGCCCGCGCCTAAAGGCCGCGAGTGGCGCAAAAGCATCTATCGCAAAATCGGTATCATCAACAGCCGCGACCAGGCCATGGCTGCCCGCGAAATTATGAAATGGCCTTTTGTGGATTCTTCGCGCACCGCCGTGTGGGGCTGGAGTGGCGGCGGCAGCATGACGCTGAACCTCTTGTTCCGCTATCCCGAAATATACCAGACCGGCATGGCCGTAGCTCCTGTGAGCAACCAGCTTTTTTACGACAACATTTATCAGGAACGTTACATGGGGTTGAAAACCGAAAATCTGGACGACTTTATTAAAGGCTCGCCGCTCACCTATGCCAAAAATCTGGAAGGCGACCTGCTGATCGTCCATGGCACCGCCGACGATAACGTTCATTATCAAAATACCGAAGCCCTCATCAACGAGTTGGTGAAGCACAACAAGATGTTCCAGGTAATGCCTTATCCCAACCGTTCGCACGGTATCTACGAAGGCATAAATACCTACCGGCATGTGTTTTCGCTGTTGCGAAATTATTTGTTGGACCATCTGGAGCCAGGAGGGCGGTAATTACTATTGGCACACATTCTTACAATTGCATTTTCGTATTGGACAATTGTTTAAATCTTCTAATTTAGTCACTTTTTTAACAAAGAACTTTTAATAATCTGTATCAACTAATATTTAGAAAACTATGAAGAATCGCATTCTGACAGCTTTATTGCTAACTTTTTTTATCGTGGGATCGGGGATTTTCCGTGCCGAAGCCTGCACCAATTATCTCATCACCAAGGGCGCCTCGGTAGATGGATCGATGATGATTTCGTACGCCGCCGATTCGCACGTGCTGTATGGTGAGTTGTATCACTGGGCTGCAGCCACCTGGCCCGAAGGAACCCTGATGGATGTGTACGAATGGGATACCGGGAAATACCTTGGGAAAATAAAACAAGCCGCACAAACCTACAACGTAGTGGGCAACATCAACGAGTTTCAGGTTTCGATAGGCGAAACTACCTACGGCGGATTGCCGGAGCTGGGCAGCCAGGAAGGCGCCATCATCGATTATGGCAGCCTTATCTACATCACCTTGCAACGTGCCCGCACCGCCCGCGAAGCCATCCGCATCTACCACGAACTTATGAGCACCTACGGCTACGCCAGCTCCGGCGAATCGTTTTCGATTGCCGATGCCAACGAAGTGTGGATTCTCGAACTTATCGGAAAAGGCAACGGACATAAAGGCGCCGTGTGGGTAGCACGCATGGTTCCCGACGGATATGTGAGCGCTCATGCCAATCACGCACGCATTACCACCTTCCCGCGGGCCGATGGAAAAACCTCCGTTACCGCTGATAATTTTGATCTCTTTATGAAAGATAAAAACATACAGACTATCTATTCGCCTGACGTCATCAGCTTTGCCCGCGAAAAAGGTTTCTTTAAAGGAAAAGACGAAAACTTTAGCTTCTCCGACACCTATGCTCCCGTCGACTTTGGCGGCGCCCGCTTCTGCGAAATCCGCGTCTGGAGCATGTTCAACGACGTAACCGACGACATGGACAAATACTGGGAGTATGTGAAAGGAAACATAGAGCATGGCAAGACGCTGGCCAATGGCGACGAAAACGTGGATAAATACGCCACCAACCGTATGCCGCTGTGGGTGAAACCCAACAAGAAAATCAGCCCGCTGGATATGTTCGAGTTTATGCGCGACCACCTGGAAGGCACCGAGCTGGATATGAGTAAAGATATTGGCGCAGGACCTTTTGGTGTTCCCTATCGCTGGCGTCCGCTCACCTTTGAGGTGGACGGGGTAAGCTATTGCAACGAACGCGCTACCGCTACACAACAAACCGGTTTTTCTTTTATAACACAAATGCGCAATTGGCTGCCCGACCCCATTGGTGGTATCATCTGGTTTGGTGTCGACGACGCCTCGTGCAGCGTTTATATGCCTATGTATTGCGGCATCACCCGCGCACCACACTCAATAGAACGTGGCAATGGCGCCCTGATGCGCTGGTCGTCGGATGCGGCGTTCTGGGTGTTCAATCAGGTTTCTAATTTTGCCTACACCCGCTGGAATGCTATTTATCCCGAAGTGAAAGAAAAAATAGATACTTACGAACAAGAATTTGTAACCCTTACGCCCATGATCGACGAGAAAGCAAAAGCGCTCTACGACGAAAATCCCAATCTGGCAATAGCCTATCTCACCGACTATTCTACCTCCGTCAGCGACCGGGTTACCAACGAATGGCAAGACTTCTACCGCCATCTCTTTATGAAATTTATGGACGGCAACATCAAAACTCCGAATCCCGGGCAACAAAACCCCAACGTAAGCCAGCCAGGCTACGGCGATGACTTCTACCGGAAGATCGTTACCGAAACGGGCGATAAACTAAAAGTAATAGACAGCGCGCATTAAGCTGTCCCTTTTATCAGAATATTAAATTTACAGAGCGGCAGGAGCAATCCACCGCTCTGTTTTATTTATTAATGCGCAATCTTTTACAAAACCTGTTATAAAATATTGCTGGTGCAATAACTGCCCGGCGAAAGCATTTTTATTAGCAACCTTGGAAATCCAGCCACCCAAAATTTACTAATTTTGCCACCGATAAACGGATATTATTAACAACTTGATTTTTTATAATTACAAAAAAGCATATCGAAAAATGACTGAACAGGCACCAAAGAAATCAAAACCGATCATCTACATCATTCTCCTGGCCATACTACTGCTGCTGGTATTGCTACTGGGCTACATGTACATCAACACAGCTACCAAAGTGGAAGATATGACGGTAGAAAAAGAGATGATGCGCACCGAACTGCAAAACGAACTCAATGCGCTGCTGCAGGAACACAACGATGTAAAAAGCAACTACGGAC
>JAAYIU010000025.1 GCA_012523265.1 Bacteroidales bacterium | reverse complement strand
CGCAACCCCAACCCTACCGAAACATTTTTGCTGCTCGACACCGGCAGAATCGACCGCGCCGATTTTATCTTATTATTGATGATAATGACAGCGCCATCGTGCAAGGGACTGTTTTTAAAAAAAATGCTCATCAGCAGCTCGTCCGAAATCTGTGCTTCGAGAACCTGCCCCGTCTCGACATATTGCCGCAACTCATTGTCTTTGGCCAGAATTATTAAAGCTCCGGTTTTGCTAACCGACATTTTGCGACAAGCAGTTACTATCGAATCCACATCGAGGTGCGTTGGTTTACTAAGATTAAGTTTTGCAAACCACCGCGATCGCTCCTTATTCATAAACCGCGGAGTTCCCAGCATCAACAGGAATTGCCTGATTTCGGGCTGAAAAACCACAATAAGCGCAATAAATCCTACCGAGATAAAGGCTCCGAGTATCGCCGAAAACATCTCCATGCGCAATGCCGAAACCAGCCGCCAAATCAAAAATACCGCTACAATTCCCAGAAAAATATTGATAGCCGCAGTACCTTTCAAAAGGCTGTGGAGCACGTACAGAAGATAAGCTACCAGCAGCACGTCGATGACGTCGGCGAGTTTTATATCGATGAATGCAGTGATAAAGAGCGTAGGCATGAAGCGTCGTTAAAATAAGTGCGGCCAAAATTAATGAATAAATTAAGAATGCATCACCAGCCGTGGACGGATATTGCTTTTAATAGGCAGCAAAATGATAAACCAGCCATTTGCAAACGGTTAATTTTAATAATGTAATTTTGCAGGCGGTAAAAATCTGAAATCATGCTACTAAAAATTCATCCCGATACTCCCAGTCAGCGCCAGATAGCCATGGTGGTGGAATGTCTGCGCGACGGCGGTGTGGTGATTTCGCCCACCGACACCATTTACGGCCTCACCTGCGACATCTTCAAATCGAAAGCCATCGAACGCATCGCACGCATCAAAGGTTTAAAAGCCGACAAGGCCAATTTTTCGTTTCTCTGCAGCGACCTCAGCGAGTTGTCCGATTACACCAAGCCTATCAACAACAACCTCTTCAAGCTCATGAAAACATTGCTTCCCGGCCCTTACACATTTATCCTCAATGCGAGCAACACGGTGCCCAAATACATCCAGAGCCGCAAAAAAACTGTGGGTATTCGTATCCCTGCCAACACCATCCCGATCGAAATCGTGAAAGCGCTCGGCCATCCCATCATGTCAACCTCTGTACCCGACGACGACGACGTGCTGGCCTACACCACCGACCCGGAACTTATCTATGAGAAATTCCAAAACCTTGTGGATATCGTTATCGATGGCGGATTTGGTGGCAACCAACCTTCGAGTGTGCTCGACTGCACCGGCAGCACCATCGAAATCGTCCGCGAAGGCCTCGGAAACCTTGATGTACTCAAATTTTAATACATTATTATAAAAATAAAATCCCTCCGAAACCCCACGATTTCAACCCATTGAAAAGGTTTGTCAGTTTTTATGGGAAAAATAATCTTACCGGAGTTTGGATTTTTAAAAAATGGATGTACTTTTGCAGCCGCTTTGTAAAAAAAGCAACCGATTCAGTAGCTCAGTCGGTAGAGCAACGGCCTTTTAAGCCGTGGGCCCTGGGTTCGAGTCCCAGCTGGATCACCGAATAAAATAGTAATACGCCTAACCTTTAACAAGTTAGGCGTTTTTATTTTGTATGATGTTCTTCAAAACATTCTGCATTTTCAAAACATTGACCTTTGCCGGCAATGATTAAAGACCTTTTATCGGAGTTGAGTTTTACCGGCGCTACCTTGTCCGCTTGTAATAAAGCCAGACAGCGACGATGCCGAAGAGAATGTTGGGCAGCCAGGCAGCCAGCCAGGGAGTCAGGTCGCCGGAGGTGGCAAATACCGAGGATATCTGCATGATGAGAATAAACAAAAATGCCAGCGCGATGCCACTGCCCAGATGCAAGCCGATACCTCCACGCACTTTGCGCGACGACAGCGATACGCCGATGAGCGTCATCACCAGGGTGGCAAAAGGAAAGGCTATGCGTTTGTGTTTTTCTACCTGATAATCTACAATGCGTGGGTTGCCTTTCATCTGCTGCTCGCTGATGTAGTCGCGGATCTGAAAATAATTCATCTCCTCAAATTCCTCTTTTTTAATAAAAAGGTCTTTGGGCACCAGGTTTATCAGCGTGTCCATCACAGCGCCCCGCCGCAGCGTTTCCGCATTCTCGGCAATGGTTCTGATGTAGTAGTTGGTAGCCCGCCACATGCCTGTTATCGAATCGTACAGAATGCGGTCGGCGTTCATTTTAAAGGTCAGCTCCTGCTGGTCATCGAATTCCTCGAGCGAAAACTTTTGACCGGAATTGGTGGTGGAGTTGAACGACTCGACATAGACGTAGGTGCCGGGCGAAATTTGTAAGTGGATGTTCACATCCTTGTTCTTGGTGAGCTTTTCGATGTATTGATCCTTAAAGTCGCGCATCACCACATTGGCTCCGGGGATAACAAAGTTGGCCAGCAAAAATGACATGATGGTAAGCAAAAAAGCCGAGACCATGTAGGGATAAAGAAGCCTGTTGAAACTCACACCGCTGCTGAGGATGGCTATAATTTCGGTGTTCATGGCCAGCTTGGAAGTAAAAAAGATGACGGCAATAAACGTGAAGAGATAGCTGAACATGTTGATGAAGCCGGGAATAAAGACAACGTAATATTGAAAAATGATCTTTTCTACCGTTGCTTCGTTTTCGATAAAGTCGTCGATTTTTTCGGAGATGTCGAAGATGATGATAATGACAGAAAGCAAGGCGATGGCGTAAAAGAAAGTTCCCAGGAATTTCTTGATAATATAGATGTCGAAAACTTTAAGTCTCATCGTATCTCTTTCATTCTTTCCATTATCGGGCTAAAGCATCAAATTGCTGCAAACGCACATTGCCAAAAATACTATTTTCGGCCTTCAATAATGATCCGGCCTAAAGCAGTGTGGTTAAATTTACAGAAAGCAAAAACTCCAAGAGTGTTTTAGCCTTGGTCGTTGGTGCGGTATTGCAAAACGTATTTAAAAGGGTAGGTATCCCAGTAGTCGATAACTTTAAACTGCACGCCGTCGGCAAAAAGTCGCTCGGTGATGTCGCCTCTGAACTCATCCACCGAAATTTTGGCTTCACACTCTTTGGTGTCGGTATCCACAAAGATGTCGCTTGCCGTAATAAACACTTTTCTCAGGGCGTCAGTTACCTGTTCTGTTTCTGAATTTGTCATTAGTCGCTTTTAATTTTTGCAAAAGTAATAAGAGAAATCAGACCAACTTATTGTTGACTTTAAATTTTTATAAAAAAATTTTGCTGGTGGAAGATAAGATGAGTGGCTGGCGGACTTTCCGCTATTTTCCTTTTACAAAAAAGCGATACATGTTGGCGAAGTTGTTTTTGTTTTTTCCGTTCATCTGCGTCATCATCACGCCGGTAATCACCACCACCATGCCCAGGATTTTTTGCACCCTGAAGACTTCACCCAGAATGACGAACGAAAACACTGCTGTAAACACGGGGATCAGATTGGTAAAGAGGTTGGTGCGGCTGATGCCAATTTCGCGCGAAGAGATAGTGAAAAAGACAAACGCCAGAGAGGAGGCAAATACAGCCAGCAACAACAATGCGGTGATGAGCTCGGCGGTGGGCTGTACGGTGATAAAATGCCGGAAGGCGAAGATAAATAACAGAGGTAGAAAATAAAACACGCCTATAAGAGTTTGGACGGCAACGATTACAAATTCGTCGTAACGGACAGGAAGTTTTTTGAGAAGTACCGAATATAATACCGCTGT
>JAAYIU010000402.1 GCA_012523265.1 Bacteroidales bacterium | reverse complement strand
CTGTGGTATTGTCCGTTCTCTTTGCTGTTTCGTTTGAACATACCATCTTTGGTCATGTAGCCCTCTTCGTCCTTGTCGCCTACCCGCTTTTCGTAGTCGGCCTTGCTTTCAGAAAATTTGTCGGGGTAAATAAAAGAGTCGTTGCCGGTGTTGTAGGGCGGGTCGATATAAATCATTTTCACCTTTCCGAAGTAGCTTTTTTGCAGCACTTTCAGCACTTCAAGGTTTTCGCCCTCAATAAAAATGTTTTCGGTTTCATCAAAGTTTACACTTTCCTCTTTTGCAGGAATCAAACTTTTTGAAGTGGGTGTTTGCAACACTTTGAAAGCTTCACTTTTGCCTGCCCAGTTCAGCACATAGCGTTCGTTGGCAAAGTTCACATCCTCTCCAAGCGTAGCTTTCAGTTTTTCCCAATCGATTTTTCCTTCGCTAAAGGCTTCGGGCAAAAGCTGTCGCAATGCGTTGAGTTTTTCCCGTTCAGGCGTAAGACTTGTCCCGTCCATATTTTATATTTCTTTTTGTCTGTACACAACACCAAAAAAGTATAAATTTTCTGCGGTGTGCCGGCAAAACAAGAAGCTCATTTCGTCAAGCGGAAACCAAATTCACAAGTTTCTTTGAGTAGGAATTGGATTTATTTCTTTTGTTCCAATAATCCAAAATTCCGACGAATTGAAGGTCGGCTGTTTTTGTCCAGACTACTTTTCGTTTAGCCATTCTATATTTCGTCTATCCATTGCTTGCTGAGAAATCAGTTTTCCATTCCTGATATCCTCTTCACTCATTTCCAACATTATTTTCTGCTCGTCGGTTAGTTCAACAGTCTCCAAGTCTGATGCACTTGAGGAAATTAGTTTATCAAGAGCTTCCAAAAAGTCTTTGTTTTTAATAGCCAGGATTTTTTCTATCAATCCGTTTCTTATTTTTTCAACAGTTGCCATTTATGTTACTTTTTACAATTTTAATTTGTACTCTTTTTGAAAATTACGATTACAAAGGTCTAACTTTTATTCCGGTAATTCTTACCTGATATCACAGATCAAAATAATACCATCACTACTTCACCCAAATAGTTTTAATATTCACAAACTCCTTGATGCCGTAGTGGGAAAGTTCGCGGCCGTAGCCGGAGTTTTTGATGCCGCCAAAAGGGAGGCGGGGATCGGATTTAGTCATCCCGTTGATGAATACGCTGCCCGATTCGATCTGGCGCGCCAACTGTTGCGCTTTGCGGGTGTCGCGGCTCCAGAGGCTGCCACCCAGCCCGTATTGGCTGTTGTTGGCAAGCCGGATGGCGTGCTCTTCGCTCTCGGCTTTTATCACCGCCATCACCGGGCCGAACGTCTCTTCATCGAATAGCGGCATGCCGGCCGTAACGTCCGTAACTAAAGCGGGAGCAAAATAAAATCCTTTTCGCTTTAGCGTATGCCCGCCCATGCGCAGTTTGGCGCCCATGCTTACCGATTTATCTATTTGCTCCTGAAGCGCCTCCATCAGGTCAGCGCGTGCCATGGGGCCATAGTCGATGTCGTCGGTGGCGGGATCGCCGGTTTTCAGGCTCTCCATTTTGCGGATGGCGCGCACTACAAAATCCTCATACACTTCTTTGGCCACGATAAAACGCTTGGCGGCTATGCAGCTCTGGCCGTTGTTGATCATGCGGGCGGTTACGGCCGTTTCGACACATTTTTCGATATCGGCATCAGCTAAAACAATGAAAGCGTCGGAGCCGCCAAGTTCCAGCACGGTTTTTTTGAGCAGTCGTCCGCAGATGGCGGCCGCTTTGCTGCCGGCATGTTCGCTGCCGGTGAGCGTGGCTGCGCGGATATGCCGGTGTTGTAATATTGCGTCCACTTTGTCGGAACCCACCAGAAGGGTACGAAACAGATTTTCCGGTGCACCGGCCTGCTCAAAAACCGATTGGATGGCCACGGCGCAACCGCTTACATTAGAGGCGTGTTTGAGCACACCCGCGTTGCCGGCCATGAGTGCAGGAGCTGCAAAACGAAACACCTGCCAAAACGGAAAATTCCACGGCATCACGGCCAACACCACGCCCAGCGGCTCAAAAGAAACAAAGCTCCGCGTAGCATCGCTGGCTATGGTTTCGTCTGCAAGAATCTTTGCGGCATTCTCGGCATAGTAGCGACAGACCCAGGCGCACTTTTCTATCTCGGAGCGCGACTCGCGCAGCGGCTTGCCCATTTCGTTGGTCATCAGCAGTGCCAGCTCATCACGGCGTTTCTCTAAAACTTCTGCCACACGCATCATCAACTGCGAGCGATGCTCCATCGCTGTGGTTTTCCAATTATGCCATGCCTCGTTAACCTGATCGACAATCCGGTTGCATTGTTCGATAGTGTAGGGTTCGTATTCGCGAATGATCGCTTCGGTGGAAGGATTGATACTTTTCATAATGGTTTTCAAATTATTTTTGCGAATTTACAATTTCTCGTTAATCCGCCAACAATTTTGAAACTATCAAAGCCCATAGATTTTACCATCGTCAAAGCCATCGTCTGGGACTGGAACGGTACGCTGCTCGACGACATTGCCGCCAGCCTTAGCGCCATGAACCAGATGCTCACCCTGCGCCAACTCCCGCCTCTGAGCCAGGAGCGTTACCGCGAGATTTTTACGTTTCCAGTGCGCAGCTATTACGAAAAAGCAGGCTTGTTTTTTAATGAAGATGAATGGGATGCTGTGGCAATGGAGTTTATCGACAATTACAAGATTCTGCTTCCCGGCTGCGGCATCCAAAGCGGCGCCAGCCCAACGATAGGTTATTTACAAAAACGCGGCTACCGGCAGTTTATCCTTTCGGCCATGCAGCAGCAGATGCTTCTGGCTTCGGTGGCAGCGTGTATTGACGCGAAATTTTTCGAAAGTATCAATGGATTGAACGATCATTATGCGCACAGCAAAGAGGAAAATGCCCAATTGCTGGTGGCCGGCAGTGGATTGCAGGCTGGCGAGCTTTTGATGGTTGGCGACACGCTGCACGACTATGAAGTGGCCAACAGTGCCGGAATGCAATGTATTTTGTTTACGGGAGGGCACCACGCCGCCCAACGGCTTGAGGCAAGCGGAACGTTGGTGATTGATCGTTTGGAGAGACTTGCGGAATTGCTTTAAGCGTTCAGCTTGCATCATCCCTACGCCAGCTTCACAAAGTTATCTTCAAGTTTAACGTTAAAATTTATTTCAGCTTTCAATGCTTGGAAAACCTTGATGATGGTATCGACGGTAGCGCTGTTTGCACGTCTTTCGAGTTTTGAAATTTGTGCTTTCTGAACCCCGACAAGTTGTCCTAATTGCTCTTGCGTCAGGCTATGCTGCTGGCGTGCTGATTTTATCATTTTTCCTAATAGATCCATCCGTAGCTCGTATTCGTATTCGTCTCTTTCTGCGGTACCCACCTCACCAATATATTTATCCTTCATCTCCGCCAGCGAATAGGTTTTCATCTCTTTGGTTGCCATTTGATTACTTTTTTTTAATTTTTGTTTATCTCAAAAAATTATGGTCAGCATACTGATATGATAAGACCATTTCATAGCCTCAAAGTTGCGGTATTAATGATTCTGTTTTTTGAAATAGATTTCTCCCTTCAGTCGAAATGACACAGATCGCGTTGGTAGATTGGGGGAAGGGCGGGCGCTGCCCGCCCGCCCTTCCCCCACCCTGTCCGTGACGGCTGTATTATTTCCATCACTTAAAAAACCTTATCTCGCATCGCCATCGTCCTCAATACCGATTGGCTCATAATTTTCCGCAGGCAGCTCAATCATCACCTCCTGCCCCGTTTTCACGCCATTTACAAAATGTTCCATGCGTTCCAGTTCGCCGGTTTCGATGTAATAAACCCAGGCTCCCGTTTTAAGTCCGTGGTTGTATTTGCCGGCAGCGCGCACTTTGCCGTTGGGCTGGTAAAATGTGATGGTGTCGTGGAGGGTTTCGTTAACAAAAAGGCCATTAGTTTTCAGCTTTCCATCTTTAAAATACTGATTCCATTCGCCGGCTTTTAACCCGCGGTCGTAGTGAAGGATTTCGGCGGTATCGCCATTTTGATAAAAAACAAAAAAGCCGCCGTGCAGGGTGTCTTTGTAATAATTTTCAACGGTAAGCAGTTGGCCGTATTGGTCGTAATATTTCCACTCGCCCGTTTTCAGCCGATCGAAATAATCACCTTTCGATTGCATTTGTCCGCCGGGATGGTAGGTGGTGGTGGCGGCCCGTGTTCCGCTGTCGCTCATCAGTTGCCGCACTTTTATGCGTGCTGCATCATCGTAGTATATAAATTCGCCAACCGGCACATCGTCGGCAAACTGTCCGCGGTAGATCAGGCGCCCGGAGGCATCTTTTTTTATCCAGGTTCCCTGCCGGCGTCCCTGCGCGTCGGTTTGGTTGAGTGTGTCGCCGTACTGCGCTGCGGCCTGAAAGCTCCAGACCAACATCGTGCACATCATCAGCAAAAGAATTTTCATTTTCATTCTCATATAATTAAGCAGGTAATTCCTGCGTAATAAAAAGGCTTTGTTTTTTGGATGCATCAAAACAACGGAAAATACGGGTCATTATTTAGCACAAAAAACCAAAGCACTACTTTTGCAAAAATACTACGCGATCGAAACCAATGAACACTTATTCTTCCAAACTTCTCGAAAATGCCGTTGACGAGCTTTCGCGCCTGCCGGGCATCGGGCGTCGCACGGCGTTGCGCCTTGCGCTGCATCTGCTTGGCGAAGAAACAACCACCGTGGATGCGCTGGCCAACGCGCTGACAACGCTGCGCAACGAGATAAAATATTGCCGCTCCTGCCACAACCTCTCCGACAGCGAAATGTGCGACATCTGCCGCGACAGCCGCCGCAACCGCGAGATCATCTGTGTGGTGGAAGACATCCGCGATGTGATGGCCATCGAAAAAACCAATCAATACCGCGGTTTGTACCACGTGCTGGGCGGCATTATTTCGCCCATGGACGGCATCGGTCCCAAAGACCTGACCATCGACTCGCTGCTGCAAAGGGTGCAAACCGGTGAAGTAAAAGAGGTGATTTTTGCTTTGGCAGCCACCATCGAAGGCGACACCACCAATTATTATTTGTACAAGCAAATTAAGGGTTTCGATGTGAAAGTTACCACCATTGCGCGCGGCGTATCGGTAGGCGATGAGCTGGAATATGCTGACGAGGTAACGCTGGGACGCTCTATCATCACACGCTATCTATACGAAAACGCCATGTCGCGCTGAGGCGTGCGTTTCTCCCCTCGTTTTTTTCACCACTGAGTCGCTAAGACGCAGAAGATTGGAAAACTATTTTCTTTGTTTCCCCTCCGCGACTCAGCGTCTTGGCGGTTTAATTTCGTTTTCCTCCGCGCCTCCGCGTCTCGGCGGTTTAGTTTTCAGAACTTTTCTCCTGATACACTTCTTCGGCTTCGCTTGCACGCAGCGCTTCTTCAAAAAGATCGAGCTGGTTGGGTGAGATAAACATCTTAGGCGCCGGCTGTTCGTAGGGAAGCGACAGGTAGTCTTCGATGGCTTTCTTGACGAGCTTTATCTGGGTCAATCCCCGCGCCTTACAGTGTTGGTCGAGCGATTTTTTCTGCAGCCGCCCTAGCTTAAAGGTGACAGTGCTGAACTTGTGCGAAGCTTGTTTTTTCTTTTTTCGGCGCGCCATAGTTTTTGATCGTTTTGTTTCGGCCATAAAAGTAGAAAAACCTCATGCACCCCGACCAAAAGCATGTTATTACTTATCCACATTTGGCTTTTTTTGTTAACAATATGAAATTTCTTTTCTGCGAAAGCAATTCTCCATGTGGTCGTTTACCATCCCTACAGCCTGCATGTGCGCATAAATGGTAATTGCTCCGAGGAATTTGAAGCCTCTTTTTTTGAGGTCTTTGGCAAAATCTTCGGCTTCTTTGATTTTTACGGGAAGGTCTTTTGCATCATTAATGGTATGTTGAATTTGCCGGTTACCGACAAACTGCCAGGAGTAGCTGGCAAATGAGCCAAATTCTTTCTGCACCTCAAGGAAGCGCCGGGCATTGTTGATGGCAGCCAGAATTTTTGCTTTGTTTCTGATAATTCCGGCATCGTCCATTAAACGCTGCACCTCTTTGTCGCCAAATTTTGCCACTACTTCGGGATCGAAACCGGCGAACGCTTTTCGATAATTTTCGCGCCGGCTCAGTATGAGGCGCCACGACAGCCCGGCCTGTGCACTTTCAAGGACAAGAAACTCAAACAACTTACGGTCGTCGCGGGTTGGAACGCCCCATTCGTTATCGTGATAAGCCTGCATCAGTGTATCGCCCTGTGCCCATTTACAGCGCTGTTTGTTTTGTGTTTCACGCATAGCATCGGTTTTTGAGTATGTTTCGTATCAAAAACGAAACTACCTAATTTAATGGGCGAAGTTCATCTGAAGCATCTCAATAACCCTGTTCTTTAGGGTGG
Organism: Bacteroidales bacterium; assembly: GCA_012523265.1. Lineage (GTDB taxonomy): Bacteria > Bacteroidota > Bacteroidia > Bacteroidales > 4484-276 > SABY01. Next base: position 863 of record JAAYIU010000402.1, on the reverse strand, counting down.
GTTCAGAAAGCACTGTCAGAAATCGGCGGGCTTTAGCCCGCAACTCTTTTGCATCAGTATCTTTAAATAAACTACTTACGATCATACTATTTATTTGGGCTAAAGCCCACTGAGAAATTTTAGCCCCCTCCCCGGCCTAAAGGCCGGGGTTAGTAAAGAGCGGGTCACAATATTTTATATCAGAGCCAAATTATTTCATTAAATCCCTGCTATAGATTTAATTTTATCGATAACGCTTTTTGCCAATGCCGTTGCCTTTTCGGCTGAGGTGCTTTCGGCATAGATGCGGATGATCGGCTCGGTATTGGATTTGCGCAGGTGCACCCATTCCTTATCAAAATCCACTTTCACGCCGTCGATGGTGGTAACGCGCTCATGGCGGTAGCTGTCGGCAACTTTCTTTAAAATATCATCCACATCCAGCGCCGGCGACAATTGGATTTTATTTTTAGAAATAAAATATGCAGGATACCTTTTGCGGATTTCGGTGGGAGTGGCTTTTTCTTTTGCCATAAAAGTAAGAAAGAGCGCAATGCCTACCAGCGCGTCCCGGCCATAATGCGCTGCAGGATAAATGATGCCGCCATTGCCTTCGCCGCCGATTACGGCATTGGTTTTCTTCATCAGCTCCACCACGTTCACCTCGCCCACCGCCGAAGCTTGGTAGCTTCCGCCTGCCGCCACGGTTACATCGCGCAAAGCCCGCGACGACGACAGGTTGCTTACGGTATTGCCGGGCGTGTGGCTTAGCACATAATCGGCAACAGCCACCAGGGTGTATTCTTCGCCAAACATCTCACCGTTTTCACAGATGATGGCGAGCCTGTCCACATCGGGATCTACCACAAAACCCACGTCGTAGT
>JAAYIU010000009.1 GCA_012523265.1 Bacteroidales bacterium | reverse complement strand
GGCCAGTGAGGGATCGTATTTGGCTTCGTAGTCGAAGAACTCGTTTTTACTGATGACTTCGCACAGCGGCAGCACCAGCAGCTCACCGTTGTGGCGGAGCACGCCGCAGGTCAGCTCGCGACCTTCCACATACTCTTCGATGAGGATTTCGGTGTCTTCGGCAAAAGCCTTTTTAATGGCAGGTATAAGCCCTTCGGCATGTTTTACTTTGCTCATCCCCACACTCGATCCGCCGGCATTGGGTTTTACAAAAACCGGGAGCGAGAGCTGCTCCACAATTTCATCTGCATCTATCCGCTCGCCGGCAAAAAGATGAATCGAGCGCGCAGTAAGCACGCCGTAAGAAGCCACCACCCGATTGCAGTAATTTTTGTTGAAGGTGAGCGCCGAGATCAGCGAACCCGAAGCTGTAAAAGGAATGCCGAGCATCTCAAAATATGCCGGCAGACGGCCATTTTCGCCGGGAGTGCCGTGGATGGCACAAAAAACACAGTCGAAATGGATGCGCCCGTCGGGCAGCAAAAGGCTGAAGTCATTTTTATCGATAGAAAACTTTTCTTTACCACTTTGGTAAAACCATTCGCTTCCGCGGATATGGATAAGGAAGGCATCGTATTTTTGGGTGTCGAGCGTCTCGGCCACCACGGTGCCGCTTCTTATCGAAATATCATGTTCGCCTGAATCGCCACCGGCAATAACGGCTATCTTTTTTTTTGTCATCACAGCAACCATTTTTTAAGCGCGCAAATGTAACAAAATGCGGATAGAGCCGGAACACAAAAGGCTACGGATTAAAAAGACGGCTGAAAGCCTGCGCAATCTTGTCGCGGCCACGGGCGATGTCTTCTTTTTTTATCTTCTTCATTTTGGCCATCACCTGATCGTATTCCCGGCGTGCCGTCTTGGTGAGGTTGGGCAGCACACGGTCGCGGATGTCTTCGCCGGCGTCGCGCAGCGCATAAGCCAGGTTTTCGGCATCGATCTCTTTCAGGAGCTTTTTAAGCTTTGCGTTGGAGATCTCTTTCAGATGTTCAAACGAAAACTCGTTGCTCCCGTCGCGCTCATTTGTTTGTTTTTTAGCATCGTCAGCATCTGTATTCTCCGGCCCAGCTTGCCGGGGCGTGGTTTCATCAGCAGTTTCTTCACCGCTTTTCGCCACACATTGCTCGTCCACACGAATGGTAAAATCCGAGAGCACATTCATATAGTTGATAAAAGCCTCGTAGGGCGAGGTGTAGGGGTTGAAATATTTGTGTACGTCGCCATCCGAAAACCATTTAGTACACATGTAATAAAAATGATCGCTGTTTTGCAAGCGGTACCAGTCGCGCAAAATATCAGGCTGCTTGCAGTGGTTGATTTTGTTTTCCAGACTGAGCAGTTTGCCGAAGGCTTCGTCCTGCATTTCGTTGCCCAGCCAGGCGGTGAGGTCGCGCTCCTCGTCGGCCCATGAGATGGGGTAGGGGACATGTACCGCCGACACAGGCTGCAAAATTTTGGAAATCTCCGCCGGTGTGCGAAAGGTGAAATCGGCGTTTTTCAAAATCTTTGCCGGCAAGGCTTTCATAAAGTCAAAGATGCCGGTTTCGCGCCACTGGTGTTCGCCAAAGGTTTCGTAATCCATAAAAAGATTGATCACCTCGTCGGTTTTGTCGCTTTTGGTGATCCAGCCGGTAAATTTTTCGGGAGTCAGTGGCCACTCTTTCCAGCCCTGGTTAGAAAAGCGAAAGGCGATGTCGTCGGAGAGCTTGAAATTTTTTAACAGCACTTTCAGTTCCGGCTTGCGGGCGTTGCTGTAGAGGTGGTTGGGGCTTTTCCATCCAAGCACATGTTTGGCGCCTTCGGTGAGCATGGTGTCGAAGCCCAGGTCGTAAACCATTTCGCCAATTTCGTCTGAATAGATCAGCTCGGTGTTGCGGAAAGTAGTCGGCTTATGGCCAAAAAGCTCTTCGATGGTTTTGCGATGCAGATTTACCTGCCGTCCAAACTCCGCCTTGCTTTTGAGCGAAGCCAGCGAGTGAGCGTAGGTTTCGGCCAGAAACTCCACGTTGCCGGTGCGTGCCAGTTGCGCAAAGCTCTCTAGGACTTCGGGAGCATAGTCGCGGAATTGCTCGATGGCGCTGCCCGAAATAGAAAAAGCTACTTTAAATTTATCGCCGTAGCGGCCTATCAGATTCAGC
>JAAYIU010000417.1 GCA_012523265.1 Bacteroidales bacterium | reverse complement strand
GCGGCATCGCCAGTCCGGGAAATACATGGGGGGTTGCTCCTTTTACAGTCGATTTTCCTATTTCTCCCGAGACCTATAACAACACACCGGGAACACGGTATGATATCGATTTCGGTGACGGCACCTCTACAACACTTTTTCAGAATGAGTTGCCTTTAAATCATATTCTAACCCATGTTTATACCACCTGCTCTGTCGATTTAAACTTTTGTGTTAATCCGAACGATCTGCGATATACCTTTAAGGCTACCTGCACGGCTGCCAACCCGTGTGATGAAACCTACTCAATTGTTTGCCCTATTTATGTTTCGTGTCCGGTGATAACAATTATCGATACACTCGATGGCCAATGGGGTGCCGGACCGGGTCAATTGTTTGCCTGCAATCCGGTTGCATTTGGCAACTTAACACAGGTAGGTTTTTATATTATTAATAATGGACTGGAATTTACAACAGAAACGCATTTTGCATGGGATTTTGGCGATCCTGCTTCAGGGCCTGATAACTTTTCTGACCTTTTCGAGCCGGTGCATAATTTTACACAAGCCGGACAATGGTACACTGTGTCGCTCACGGCCTGGACAGGCATCGACATCAATAATAATTCAGGAATTGTTACTGTAGAAATTCAATTATTTGTGCAGGAGCCGCCCATAGCCGATTTTCAGGTTGAAAATTTTGATCCCTGCGTCCCGGCACAGGTACAATTTACCAATCTCAGTTTTGAGGGTGGAGAGGGAATGCCCGAATATAAATGGAGCATTCAGCCAGCTGCCGGTGCTCAGTTTATCACGCCTGGTTTTGAAAATGATCCTACCTATCCTGATCCTTTAATCCAGTTTAACACATCCGGTTATTTTAACATCAGGATGATTATCGAAAACAGTTGTGGCCCCGACACCATTAGCAAGACTGTTATCATATGCGAGCCTCCGGAGGTAAGCTTTGATGTGCCGGTGTTTGCTGTGTGTGGTGAGGCAACATTGGCGCTGCAGCCCGAATATGAAATCAATTGTGATACTTTATTACCAACATATCTTTGGAACATTATTGGTCTCGGACTGGTAAGCTACGTGCCGCCTACCAGCAATACTTCAGCTTTCCCGATGGTTGAGTTCAACGATGTAGGCACCTATGAAGCGATTGTAACCATTACCAATGGATGCGGCAATGAATCTGATACGCTGCAAATCATTCTTTCACCCGTTATCATCAACAACATTATCACGCCGGAATTTACGGAGATGTGTAGCGACATGTCGCCAATTTTTATTGCAGGATCGCTGCCGCAAGGAGGAACGGGTATTTATAATTACACCTGGCAAAAATCCACTGCAGCTAACCCTGCATGGGCTGTAACAGGCGGCAATACGCAAGACTACTCCAATCCCAATACACTTGCTGTCAGTACATGGTTTAGAAGAATTGTAACGGACGATGGTGGCAACTGTGCCGATACTTCCGCTGTAGTCGAAATAACTATTTTCCCTGGGGTGCAAAACAACTCTATCGTTGACGATCAGCAGATTTGCATGGGCAATGCCCCTGAGGTTCTTACCGGAACCATAGCTTTTGGCGGAAGCGACCCCATGACATATCAATGGTATGATTCGCCAGATGGTATTAACTGGGATACTCTGTTCGGTGCGGTGCTCGTCGATTATCAGCCGTCAAATCTTTTCGCTACCACATGGTACAGGCGTGAAGCCATTTCCAATCCATGTCCGACGATATTTTCAAATATGGTGATGATCGAAGTTTGCGATCCGGTAAGCAATAATATTATTATGCAGGATCAGCTTATCTGTGTCGCAACTGTACCGATTCTCCTGAGCGGCAGTTTGCCTGATGGCGCATGTGGCAATTTTACATATTTATGGCAAAAAGCAACCGATGCACAGCCGGTATTTACGAATGTTATCCCGGCTGCTACCGGGCAAAATTATCAGCCACCCGCACTTAACGTCAAAACATATTACCGGCGACTGGTGATATCCGATGTGTGTGATACGGATACAAGCAACGTCGTTACAATAGACATGTTGCCATTGCCTGTTGCCAATGCAGGTATGGATCAGATCATCAGCAACGGCGAGACGGTGAATTTGTCGGGAATGGTTTCGGGAGGTACGCCTCCTTACACCAATTATCAGTGGCAGCCGGCAGGGCTTATTGCCGGAAATGCAAATCTTCAAAACGTTACAACGGTGCAGTTGACAACAGATGTAACATTTACTTTTTGCGTGACCGATGCCAATGGATGTATTGGCTGTGACGGAGTGTATATTGATGTAGAAGGCGATGCTTTGTCAGTGACCATCGATCCGGATGCAGCACAAATTTGCCCCGGTGAATCAGCAACTTTGTGTGCCATGCCTGCCGGAGGAACCGGCAATTACACCTTTAGCTGGACATCACAGCCTGCGGGCTTTATTTCGGGCGATTCGTGTATCACGGTGTCGCCGGCTGTTACAACCACTTACCAGCTTGTGGTTTTTGATGGTTTCTCTACTGTTCAGGCGT
>JAAYIU010000294.1 GCA_012523265.1 Bacteroidales bacterium | reverse complement strand
GTGCAGCGTCGGCCACGATGCGCAAACTCGCATTGTACATGGCGTGGCAGTAAAGATCGTAAATGCGCTCCTGCGCCTTCCGATCCGACACTTTGCATGCTTCTATCAAATCGGCATGCTTTATCTGTGCTGCTGCTGATTCCAATTTCATCGTTTAGTTGCTTGTATGACACATCGAGAAATGGATTGTTACACTTTATCAAAAAAAAAAGACCTGCCTCAAACGGGGCAGGTCTTTTTTTTCCAGATTCATTATCAACTACTGGCCTAAATAGGCTTTGAGCAGCTTGCTGCGTGAGTTGTGCTTTAAGCGCCTGATGGCCTTTTCTTTGATTTGTCGCACCCGTTCGCGGGTGAGGTCAAATTTCATGGCGATCTCGTCGAGTGTCAGGCCGTGGTTCATTCCGATGCCGTAAAAGAGATTGATGACGTCGCGTTCTTTTTTGGTAAGTGTAGCCAGCGAGCGTTGAATTTCTTTGGCAAGCGATTCTTTCATCAGGAATCTGTCGGTATGCGGGCTGCTGTCGTCAGAGATATACACATCGAGCAGACTCATATCCTCGTCCTGTGTCAGTGGAGCATCCATCGACACTGTACGGGTAGTAATTTTGAGCACCGACTCAATTTTGCTTTCCGGCAAATCCAGCGATTCGGCAATTTCGTCGGGTGAGGGCGGGCGTTCAAATTTCTGCTCGAGCTTGGATGATTCCTTGCGGATGCGGTTGAGCGAGCCCACCTGATTGAGCGGCAAACGGACAATACGCGACTGCTCGGCCAGCGCCTGCAATATCGATTGACGAATCCACCAAACAGCATAAGAGATAAATTTGAAACCCCTGGTTTCGTCAAAACGTTGTCCGGCTTTAATCAAACCCAGATTTCCTTCGTTGATAAGATCAGGCAAACTAAGTCCCTGGTTTTGGTATTGCTTGGCTACCGACACCACAAAACGTAAGTTGGCTTTGGTAAGTTTTTCCAACGCCGTCTGATCGCCTTGCTTGATGCGCTGAGCCAACAGTACTTCTTCCTCGGCAGTGATAAGTTCTTCCTTGCCTATATCCTGAAGGTACTTGTCCAGAGATGCGGTTTCTCGATTGGTAATCGACTTTGTGATCTTTAGCTGTCTCATTAAAAATTTTCCTTAAAATTTAGTTAAAAATGTCCCGATAGATAATGGTTTTGTTAATGGTGTGACTTGCGGTTATTGTGATACTTAACTATGCACGCGTTGCTTTATTGCAATAACAAAAGGATTAAGTGAAATGTAAAAAAAAGTTAACCATGGAGGTTAAATAACACAACTTGCAGGTTTAATGTTTAATTGGATAGAAAATGTTCGGCATTTTTGGTCAGATGGACAAACGCCCATTTTAGAGGCCGATAGCATAATAGGCTCTTTGACCGTTGGGATAAACACCTTCGATAAGCACGCCGCCCGACTTTTTGGCCAACAGATTTTTGATGTCATCAATGGAACGCACGGGAGTTTTGTCTATTTCGGTGATGATAAAGCCTTCGCGGATACCGCGATCCATTAGCTTGCCGCGATTCAATTCCACAATCTTCATCCCGTAGTCGATGCCCAGGCGGGCACTTTCTTCGGCCGACGGGACATCGAAGGTAGCTCCCAACTTACTGATGGCTTCGCTTTTAGGCGTCGACACCAGGTCGTAGGTATTTTCACGGTTCTTCAGCAGCACTTCTTTCCGGATGGTTTTTCCATCGCGGATCAAAATCACGTCGATACGTTCGCCGGGGCTGTGTTGACTAACGGCTTCGAGCAGCCGCGAAACGCTGTTGACAGGAATGCCTTCTATTTGCAGAATGACATCCTCGGGGCGTATGTCAGCATCGTAGGCAGAGCTGTTTTCGGCCACGGCTACAACATAGACACCATGCAGGTCTTTCAGTTTACGCTCACGGGCAAAGTCGCTGTCGATGTCGCGGATAGAAACGCCAATGTAAGCACGCTGAATTTCGCCATAATTAATAAAATCGTTCACCACTTTTTTTACAATGTTTACAGGTATTGCAAACGAATAGCCGGTGTAGCTGCCGGTGTTAGAAGCAATGGCTGCATTGATGCCAATCAGCTCGCCGGCAATGTTGACGAGTGCGCCGCCACTGTTGCCACGATTTACGGGTGCATCGGTTTGAATAAACGATTCGATGGCAGCGGAAGTCCCCAGAATATTGATGTCGCGGGCTTTGGCGCTCACAATGCCTGCCGTGACGGTGCTGGTGAGATTAAATGGATTGCCCACTGCCAGCACCCATTCGCCTACCTGCACCACGTCGGAGTTGCCGTAGATTAAAAAAGGAAGGTTTTCTTCGTTAATTTTTATCAAGGCCAGATCTGTCGAAGGATCTGTCCCTACAATCTCAGCTTCGTACGAGCGCTTGTCGTTGAGGATTACCTCGATGCGTTCGGCATTCTGTACCACATGATTGTTGGTAACAACGTAGCCTTCATCCGAAACAATAACTCCGGAGCCGGAAGCCATGAGCGGCTGGTTGTATTGGGGCTGTGGCCGGCCAAAAAATTCGTAGAAAAAATTATCGTAAGCCGAAGTGCTGCGGCGCACCTCCGTTTTGATGTGAACCACTGCGTTCACTGTCATTTCGGCAGCACGCACAAAGTCGGGAGCACCCTGCTGTGGCACCGAAGGCACCGGATAGGAGGCGGGCTGCGCCATAATTGATTCGGGTAAAACCACCGAAGTGCTCACAGGTTGTGCTGCGTCGTTGTGGCCTATCATGTTGATGAGACCAACAGCAAACATACCACCGGCAAAGGCAACCAACAAGGTTAAAGCAAATCTTTTCATGATGCTATTTTTTTATTTATAAATATGATTTGAAAGTTATGATCGAAATCTTAATCAATAAGTAAACCATCTTATCTTTCGGCAGATTAATATGACAAAGACTATCTGATAACGAACATTCAAAAAATATTAATCCCTGGGTACCGTTAAAAGTTGTTAAGTAACCGACAAACACTTCCCAAAGTCAGACAATAGCAAACTCCCATAAACATTAACAAAAAAATAGCGTTTTTTGTATCCATATTAATAAGGTATGAATATAGACTTTGAAAAATACGAAGGCGCCGGCAACGATTTTATCCTGATCGACAACCGACGAAATCAGTTTAAAGCTGATGTTGCGACAATAAAATCCTTTTGCGACCGGCATTTCGGAGTGGGTGCCGACGGCTTGCTATTGCTTGGCAACAGCCGCGATTATGATTTCGATATGCGCTATTTCAACTCCGACGGCCACGAAGCTACCATGTGTGGCAATGGCGGCAGATGTATTGCGTGGTTTGCCATCCGTCGCGCTATCAGCGAAAAACAGCTCACCTTTAGCGCTGTCGACGGGATTCACCATGCCCAACTTGTGCAGGAGCAACAGCAGCAGGCTACCATCCGCTTAAAGATGAACGATGTAGAAGATTTCGTGCAGACTGATGGCAACTACCGTATCGACACCGGATCGCCACATTTGATAGTTCCTGTGGACAATGTTGCCGGCATTGATGTGCAGCAGCAGGGCAGCGCTATCCGCTTCAGCGACCAGTACAAAGAACAGGGCATCAATGTAAATTTTGTTCAGAAAGTAGCACCGCTCCACATTCGCATGCGCACCTACGAGCGAGGCGTAGAGGGCGAAACGCTGGCGTGTGGCACCGGATCGGTTGCAGCTGCCATCGTACATCTATTAGAAAACAATACTGTCGCCGGAACAGTGATCATCGATGCCAAAGGCGGAAAGTTGCGCGTTTCGGCGCGCCGTGAAGACAACATTTTTAAAAAAGTATGGCTTGAAGGCCCTGCCACCTATGTTTTTAGCGGAACCTATCAAACTAAGTTTTGATTATAAATTCTTAAAACAGCATGACACTAACCGGACAGAATATCTATCTGCGAGCCCCGGAGCCTGAAGATATCGAAAAACTTTACCAATGGGAAAACGACCCCGCGGTGTGGCATCTGAGCAATACGCTGGCGCCCTACTCCCGCTTCGACATCGAGCAGTATGTGCTCACCGCCGCACGCGACCTGCTTTCAGTAAGGCAATTGCGGCTGATGATCGTGCTTCGTGAGAATAACCAGGCCATCGGCGCCATCGACCTTTTTGAATACGATCCGCTGCACCGCCGCGCCGGCACCGGAATATTGCTGGATTCGACAGAACAAAACAAAGGCTATGGAACCGAAGCGCTTCGGTTGCTAATCGACTATTGCTTTGAAATCCTCAACCTGCACCAGATTTACGCCTCTATTACCACCGACAATACCACCAGCATAAAGATGTTTGAAAAACAAGGATTTGTAAAAACAGGAACCAAACGGCATTGGCTTCTGCAAAACGACGAATGGAAAGACGAACAATTTTACCAACTTATCCGCCCTTAGCAACCTGCTGATTATCCCTTGAAATGAAATCATCAACACGCAAAACTTTTCTTTATGGCAGTATCGGCCTTGTACTGATTTTGGCTGCCGCAGCAGCAACTGCTTTCTGGTGGGTGGTGTACCACGATAATGTTAATCTGGCGGAAGGCGACAAAGGCTATCTCTATGTAGCTACCGGATCTGATTACAACGAGTTGATCGAAAATATTGCGTCAAGCAACCTGCTCAAAGATACGCGCTCTTTTGCCTGGCTGGCTGAGCGCAAAAACCTGCCCGCGCACGTCAACCCGGGAAGGTATGAACTGAAACAGGGCATGAACAACGATGCGTTGATCGACATGCTGCGCTCAGGAGCGCAAACACCACTGAATGTAATTTTTAACAATCTGCGCACCATCGGGCAACTGGCCGGAGTGATTGGCAAACAGATAGAAGCTGACAGCCTTTCCATCATCAATTATCTCCAAAGCGCAGCATTTTACAATCGCTATGGCCTGACCATCGAAACGGCGCCCGTACTGTTTATTCCCAACACCTACGAATTTTATTGGAACACCACCGCCGAGGGTTTCACAGAGCGCATGCACCGCGAGTACAACAAATTTTGGGATGCCGACAAAATGGCGAAGGCTTCTGCCGCCGGTCTCAACCCGGCAGAGGTGAGCACCCTGGCATCTATCGTCGAAAAAGAAACCAACCGCAACGACGAAAAAGCCACCATCGCCGGCGTATACCTCAACAGGCTGCGAAAAGGCTGGAAGCTACAGGCCGACCCTACAGCGGTTTATGCTTTCTACATACAAACCGATTCGCTGCTGAACAGAGTTTACCGAAAGCACACACAGATCGATTCGCCTTACAACACCTATCTGCACGAAGGACTGCCGCCAGGGCCTATTTGCATACCCTCGGTCGCCAGCCTGCTGTCGGTGCTCAACGCGCAGAAGCACGACTATATGTTTTTTGTTGCCCGACCCGATGGCTCCGGCTACCACACCTTTGCACAAACTTACCGGCAACATCTTAACAACGCCCGCGAATACTACCGGGCTATTAACCAACGAAATAAAAATTAATAAAAAAAATAAAAACTATGGGACTGAAATGCGGCATCATCGGGATGACTAACGTGGGGAAGACAGAAATTTTCAACTGCATCTCCAGAACAAAAGCTGAGACTACCAAATTTGCCTTTAGCACCACCAAATCGAACATCGGTATGATAGAGGTGCCCGACGAGCGGCTGTACAAAATCGACGCGCTGGTAAAATCGGCGCGGGTGATGCCTGCCGTGGTAGAGATCGTCGATATCCCGGGGCTTGCTAAAGGCTCGAGTCATGGCGAAGGCGTGGGCAATAAGTTTCTGGCCGACATACAGCAAACCGATGCCATCATCCACGTACTGCGCTGCTTCGACGATGAAGAGCTGCCACACGTAGAAGGATCTATCGATCCGGTGCGCGATATGGAGATAGTAGATCTGGAGCTGCAGGTACGCGACCTGGACTTGACCGAACGAAAAATTGTACGCCTCGAAAAAGCTGCCAAAACCGGCGACAAAGAGCTAAAACGACAGGCAGAGGTGCTGCGTAGGGTGGCAGCACATCTCGAAAATTTTGGCAGCGTGCGCGACATGGAACTCGATGCCGACGACAAAAAAAATATCATCGACGACATGTTCCTGCTCACCGCCAAACCGGTGATGTACGTCTGCAACGTCGACGACAGCTCAGCCACCAAAGGCAATGCATATGTGGATGCAGTAAAAGCAGCCCTGGCCGGCAAGCAAACAAAGGTGATCGTAATTGCAGGGAAACTTGAAGCAGAGATTGCCGAACTGGACGACGAAAACGATCGCCGCGAATTTCTAAGCGATGCCGGCCTCACCGAACCGGGCGTCAACATCATGATTAAGACAGCTTACGACATGCTCGATTTGCAGTCGTTTTTTACGGCCGGCCCCAAAGAGGTGCGTGCCTGGACTATCCACAAAGGCATGACAGCGCCACAAGCTGCCGGCGTAATTCACAGTGACCTGGAGCGAGGTTTCATCCGCGCCGAAGTGATCAAGTACGACGACTTTATAAAATATGGCTCAGAACACGCCGTAAAAGAGGCCGGAAAATTCCACGTGGAAGGCAAAAATTATATTGTGCAAGAGGCTGACATGCTAAATATTAGGTTTAATGTGTAGGCGATTGACGATTGACGATTGACGATTAACGATTAATGAATTTTGAATTCCGCACGTGCGGAATTGAACTATGGTTCAAAACGATGATTCACGTCATTTTATAACCCTGCCACCACTTCCGTGAAAACCCTGTCGAGGTCGGCTCCAGCCATCGCGGCTACTGCCAGCAGCTCGTGCAACTGCACAGCTACCAGATTGTCGGGGTCGCATTCATCGGTGATTACAGATACCGCCGCCACCGGCAAACCAGCATGATGTGCCGCTATCACCTCCGGCACCGTCGACATGCCCACCACGTCGGCTCCGATTCGCAACAAGTAACGATATTCCGCTGGAGTTTCCAGGTTAGGACCGGCCAAAGCTGCATAAACGCCCTGATGCATTTTTATACCAAAACTCTCTGCTGCTGCTAATAAACGCTTGCCAAGCTCCGGCGAGTAAGCCTGGCTCATATCCGGAAAACGTGGCCCCAGCTCATCAGGGTTGTGACCAATCAAAGGGTTGTCGCCCAGCAAATTGATGTGATCTGTGATGAGCATCAAAGAACCTTTTGGAATAGCCGGATTCATCGACCCGCAGGCGTTGGAAATCAAAAGATGCTTCACACCCATCGCTTTCATCACCCGCACAGGGAAGGTAATTTGCTTCATGCTGTAACCTTCGTAATAATGAAAGCGCCCCTGCATAGCCACCACTGTTTTGCCAGAGAGCTTGCCATAAATCAAACGCCCATGGTGCGACTCGACGGTGGAGACAGGAAAATGCGGGATTTCGTCGTAATCGATAGCAACTCCTACCTCAATGCGGCTGGCAAGTTTCCCCAGCCCCGTACCCATAATAATTGCCGCTTGGGGACTTACCATCCCTCTCCTTTTCAGAAACCCTGCGGTTTCTTCTCTTTTATTAATAAAATTATCCATCAAAACTATTCTATAATGAGTGGCAAAAGTAAGCATGCGTCGTCAAACCCGGCCAAATAAATGCTTCACACACCTCTGCAGTTTTGTT
>JAAYIU010000016.1 GCA_012523265.1 Bacteroidales bacterium | reverse complement strand
TTACAAGATTGTTCATAAATTTTTAACTCATTGCTATTGTGACAGTTACAACACCATCTTATGAACAGCTCCAAACCTGAATTTTTATGCCTAATTTTGCCAAAACCTTTTTAGACTGGACTCAATAATTATTTTAAAATGAAAAACTACTTATTCTTACTGGTTTTTGGTTGGATTTTGATGGGCACAAGCCACGTTGCTAAGGCGCAGCAGCGCTCCACGGTGCCGGAATTTGTAAAAGAACAACTCGACGCATATGTGCTTCAGGCGCTCACCGACTGGAATCTGCCCGGCGCGGCGGTGGCTATTGTAAAAGACGGCCAGGTGCTCGTGGCCAAAGGTTATGGCCTGCGCGACCATCGCCTGCCCGATTCGGTGGATGCCAACACGCTCTTTATGATCGCCAGCAACACCAAGTCGTTTACAGCCACCGCTGTGGCTATGCTGGAGCATGATGGCAAATGCAGTATTAATGATAAAGTTACTGTTCATCTGCCCGACTTTGCCATGAACGATCCCTGGGTGACGCAGCATGTTACCATTGCCGATGTGCTCTCGCACCGGTTGGGGATGGCTACTTTTCAGCGCGACTTCCTGTACTTTTATTCTCTTCTGAAAACCGAAGATATTTATGAGAAATTTCCTTTAATAATTCCCCAATACGATTTTCGGGAACGATACGGCTATTGCAACGCAGGCTATTTTTGGGCAGGCCAATGCATCGAAAGCATCACCGGAAAACCCTGGAACGATTATATCGAAAACCAATTGCTGAAACCTCTGGTGATGACCCGTACGCTGGTGCTTTCTGAAAATTTGCAACAGCAAAAAAATGTTGCCTCTGCGCATACGCTGCAGCAGGGCGTGCTGACGGTTTTTCCACACACAAACATCGATGTGATCGGTCCGGCGGCTTCGATGAGTTCGTCGGTAAACGATCTGAGCCATTGGCTCATAGCCCAGCTCGACAGCGGCAGATATGAGGGGCGGCAGGTAATTCCCTGGGAAGTAATTCGCAAAACACGCTATCCGCAAACCATCCAGAGACGCAATTCCTTGTATGGTCTCGGCTGGTCGATAGACGATTACAAAGATGTGGAAGTGATTTCGCACGGCGGAGGAATACTGGGTTTCTTTACAGGCGTCACCTTGGTTCCGGAGCTTAACCTGGGCATCGTGGTGCTGACCAACTCCGACGAGAATTGGTTTTACGATGCGCTGAAAGACGAAATTCTCGACGCTTTCCTGGGATTGCCTCAGGGCAATTATAGCAGTCAATACTTGCAGACATACAACCGGCGACAGCAGCAACAAAACAACCAAATAGAGCAATGGCGCGACACAGTGGCAATGCACCTGCCGCCATCGTTGCCGCTGAATGTATTTGCCGGCCCCTATCATAACGAAGTCTATGGGGACATCCGCGTAAGCGTAACAGGCGATTCGTTGCTGTTGTATTTCGAACATCACCCTGACCTGAAGGCCACCTTGCAGCATCTTTCCGGCGACCGGTTTTTGTGTACCTATTTCCCGTCGCGCATGGGCACCGAAGTGCTTCCTTTTGTAATAAAAGACGGACAGGTAGAAGGTTTTACCTTAAAAGTTGCCGACCGGCTCGAGCGTTCTACCTACGATTTTACCAAAGTTTTCGTGCAGTAGCTTTATTCAAAATTGCTGATCACAGCTTCATCTCTTATTATTTCTTAAATAATAACGAGCGGGAAACAAGCGACTTATGAATTTGTTTAACTTTGTGACAAATGAAGCTTTACATAAAATACATGGTGAGTCTCCGCTGCAAAATGCTGGTGCAGGAGGAGTTGAGAAAGCTTGGGATGAAATATGTCGTGGTTGACCTTGGCGTGGTTGATTTTTTGGAAGAAATAACAGAAGAAAAACGTGAGCAGTTGAAAGTAAATCTGCTAAAGTCGGGCCTGTAGGTAATGGATGATACGAGAGCGATTCTGATTGAAAAAATAAAAAATGTGATTATAGAGATGATTCATTATGCTGATGAAGAGCCTAAAGAAAATTATTCTGACTACATCAGCAAAAAATTAGGATACGATTACACCTACCTTGCCAACATCTTTTCGGAAGTGAAAGGTATCACCATACAGCAGTTCATTATCATTAATAAAATTGAAAAGGTAAAAGAACTCATATTGTATGACGAGCTTAACCTTACGGAGATTTCCTACAGGATGGGATACAGCAGTGTAGCACATCTGTCTAATCAGTTCAAGAAGGTCACGGGGCTGGCTCCCTCCGTTTTTAAGCAAATGGGTCGTAAACGTAAAAGTAATCTGGAAGACTACTGAACCTAATTAAAATCCACTACGGAAGGCTTTGAAATTTCAAAACCCCTGAAACCGTAATCCGTAGTTATAAATGAATTTGTTTTGAAAATACCGGCACCTTTGCCCGGAACAAAAGGATAAAATGCCAGCGAAATCTGAAAGTTGCTAAAGATAAGGTAGTCGTTTTTTATTAAAACACCCAATCCAAAAAAGGAATAGAGCCGGCTCCTGCTAAAGCCTGACGATTCGTTTCCCAGCATGCCCAGGGATGCAAAAACATAGGGGCCAAAGCGAAAGCCTATCAGATTCCAGGGAGCATAGCTTTGGGTTTGCAGGGTTAGCACAACCATGCTTGTTGCTGGAAAAGCAAGCTCTTCAAACCCTTTCATGTGTTCATTAAAAGTGAGGTTATCGCCCGGTAACCTTCTTAAACCAACAATAACTGTTGGTTTAACAAACTGTCTTATCTTCCAGTTGCCCAGTTGGTAAAGTGGCGTAAAATAGTTTAGCCTGCCGGTTATTACACCCTGTCGGAAGTGCGATGCCTTGATAAAAGTTCCGTATTCGAAATGCGTGCTCAGGTAGCCAAACCGATAGTAATTGCCCCATGCGGCTTGTAAGCCCAGATACCACCGATCCCGCTGCTTAACATCGACGCCTGCTGTAATGCCAAAAGCCCGGCCTACGGGTACGTCCTCAACTTTTCCATAATCAAAAATGTACCTGTCGCGGGTATATTGCCGCGAAGTAACACCCAGCCCGGCGAAAAAAACAGTTTGGTTGTTGAAGACGTTGGCGGCCACTGCTTCTTGGGGTCTTCCCGGATATCTGTCTACCAGCAGGCGCCCCGACAGGATAAGATTGGTGGTTCGTTCTTTAACCGAATTACCTTTAAACAATTGCCACGACCTGGCAGCCCAGTAATCCTGGACATTGTTGCGTGAAGATAAATGAAGGATGCTGTCCTGTTGAACAAAGGAAATCGAAGTTTTCATTTGTCCTAAAAAAATACCCCCAGCCAATTTTGTCAACGGGGAATAGAAATTCCTTTCAAATGCAATGGTTCTTAAAAGATTCTCCTTGCCGGAAAAATAATATTCAGCTCTGGCGCTGATGTATGAAGTTTTGATATTGGGAATCAAATAGCTGAAGCGTGTAAAATTGGTGCCGGCAGGTCGTTCCCATTTCGTATCTGCCCGGAAGCGATGCCCAAGACCGATAAAATTATCATCCGTCAGATCCAGTGAAGTGGAATTACCCGAAAAGCTGGCACCGGGGATCAGGCTCCACACATCCCAGGCCCAGGCATACACATCGAGTGAGTCGGAACCTTTGGAAGCGGGTTTTGTGAAAAATTCAACATCGCGCAGATATTTTTGGGATCGTATCAATCGTTCTGATTCCTGCACCACCAAAGAATCAAAGAGTTCACCTTTTTTAAATAACAACATGTTTTTAATGGTCGTCTCCCGGGTCTTTGCATGCAGCGCATTGCCTGTTTTCACAAGCCAGCCTTTTGGGCGCAAAGAGGTGTCCTGGACGTAATGGCCAAAGGGATCGAATGTAACTACATGAATATCTCTTACAATCTTTCCTTCATCTTTCAAATAAGGCTTCGGCTTAATGCTTTTGCTTGTTTTTGTTTTTTGGGTTTTATCAACGCGAGCCTCTTTCAATAGCAAGCGATAGAGAAATTTGGTAAATTTTTTCTTTTTCGCGAAGCTTTCGATGGCACCATATCGTATCGAATCATTAATATCCCTTACAGAATCCCGGACGGCTCTCAACGAATCGTGAGCAACTTTAACTGAATCCGGGGTGGGGAGAGGTTCTTGTGCATGTACCTGCCCGAAAAAATAGGAGGCGAAAAGCACAATAAATAATACTCTGAGGTACATAGCCAATGATGTTTCATGTAATGTCTTGTTACTTTTTATCTTCATTAATGCTATCGGCAGGAATCTCCTGATTTAACTCAAGCAATTTCTTTTCTGCTTTTCTTTTCTTCTTTTCCTGTCTTTTGAAATATCCTCTGAGAAGGAAGCTGCTTTTTAGCGCCTCCAAATTTTCATTCAGGCTTTTGCTGCTCTCTTTCAGATTCTCGAAAGTCTGGCTAAGATCCCCCGACATAGCTGTGTCACGCACCAGCAATCCGAGTGTTCCGTCGCCTTCATTAATTTCCGTCATGATCGCGCTCATTTGTCCGGAGGTCATCTCCGTATTTGCTGCCGTTAGATTGAGACTGGCCATAATTGAATCAATGTTTGTATTCAGGCTGTTCAGGATAATTGCCAGTTTTTCTTCTGCACCCGTGCTCATATCTTTAAAATTAATGATGATGTCGCTGATGTTTTCGGCAATGGTCGAATCCTGTATGAGCCTTCCAACCGTGCCTTTGCCATGATTGACGTCGGTCATTATTTCGGCCAATTGTTTTGTTACTACCTCGGCATTTATCGCCGAAATTTGCAGACTTGCTACAATGGCATCCATTTCAACCGGTTCTGACGACAAAAGCTTTTGTCCGTCGATAACCGATGGAGCGTTGGAGGAACCTTGCATTATAATCAAAATACGGTCGCCAATAATTCCTTCAGAACCAATTGCGGCCACGCAGTCTGTTTTTATAAATTGCTGCACATCTTCTTTGACGATTATGCCAACTTGTATGGTCGAATCGTTGATAATTTTGATGTTTTCGACAGTTCCTATGTTAATACCGGAAAAGCGGACATTATTACCAACCTGCAAACCGCTTACATTATAAAAGGTGGTGGTAAGCTTAAATACCGGGTTGAATAAGTTTTTCTGTCTTCCAATCAGGAATATGGCCAGGATAAGAAGTATAAATCCTCCGGCAACAAACAATCCCAATCGTACTTTAAATGCTGGTGAGCTCATATCTGTAAATCTTTAGTTACTTAAAAAATGATTTTATTAAAGGATCAGTCGAATTTTGAAAATCATCGATTTCGCCTTCTGCATACACCTCTCCGTCCTTGAGCATGATAACGCGGTCGGCAGTAGCCAGTGCGCATTCGATGTCGTGCGTAATGATGATGGAAGAGGTTTTATATTTTTTCTTAACGGCATTGATAAGTGCGCTTATCTCATCAGAAGTTACCGGGTCGAGTCCGGTGGTAGGTTCGTCGTAAAGCATGATCTGCGGATCCACCACAATGGTGCGGGCCAGGCTTATTCGTTTGCGCATTCCGCCCGACAGTTGCGAAGGCATTTTATCCAGAGCACTCTCCAGCCCGACATTTTCTAATGCCTCATGTATCTTGTCGTCGATCTCTTTTCTGGTCATATTTTTTTTGATTCTGCGCAACGGAAATTCAAGGTTTTGCCTTACGGACATAGAATCGTACAAGGCGCCACTCTGAAAAAGGAAACCGATTTTCTTTCTTAATTCACCAAGTTCTTTTTTGTCTAATGAATTTACTTCTGTTCCAAGTACTTCAATTGTTCCGGCATCAGGATCCAACAAACGGACAATGCACTTGATGAGAACCGACTTGCCTGATCCTGATTTTCCAAGCACCACAAGGTTTTCACCAGGGAAAAGCCGGAGGGAAACATTTGTTAATACATTCTGCGCCCCAAAACCTTTTCTCAGATTATTAATTTCAATCATTGGCCCCTCGGCTTTGGTTACGGCTGATGCAGCGACGACACGATCTGTTTTTAGATTTTCCATTACATCATATCCGTTATTTGAACCGCAATCATATCCACAACTATCACAAGTAAAGATGACAATACCACTGCTGAGTTAGCTGCTTTCCCAACGCTCTCGGTGCCTCTGCCAGCATTGAATCCTTTGTAACATCCTACGACGCCTACTACAGCTCCGAAGAAAAACGTTTTGATAATGGCAGGAAATAAATCCATAAAATCGATGGAGCCAAATGCGCGGGAAAAGAACAAAACCAGGTTCATATCCCCTTTTATGTTATAACCGATCCAGGAACCCATAAGTCCAAAGGCATCAGCAAACAATACCAGAATGGGCAACATGAGGGTAGCTGCAATGACGCGCGTAACAACGAGAAATTTGATAGGATTGGTGGCCGAAACCTCCATGGCATCAATTTGTTCGGTTACGCGCATCGACCCCAGTTCTGCTCCCATTCCCGACCCTACTTTGCCCGCAAAAATCAAGGCTGTAATTACCGGACCAATTTCACGAATAATAGATATTGCAACCATCCCGGGAAGCATGGTTACAGCGCCAAAACCAGCGAGGGCAGGGCGCGACTGAATAGTAAGTACGAGACCCATGATAGCGCCTGTGATGACCACCAACGGCAACGACTTATTCCCAATTTCATAACACTGACGAATAAATTCTTTAAATTCAAAATTTACAGAAAATGTTTCCCTGAAGATTCTCCCCACGAACATTGACATATTGCCAACTTCAGCGAAAAAACCATGTGCCTTTTTTGTTCTTTCAATGGTTTTTTCGCTGATTTTGATGGTTTGCGCGGTAGCGAAACTTTTTACTTTTATGATGGGTATTATCTTTTTCATTTTGTAAGGATGTGAATAGATTTTTCTGCCAGGCCAGTCAGAAGGTTGAAAGTAGCCGACAGGTTATTTCTTTCTCTTTTTGATGTTGATCTTAAATATGGCCATTTCAGGCATGGTGTCACCCAATAGAAATCCCCAGGGTTTTAAAGGTTCGATTTGATCGAAAATGACCTTGACTATTGCTGTGAGCGGAATTGAAACAAACATCCCCGGAATGCCCCACAAAGCGCCAAATGCCAGTATTACAATGATCGAGACAAGCGCATTGAGTTTTACTTTGGATGCTACGATTTTGGGAACAATGTAGTTGTTGTCGATCAACTGGATGAAATAATAAATAGCCAGAACATACAATGCATACCAGGGCGAAGGTTTGGTGACCAATGCAATCATCATGGGCAAGGCCACAGCAACAATACCTCCAATGTATGGGATGAGGTTGAGTAGCGCACCAATAACGCCCAGCAGGACAGCATATTGAATTCCAAGTATTAGAAGGCCAACGGAATTCAAGGCTGCAACGATTACAAGCTCTATGATCAGGCCGGTGAGATAAAGCTGTATGACGTTTTTTATTTTGGTTGTAATTTTACCAACCATACTGTGGTTGCTTTGTCCAAATAATCTGTTAATAAACTCAAGCAAGAGCGGTTCATAAAACATTATCATGAAAACATAAACTGGGATTATGAACAAAACCACAAGGCTGGTACCCACACTGATCAGAGTTTTCCCAATAATACTCCCGCTGGTGTTGAACAGATCAGCTTTGGTCTCCGATATCCAATCTTTGATTTTTTCGGGGCTAATGTTAAACTGATCGGATGTCCAGGCTGAGCTGGTATTGAATATCTCCGTAAACTTATCTACCAGCTTTGGCCATGAATCGCTAAACCGTGTGGCCTGCGAATATAAAAAATAACCAAAAGCAGCAAGGATCAGGATGGCAAGAATTAAAGTGATGATGATAGCCAACACCCTGTTCACCTTTTTCCGGACAAAAAAACCAACAACCGGCTGAAGCACAATGGCAATCATCGTTGCAAAAATGAGCGGCACAATGATGCCACTTCCGATGTATAATACACTAACAAAGGCAACCATGCCCATAAAAAACAAAGATGCCTTTGCAAAAAACGGGAGTTGTAACACCTCTTTTTTCATAATCTTTTACGGTTTAGTTCTTTGTTGCGAAAGGTTGCAGAGTTTAAAATCGGATTCGCTTTTTTATACGTTCGGCTATTCGGTTTTTCTGTCACCGATCTCATTCATTAGCTTATCGAACTTCTCGTTGCTTTCATCGATAAAATCCTCAAATTCTTTTTCTGCTATACCCGTACATTCAACTCTTTTTACTTTGTGCGGTGCTAAAGCTACGCCTAACATTGCGCCTGCGGCAAAGCCGGCCAACAATACCAATACTACTTTTGCTGCGCTCATAATTTTAATTTTAAGGTTGTTATAAAAATTAAATTTCCATGTGTCAGCAGTTTACGCCTGGCGTAAGTCATGCCTTCACAAACCTCACAAAAGTAGTCTCCTCTTTAGCGAAAACTATTACATAACTCTCGTTAAAAGTTACATGATTCATACATTTACACAACCCTGGGATTGGGTGTTTTTTGGGATGCTTCTGGCAACGGTTGTTTTTTAATTTTGCCTTTTAAAATAAATACCATGAAAATCATTTGCTCTGATCAGATAGCGCTTTCTTCCACCGAAAGCACAAGCGACAAAATCCGGCGTATCGCGCTTTTTCCCGAAGTAGCCTGCAACCTCACCGAAACATGGACCTATCCCGACGGCATGCCGCAGGAAATTGTTTTTAATATTAAAAAAGAAAAGAAGTTGGTGGGACAGGCGGCCTACAAAAGCATTCGATGGTTCAACCGCAAAGCATCTTTGAGTTTGTTTATCCATCCCAAACACCAGCGTCAGGGCATTGGCACGATGGTGATACAGCATCTCATCAGCCACGGCTTCGACCACCTCAACCTGCACCGCCTCGAAGCCGAAGTAATCAGCTACAACCAGGCTGCTATGGCGTTGATGAAGAGAGCTGGTTTCGTGCAGGAGGGATGTTTGCGCCAGGCACGCTACTACAACGGCGCCTATGCCGACATCCTCAGCTTCGGCCTGCTGCGGCAGGAATATCGGGGGAAATAAGTTCCAAATCCCAAATGACAAATAAATCCCAAATCCCAATAAAAAAACAGCGTCGCAAATAGGACGCTGTTTTTTTTTAATAGTAATAAAATCAAGCGTGGAAAATGGTTTTGCCACACTCTTTCTTTCACCAAACTATTCTACTACGATCTTTTGGGTAAGTGTTCCGTCGTTGGTGATAACGGTTACGAAATAAACGCCGGGAGCATAGCTGCCAACATTCAGCGTGAAACTGGTGCCGGTGGTTTCTCTGTTCAGCACCAGTTGTCCGAGATGGTTCATAATTTTCACACCAGTCAGTCCTTTGTCGGCAGTAATATTCAAATTAGAGCTGGCAGGATTCGGATACATGCTTATGGAGCGGCGGAGAGGATTTTCGTTGATGCCAACGATGTCTTCCAGGTCGAATTTCTCTGCCTGAAGCACTTCTTTGGTGTCGTTATCCTGCAGGAAAACCACGATTTCGCAGTTGTCTTTTACGTAGCCTGTGATATCTACCGTAAAAACGCCTTCATACACCGGCTGCCCCGAAAAGTCCATAGCGGTGCCAAATTGGTTGGGATACATTTTGCGGCATACAAAGTTGAGTTCCGTTTGCCCTTGCCAGTTTTGGGCAATTTCTGATTCGGTAAGTACTACATGCAGCACAACATTACTACCTGCGTATGGATAGATATTATCAACCATCACGTAAGCATCTACTGCTGTTGTTCCATTATTTACCACATCCAGGTCTAATTCGAACAGCGACATTTTAGCTGCGCGTTCCTCATACAAGGGGAGGTATGTCTGGTAAAGGGTTTGGCTGTTGCTGCCGCCCACATACGAAATTACTCCGTCAAAAAATGCCGTGGGATATCCGGTGATGTTGTAATAAGTATCATTACGATAATCGGTTTCCGTTGTAGTGTAATTGTCGCCGTTGTGGTATTCGATGACGGCTACGTCGTGGTCGTTTTCGACGAGGTCGTCGGCACCCATGGCGGCACCCGGACAATAGGGACACCAGGTACCGGTGCCAATTTCGAGCAGCACCATTTCGCGTTCGGTACCACCTTCTATATACACTTCTATGGGGCCGGCGCCTGCTGAGATGCCTTCGGCGTAAACGGCTTTCACATCATACATGTAATAGTTGGGCAGCAAATCCATATCCTCGTAGGTAGTTTCGGTGATTTCCACGGCAATCATGGCGCCGTCGCGGTAAACATTGTACCCAATCAAATCTCCGGAAGGTGAATCCCATTGCAACGTCACATCATTATCCAATACGGTGGCGGTGAGGTTGGTAGGTGCGGGGAGGCCTGCAAAGTTTTCGAGCGTAAAATTATCAAAATAGCATTTGGGGGTGCCATTGGTAGCTGCGGCGTAGATGTCCATGGCTGCCAGTTGGTTTACTCCGCTTCCGGAAGCTCCCAGGCTCCATTGCCACGATGCCACTTCAGCGCCCTCCACCAAGAGTGAGGCCTGGTCGGCGTTCAGGTCGACGATGTTGTCGATATGAATCCAGGTGTTGTAGGGATAGCCGAAAGTGGCGTAAGCTGTGGTGCCATTGGCGTTAATGCTGGCAGTTCCATTGGGATTGAAATATACTTCAGATCCCCACACAGCGCCTGCGCCAGCTTCGCCATACACCTGCAGCAGGTTGTAATAACCCACAAAACCTGTTGGCACATACACATCAAAGCTTACGGCATACTTACCGCTGGTTTTGTCGCCAAAGAGCATCACAAAATCATTGGTTCCCTGGCATACTACCGAGTTAGGAGCTGAGAGCGCTTGGTCGCTTGTAATCATGGGGTCTTCGGCACCGCCGGCGCCACCGTTGCCACTCCAGCAGGTCCAGTGGCCGATGCCCTGAGCCAATGCTTGCTGCACCAGCTTTTCGCCGGCATTGTAGGTGTCCAGTTCGTCAAGAATATCGAACGAGGTAGCTTGCGAAAATTTCACATTATCAAAATAGCATTTGGGTGTGCCGTTGGTGGCTGCGGCATAAATGTCCATGGCGGCCAGCTTGTTCACCCCGCTGCCTGAAGCCCCGAGGCTCCATTGCCAGGAAGCCACTTCGGTACCCGCCACAACGAGAGAAGCCTGGTCAGCGTTCAGATCCACAATGTTTTCGACATGGAACCAGGTGTCGTAGGCATAGCTGAAGGTTGCAAATGCCGTGGTGCCGTTGGCATTCAAGCTGCCGGTGCCATTGGGATTGAAATATACCTCGGAACCCCACACTGCGCCTGCGCGTGCTTCGCCATACACTTGCAGGAGATTGAAATAACCCACAAAGCCTGTGGGCACATACACGTCGAAGGAGACGATGTGCTTGCCTTCAGTCTGGTCGCCAAAGAGCGCCACAAAATCGTTGGTTCCAGAGCATACTACTGCGTTGGGAGCAGAGAGCGCCTGATCGGTGGTAACCATAGGGTCTTCGGCACCGCCGGCGCCGCCATTGCCGCTCCAGCAGGTCCAATGTGTAATTCCGCCAGCCAAAGCTTGCTGTACCAGCTTTTCGCCGGAGTTGTAAGAGTCGAAATTGTCGGCAAACTGCGCTGTGGAAGCGAACGAAAATGCCAATGTTAACATCAAAAAAGTAAATAGTTTTTTCATACGATAATAGTTTGTGATTAATAAAATGTGTTGTTTAAAATGAACCAAGTGTTAATAAAAAGTGAAGCGAAATTAAAGAAAAACTAATTACCTATCCAAAAAATAAAAACCATTTTTTTTCAGCGGGCGCCAAAATCGGAACGTGTGATTTTACGAAACCTGACAGGATCAACCTCCCAATCAATTTTATTTATTTTTGGTGCGGCGTAACGGAATTTACAATAGTTGCGGCATATCAGTTTGACATCGAAATCGAAAAAAAAAAGTGATGTGATCACCTTTGAAATCCATTAC
>JAAYIU010000356.1 GCA_012523265.1 Bacteroidales bacterium | reverse complement strand
TTTAAATCCTCGAAGAGTTTCATAGTTAAATAATTTCTTCAAAGATACAAAAGATAATTTCACAAATTCGTATATATCTAATTAGTTATCAACAATATAAAGTTAATAGACAGACACTAAATAGTGTAAGAAAGCAAAGCGGCCTTTTTTGAAAATCAAAATTCCGAATTTTCATTTTTCACAACTTAATTTCATCGACTTTTCTGGCAGGCACTAATTGTTACTTTTGCATCCGCACAAAAACCATCAACACTTTACGGTTATGATAGAATTTATTGAGGGTAAGCTAATCGAAAAAAACCCGGCATTTGTTGTCATCGAGAATGGCGGCATGGGCTATCTGATGCATATCTCATTGCAGACTTTTTCTAATGTAAAAGACCTGGAGCGTGTGCGGTTGTATGCCCACCAGGCTTTTCGCATCGAAGCCACCACGCCGGTGGGAATGGTGCTGTACGGATTTTTTCAGCAGGAAGAGCGGCAGTTGTTCAGGCAACTTATTTCTGTGTCGGGAGTAGGCAACAGCACGGCCTTGTTGATGCTTTCGTCGCTCTCGCCCGACAAAATTATTGCCGCTATTGCACAGGGCGATCTGGTGGCTTTGCGCACGGTAAAGGGCATTGGCAACAAAACGGCCCAGCGCATCATCATCGACCTGCAGGATAAGATTAGCAAAGAATCTACGGCAATTGAATTTTTAGGAACAGCGCACAATACCCGTAAAGATGAGGCGTTAATTGGACTTACTACGCTGGGGTTTAGCAAAGCGACGGCTGTAAAGGCTTTGGAGAAATTGCTAAGCAAAAATCCCGACCTGTCGGTAGAGCTACTGATTAAGGAAGCGTTAAAAATTTTGTGATAAATACGGGGCTTCGGAAAACCAGCCAATGAATCGAGGACAAATCTTTAGAGCTTACACATCCGCTATGCGTGCGCTATCAGAGCAATGTTTTGCCCGTTGGGATTCCGGGTCACTTTTTACGCGTAAGTCGACCCAAGAGCAAAAACCAGTTAAAAAGGCCTTTTTTTGAGAAAGAAAACCACATACCTGCTGATCCTTTCACTTTTTACAATTCTTAATTTTATCTGCTTTGGCAACGTCACGGCGAAACAAAAAGGCGGAATGGTACTGATGGCTCCCCCCGACAGTACGCTCTCCGGCGACAGCATAAATCTTATTTATCCCTTTCGCGACAATACACTCAACGCCACGGATGTCCCGGCACAGTCGCCGCTCTATCTCAAAGAGCCTTCCAACATCACCACCCAAACCGAATACAATCCTGAAACCAACGAATACATCATCCGGCGCAAGATGGGCAGCCTCGACTATCGGTCGCCCTACAGCATGACGCTGGATGATTATCTGAAATATGACCTGGATCGTTCTGTCGACAACTACTGGCGTGAGCGTGCCGGAGCTTCCGGCGCCAATGCCCGCGGCGACGGCATCATCCCACAGATTTATATCGGCGGCGAGGCCTTTGAGCGTATCTTTGGCTCCAACACCATCGACATCCGTCCGCAAGGATCGGCCGAGCTTACCTTTGGCGTTTTGGCAAACCGCCGCGACGACCCGACCCTCAACGTGCGGCAGCGCAATGTGGTAAACTTCGACTTCAGGCAAAACATCCAGATGAGCGTGCTGGCCAAGATCGGCGACAAAATAGAGTTTCAGACCAACTACAACACCGAGGCTACCTTTGAATTTGAAAACAAACTCAACCTGAAATACGAAGGCAAAGAAGACGAAATCATCCAGCTCATCGAAGCCGGTAACGTAACGCTGCCCCTCAACAGCACGCTGATCACCGGAAGCCAGGCGCTGTTTGGCATCAAAACGCAACTCAAGTTTGGCCGCGCCACGGTTACAGCCATTTATTCAGAGCAAAAAAGCGAGACCAGCAACATCACCGTGCAGGGTGGCGGACAAACCAACGCCTTTACGCTACAAGCCGACCAATACGAAGAAAATAAGCACTTCCTGCTGGGGCAGTATTTTGTAAATAATTACGACAGTGCCCTCACCGAGCTGCCCGTGGTGCGTTCTAATGTGAACATCACCAAGATAGAGGTGTGGGTTACCAACATTGGCGCTGCTGTTACCGAAAACCGCAACATCATCGCTTTTCAGGATTTGGGTGAACGCAACCCTTACGATGCCAACCTTACCCCCGGCTACAGCGTGTTTCCCGACATGTATTACTCCAACAACCTCATGGATCGGTTGCTGGAGTACGAAACGCGCGTGCGCGACATCAACACCGTGTCGACGTTGCTCGAGGGGCCTCCTTTTGGGTATGATGCAGGTATCGAATTTGTAAAAGTGGAAAACGCCAGAAAGCTTTCGCAAAATGAATTTAGCTTCAACAGCAAGCTGGGCTTTATCTCCCTCAACACCACCCTCAACAGCGACCAGATGCTGGCCGTAGCCTATCAATACAATGTGATTGGCGACACCACGGTTCATCAGGTGGGCGAATTTTCGGACGAAGGAATCATCACACCCAAAAACCTTATTGTAAAACTCCTCAAGAGCACAACGCTCAACACCCGCGTGCCTATCTGGAATCTGATGATGAAAAACGTTTACGCCATCGGAGCTTATCAGGTGCAAGCCGAGGATTTTATTCTCAACATACTCTATTCGGGCAACGACAATGGCGTTCCGACCAGTTATCTTGTGGAAGCCGGCAACGCCAGCGGCATCCCGTTGATCAGGGTGTTGAATTTTGATAACCTCGACCCGCAGCTCAACCCGCCCCACGACGGCATCTTCGACTTTATCAATGGCGCTGCTACTACTGGCGGTACCATTCAGGCCTCCAACGGACGCATTTATTTTACCATGCTTCAGCCTTTCGGCAATTATCTGCGGGCTAAGATCGGCAACCAGGAAATTGCCGACCGCTACGCTTACGACTCTTTGTACACCCTCACCAAAAACGGCGCACAGCAATATCCCGAAAGAAATAAATTCGTGTTGGATGGTTTTTATAAATCCTCTTCCGGATCGGAGATTTCGCTCAACGCCATCAACGTACCACAAGGCTCTGTGAAAGTTACTGCCGGTGGCGTGCCGCTTGCCGAGAATGTAGATTACACGGTCGATTACACCCTGGGTCGTGTGAACATCATCAACGAAGGGGTGCTCAACTCCGGGACGCCCATAAATATCTCGATGGAAAGCCAGTCGTATTTTAACATACAAACAAAGCGGCTGATGGGTACCCACATCGACTATCGTATCAACGAAGATTTTAATATCGGCGGTACCATCCTCAACCTTACCGAGCGTCCGCTTACGCAAAAAGTAAACTATGGCGACGACCCCATCTCCAACACCATCTGGGGAATGGATTTTGCCTGGCAGACCAAATCGCGTTTTATTACTAAAATGGTGGATGCGCTGCCTTTTATAAAAACCAAAAAAGAATCGCGTGTGACTATCGACGGGGAGTTTGCACATTTTATCCCCGGGCACAGCAAGGCCATTGGCCGCAGTGGCACCTCCTATATCGACGACTTTGAAGGCAGCAAATCAACCATGGACCTGCGGCAGCCACACTTCTGGAACCTGGCCAGCACACCGGAAAAGCAAACCGAGACAGGTCTTTTCCCTGAAGGTGCCCCGGGTACCGAACGGATGTATGGTTACAACCGCGCCAGGCTGGCCTGGTATTTTATCGACCCGCTCTTCTACGAGCAAACCGGCACCACACGCCCACCCAACATCGACCTGAACGAGCTTTCTGACAACCTGGTGCGTCAGGTACTCGAAACGGAGGTGTTTCCCAACAAAGATGTTGTCAACGGCATTCCTACAAATATTCCTATCCTCAACCTGGCTTTTTATCCCAACGAGCGCGGTCCTTACAACTACGACGTAGAAGGAGTGCCGGGCATCTCGGCAGGCATCAACCCTGACGGAACTCTCAAAGACCCCGAAAGCCGCTGGGGTGGAATTATGCGCGAAATTTCATCCACCGACTTCGAGGCCACCAATGTGGAGTACATCGAGTTTTGGATGATGGATCCTTTTACCAGCGGCCAGACCTCTGCCGGGGCACTCTATTTCAACCTGGGCGACATTTCGGAAGACATCCTGCGCGATTCGCGGAAATCTTACGAAAATGGTCTCCCTACGTCTGCCTTAGTCGAAAATGTGGATACAACTATCTGGGGTCGTGTCCCCACGCTGCAGGCGCTGGTGCCTAACTTTAGCAACGAGCCTGGCGCCCGCGAATTTCAGGACGTGGGCCTCGACGGCTTGCGCGATGACGACGAGCGGAGCTTCTTCGACCCCATCTATCTGCAGCGCATCACTGCCTTGCATGGCAACAATTCAGAAGCTTTTCAGCGTGCTTTTGAAGACCCTTCCAACGACAACTACCATTATTTCAGAGGTGCCGACTACGACGAAGATCCTACCTATAGCAGCATTCTGGAGCGTTATAAAAAATACAACGGCACCGAAGGCAACTCACCCGAACAGGGCGACAACGTCGGAGGAAACAGCACCCTTGCCACCAACCTGCCCGATGTAGAAGACATCAACCGCGACAACACCCTTAGCGAATCGGAACGCTATTTCCAATACAAGGTGATGCTCGACCCCAATACCATGCAGGTAGGTCAGAATTACATCACTGATGTTTACGATGCCAAAGGCATTCGTTTGCCCAACAGCCAGAGCGGTGAGGTAAAATGGTATCAGTTTAAAATACCGGTGCGCGACCCGGATAAAATTGTGGGCGGCATTCAGGATTTCCAGAGCATTCGCTTCATGCGCATGTTTATGAAAGGTTTTGATGCACCTACTGTATTGCGTTTTGCAACCCTTGAGCTGGTGCGCGGCAACTGGCGGCGTTATCGCTACGACCTGCTTTCGCCCGGCGAATATATTCCCAACGACATCCAAAGCGAAACAGCCTTTGATATCCTTTCGGTAAATATCGAAGAAAATGGCAGCCGGCAGCCAATCCCCTATGTTGAACCGCCCGGCATCGAACGCGAAATAAACATTGGAACCACCAACCTGCAAAAGCTCAACGAGCAGGCCATGGTGTTGCGGGTGTGCAACCTATTGGATGGCGATGCACGTGGCGCCTACAAAACCACCGATTTCGACTTTCGTCAATATGGAAGACTACAAATGTTTGTCCATGCCGAAAAACTACTCGAAGACCAGGAACTCGAATACGGCGACCTGACGGTGTTTATGCGCATCGGCTCCGACCTTACCGAGAACTATTACGAATACGAAATTCCACTCACCTTCACGCCCTGGTACACTTCCAAGAACGACAAGGAAGCTATCTGGCCTGATGCGAATAGCTTTAATATCGACCTGAAACGATTGGTGGATTTTAAACTTCAGCGTAATGTGCAAATGCGAACCCCCGGCTCAGATGTTTCGCTCAACATGCCCTATTATGGTTTTGATGGCCCAAATAAAGTTACGGTGTTAGGAAGCCCGAGCATCAGCGACGTGAAAGCCATCATGATCGGAGTGCGCAATCCCAAGCAGACTTCCGCCACCAGCAATGACAATGGCCTGAGTAAATGTGCCGAGATATGGGTGAACGAGATGCGCCTCACCGATTTTAACGACGAGGGAGGGCTGGCTGCTACCGCACGCATAAAAACAGACCTGGCTGATCTGGGTAACCTTACCATCTCTGGGCTTTACAGCACGCCGGGCTATGGAAGTATTGAGAAAAAAACCACAGAACGCTCGCAGGAATTTGTTAAAAACTTCGACATCTCTACCAACCTGGAGCTGGGGAAATTCTTCCCCGAGAAAATTGGCCTGCGCATCCCCATGCACTTCGACTACTCCGAATCGCGCATCGCACCCAAATACAACCAGCTCGACCCCGACATCATCCTCAAAAAAGATTTGGAAACTTACAACCCGTCAGCCCGCGACTCGATAAAGGCCATGAATGAAGACTTTATCATGCGCAAAAATCTAAACTTTATTAATGTGCGTAAAGATCGGGTGGGGGCTACCAGCAAGAGCCATTTCTACGATGTCGAAAGTCTCGACTTCACCTTTTCTTATTCAGAGACCTTTGCACGAAATATCGACATCGCCTACGATTCCAAAAAAATCTACCAGGGGGGCATAGGATATAATTTTAATAACAACCCCAAGAATTACAAGCCATTTAGCAACATGAAACTCTTCAGGGGCAAGGCCTTTGCGCTGATCAAAGACTTTAACTTTTACCTGATGCCCAAGCTTTTCTCCGTGCGCACCGACATGACGCGTGAGTATGGCAAACGGCTGTTGCGCAACAAGAGCGAATACGAGGTGATCATTGAGCCTACCTACATGAAAAAGTGGGACTGGCGCCGGATCTTCGACTTGCGCTGGGATTTGGCCTCCTCGCTGCGATTCGATTACAAAGCCAATGTGCTCGCCTACATCGACGAGCTGCCCGGATCGCTCGAAAAAGATGACCCAAACTACGACGTGAAACGCGAACGCATACGCGAACAGCTCCTCGACCTGGGAACCAAAAATACCTACACCCACAACCTGAATGTGACCTACACATTGCCCATTAATAAAATACCACTGCTCGACTGGGTGACGGCCACAGCACGCTATCAAACCAACTACAAGTGGCAGGCGTCGCCTGTTTCGCTGCAGGAGCGGCTGGGCAACCAGATAGAAAATGCCAATACCATTCAGCTCAACGGCAACGTGTCGCTCGACAAACTTTACAACAAACTGCCTTTCCTGGCCAAGGTAAATCAAGGCAAAGGGGCGCAGCGCAACCAGCGTGCAGCACCACGCCAGCCCAATCAAAAGCCGCTGAGTATGGAACCGGATACCACAAAGCCAAAGAAGGATTATTTTAAAATAGTTGGAAATGGGTTCCTGAAAATATTGATGAGCTTTAAACGCGCTTCGCTCTCCTACACCGAAGGCAACGGCATCTATATGCCCGGCTTCATCCCGGAGCCATCGCTGATCGGCAACAATTGGGATATGAATGCTCCCGGCCTGGGCTTTGTCTTTGGCAGCCAGGCCGACATTCGCGGCGAAGCTGTACGCAACGGCTGGCTTACCACCGACACCCTGCTCAATTCGGCTTACATTACCAAATACAACAACCAGCTCAACTTCAGAGGAACCATCGAGCCGTTCCAGGATTTTAAAATAGAACTTAGCGCCGACCGAACCTACAGCATCAGCCATCAGGAATATTTTAAAGCGGATGCCAATGGCGACTTCTCGTCGTTCTCGCCCGTAGAACAGGGCAGCTTCAGCATGTCGTTTTTCTCGTGGAACACCGCCTGGGCAAAAGATAACGACAAAGATCAGAACGTCAACTTTATGAAGCTCAAAGAAAATCGGCTCGAGATCGCTAACCGGCTGGCTGCAGAAAACCCCAACTATAACAATCAAACCGTCGTCGACAGCGTCACCGGACAGATTTATCCGCAAGGATATGGCCCCACGCAGCAGGATGTGCTTCTCTACTCATTTTT
>JAAYIU010000358.1 GCA_012523265.1 Bacteroidales bacterium | reverse complement strand
GTTTCTGTGGAGTGGTGAGGAGATAGGGAGGATGCTCTCGGGGTACCCTTGACATTTTTATCCAGCGTTTGGGGTCGGACCAAGCTAAGGTACTATATTTTTATAGTTTTAATCCCAAGCATATTAACTGTCTCAAAATAGTATAGTTATAAAGCCCCGGTGCGGTGCATGGAAATAAGCCTTTAAAACGCCTAATAGCTCGCCACAGAGGCGTTTTTATGCGTTCTTGCTGCCTGCTTTGAATTGGTTTTTGTTAGGAGCATATTCCTATCACTATCCACCTTGTTAACTTGTTTTTCTGCTTGATCATGTCAGTTTGGTAGGGGTGGGATGATTGTCGCAGGCTGGTTTTATGAGGCAGTAGTGGAAAGTCCTAAATGCTGGCCGATGATTTTTGCCAGGGATGCCAAATTGAAGGGTTTGCCAATAACCCGATTAAACAAATCCCCTTCAATGTCTTTGTTCCCGGGAAATGCGGTCATCGCGATGATGGGGGTATTCGATTTGGTGGAATTTCTTATGGCTCTGGCGAGTTCGATGCCATCCATGACAGGCATGTTGATATCCGTAATTACTAATTTAATGTCGTCCCCGTGGTTGAAATATTCAAGGCCCTCTTTCCCATTACAGGCGACAGTAACTTTATACCCATAGTATTCCATAGCCGCTTTAATTACAGCTCTTACCGATTTTTCATCATCAACAACGAGTATGGGATTCATGTATTTAAGTTATCCCGCCAAATAATTCCCTGGATTTTCAAAATAGTTGGCGCTGTCAAACAATAATTTTTTTGAAGGCTATGAAGAAACTGTTCCAGACAGGATGTACCGCCATTTAACTATTGATCGCTTTTGCCGTCTTGTTCGCATCGACCATTCCCCAAATCCAAAGAGTGGGAGTGGTGATAAAACCGATATTGACCGAAATCAGTGCGACGGAAATTGAATAGAAAATTATGAATCCGATGCCTTTAAGTATCTGACCGTTGTAAACTTGACCAAGGCCCATCCAAAAGAACGATAAGGCCGTCGCATGTGAGGGATTTTTATAAAACCGGGGCGATGACCCAGGAGGATTTTCATTATACTCTTCCAGAAGAGGCAAGTGTTGATGATTCTTGGCAGCAATTAGGATTTTGATTTGTGATTGCTTGTATCTGTGTTTTGCACCAAGTTGATTTAATTTGGCTTTGAGGGGGGTGATTTTTTCTCGATATCCTCTGGCTGAAATTGCAATAGCCTTAAATATTCTATCTTCCTGCCGAATCGATTTCCAGGTTTCCATTAATTCATCAACGATTTCCTTGTCAGTCATTATCAAGATTTCGATTTTGCTATCAATTTCTTTTAAAAGATCGTCAAGCTCCGGTTCTGCGGTATTTAAAAAAGAATTGTATTCATTTTTAAGAATTTCATATCTTTCTATCGATATATTTTTACGGATTTCATCCAAATTTTCCAATTTCATTTTAACATCCACAATAGATTGAAATAACTTTTGATAGTCCTCGGCAAGGTCTTTTGCCCCT
>JAAYIU010000262.1 GCA_012523265.1 Bacteroidales bacterium | reverse complement strand
GCTACGACTTCGTAGTGCTGCGCGTGTTTTTTACGGCAGCCATTACAGCCATGACCGGACTGTTGTTTTTCGGCTATCTGGGCTGGATCGACTGGGATTTGCTTTACATCAATCCTACCTACCTTTGGTCGGCCATCATCGGCGGCGCAATAATGGGCTTTGGATTTATACTCGGGGGATTTTGCCCCGGAACAAGCCTTACCGCTGCCGTTATCGGGAAGATTGACGCCATGGTTTTTATTGGCGGTATGTTTATCGGCATCTTCATTTTTGGTGAATTTTACGACGCTTTCCAATCCATTTACACCGGCGCATTCCTCGGAAATGTATTTGTTTACGATACGCTGGGCATCAGCCGCGACGGGTTTGCTATGCTACTCATCGTGGTAGCGTTGGCGGCTTTTATCATCACCCAACGCATCGAAGACAAAGTGAATAAAACGCCCGATTTAGAAAAAAAAGCACGGCCATCCTATTGGATTCCTTCGGCAGTATTGATTGCCGGCGGATTGTTGCTACTGCTCCTGCCGTCGCAGCCACGATCGGGCTGGCACGAAGTTTCGCCTGACAAAATCCTCACCACCATGAGCAACCAGCATCACCTGACAGGCATCGACGAAGTAGCCTACAGCCTGATCAATGGCAAAGACCGGCCTGTTATGCTGGTGGATGTGAGAAGTGCCGAAGATTATGCACGTTTTGCCTTGCCGGGAGCCGTTAACATTCCGCTCCATCAAATCCTCGATCATCGTTACGAAAACATCCTGCGCTCACCCGATCAAAAAGTAGTGTTGTATTCCAATTCCAACACCCTGGCAACGGAAGCCTGGATGGTAGCTACAAGAGCCGGAATTGAGAACCTCACGTTGCTGGACGGAGGGTTGAATGGTTTTGTACAAACCATTTTTCAGGAGGAGCACATTACCGACAGTTATAATCTGAATGTTGAACACCAGGGAAGGTTTAGGGAAAAAGCCAAAAACTATTTCCTGTCGGGCAAAGCCGTGCCGAAAACTGAATCGGTGGGAACGCCCGTAATAAAATTGATTGAGATAGAAAAACCTGTTCAGGGAGGGTGTTAATTTTTAAAATGAATAGATCATGAATAAAATACAAGCAAATATTCTCAAAAACGCTACGCTTCTTTTTGCCATCGTCGGCATCATGGCGCTCCTGGTACAATGGATTGCAGCCCCGGATTACAAAGCAGAAAATGAAGCGGTGCTAAGCACAATCGCCAATGATGATCAGAAAATTCTGCCGCTGCAATTGCACGAGATGATTACAACAAACCAGCTTGCCAACTACACATTGGTCGATCTCAGGTCGTCGCACCTCTTTAACGTGGGAACGCTCTCCGGCGCAATAAATATTCCGTTTGCTGATTTGCTAAAAAAAGGCTCGCTGAAGCAGATGAAAAAGCACGGCAATTCTGTTTTACTTTTTTCGGATGACGAATCGCAAGCCGTGGCAGCCGCTGTGTTGCTTATTTCTAAAGGTTTTGATGATGTAAAAACATTGGCCAACGATTACGATTACATCAAAAAGAATGTGCTCGAAACTTTCGATCCGGCATCTGCATTTAGCAAAAGCGAAAAAGCCCGCTTCGACTACAACCGGTTTTTCCGCACCGGCGGAGGCGCTGACGGTGCACCTGTCCGAACGCAGCCCAAAATTATTCAGACAGAAATTGTGAAGACGCATGGAGCGTGCTAAATCTGTAATTGGCAATACAGCTTAAATAGTGTAGTTATTCAACCTTTTACAAGCCCAGAATCCAAGCTGCCGATGATCAAGAATCTAATTGCCATTTCACTCATATTTCTGGCCTTTGTAGGCCTCTCATTTGCCTCAACACCTTTATTCGAAACCATTTCCAAAACACCGGATGCTACGTTCGATGCACCCGAACTGGACGAAGAAATCGGGTTGAATAACCACACTTATCCGCCTTACGACATTTTTGAGCTTGCCTTGAAAGGTTACAACAACCTAAGCTCCACACGAGGAGTGGTCAGAAAAAATATCCTCACGGTAATTGATTTTAGCAAATCCTCCAACGAGAAGCGCCTTTGGGTAATTGACCTCGATGCGCACAAAGTGCTTTTTAACGACTATGTGGCGCACGGTCGTAACTCGGGCGATGGGTTTGCTAAATTTTTTTCCGACAAGCCCGGCAGTTACATGAGCTCCATTGGTTTTTACGTAACCGGCAAAACCTACCAGGGCAAACATGGTCTTTCATTGCGGCTCGATGGCGTGGATGGGAACTTTAATAAAAATGCCCGCGACCGGGCCATTGTGATGCATGGCGCCGACTACGTGAGTGCTGATTTTATTAAAAAATACGGCCGCCTGGGGCGCAGCTACGGATGCCCGTCGCTCTCGATGGACATCTACAAAGATGTGATAGAAACCATCTGCGATGGCAGCCTGCTGTTTATCTATTATCCCGACAAAAATTATTTGCAGCACTCTGTCATTCTCAATCCGGTGCAACCGACAGTTTAGCTTCTTAAAAATTTCGGCGTTACCCCGCCGCTGGTGTGGAAAAAATTCTATGCTTGTGGTATGGTAATTTTTTCGATGCTTCTCCAATTTCTCCAATGTTAATGGCGCTTTCGCTAAATGTTGAAACATCATCACATGCCACAATTTGCTTTGGCATGGAATTCAATGGAACCGGGGAATTTATCAAATAATGATCGACAGCACCATGAATAAACCGGAAAACTCAAAGATAACCAGCGAAGCTCCCCGTTCTTTTTTACAACTCAAACTTTCGATACCAAACCAGCAGTCGGTGCGCATAGCCAGTGGTTTTGCGAAAAGTATACTAATCCTGCTTTTACTCTTCACCCTTTCTTGCCGGAC
Source organism: Bacteroidales bacterium (assembly GCA_012523265.1). GTDB lineage: Bacteria > Bacteroidota > Bacteroidia > Bacteroidales > 4484-276 > SABY01. Next base: position 1,260 of record JAAYIU010000262.1, on the reverse strand, counting down.
GCACCGCCCGATCCAATCACGGCTCGTGCCCCTTGATACTCCTATCTTAAAAAGCAAAGCCGATCGCGCGATGGCCAGCATGATTCACGTTCAGGATTATATGGATGATATTGCCATTTCAAAAGAAGAACAAGCCCTGCTCGGCGATTTTTATAAAACCAACAACAACAGGCCGGTTTGGCTGGTAGATAAGCGCAATGCGCAGGAGCTACTCGAAGCAATAGAGCTTGCCTGGAGCGATGGGCTTACACCCGACAATTATGGTTTTGATGTGATAAAAGAAAACCTCCAGAAACTCGACTCGCCGACGTATGCCGACACCATCATGCCGGCCTTTTATGCGCAGCTCGATCTTAGGCTCACCAATGCCTGGATGCGGTATGCCAGCGATTTGCAAAACGGTGTGATAGATCCGGCAAAGTTTAGTCCCGGCTGGAAAAACATCAAACAACCCATGCACCTGCCCGAGCTGTTGACCGAAGCGCTTAAAAAACACCAGATACGCGAAACACTTGATGCACTTCGTCCACAAAACCACCAGTATAACCAAATGCGCTACAAGCTTGCAGAGCTTATCGAAGTACAGAAAAATGGGGGTTGGCCTTTGCCGGGATTTTTTGAAACCCTCGAAGCCGTCGACAGCAGCACGCACATTGTTGCCGTACGTAAACTGCTTCAGGCAACCGGCGATCTGCAATCAAAAGATGCCGACAGTCTGTCACCGGTGTTTGATGAAAAACTCGAAGGTTCAGTCGTTGCATTTCAAAAACGGCATGGGCTAAAGCCTGATGGCATCATTGGTAAACGTACACAGGACGAGATGAACAAAAGCGTCGGTTATCGCATCGGGCAGCTAATCGTAAATCTGGAACGCATGCGCTGGCTGCCCCACCTTCACGACAAAGAATATCTTGTGGTGAATATTCCGGAGTTTGTGCTGCGGACATACAAAAACAACAAACCCAAAGATCAGATGAATGTGGTGGTGGGCAATGTAAAAAACCATACACCCATCCTGCTCAACACGATAAAGTATATCGTTTTCAACCCCACCTGGAACGTGCCGCCCAGCATCGTCCGCAACGAAATGGTAGCCAAAATGAAATCCGATTCCGGATATCTTGAAAAAAATCAATGAGTCCAGTCTAAAAAGGTTTTGGCAAAATTAGGCATAAAAATTCAGGTTTGGAGCTGTTCATAAGATGGCCTTGTAACTGTCACAATAGCAATGAGTTAAAAATTTATGAACAATCTTGTAAG
>JAAYIU010000448.1 GCA_012523265.1 Bacteroidales bacterium | reverse complement strand
GTGCTTGGGATAGGTGTGGAGCCTTCGGTAAAGATTTTTGAAAACACCCATCTGAAAATTAAAAGAGCCATCGTGGTAAACGAGTTTTGCGAAACCAATATTCCCGATGTGTATGCCGCCGGCGACGTCACCGAATTTCCAGATTTGATTTTTGAGAAATCGCGTCACGTCGAGCACTGGCAAAATGCTTTTGAGCAGGGGCGCCATGTAGCGCGCGTGATGATGGGCATCCGCGAGCCTTATTTTTTCCTGCCCTATTTCTTTTCGGATGTTTTTGAATACTCTTACGAATTCTTTGGTGATCCCAAAACTGCCGACATTGTCCGCAACCGTGGCGATCTGGCTACGGGCGATTTCAGCACCTGGTGGTTCGACGGCTATCGGCTGGTGGCGGCGTTCGTGATGAGTACACGCCCCGAAGCTGAAGGCAAAAAAGCCCGCGACTGGATAGTGCAGAAAACGTACATCGACAAAGACAAGATCGACAACGCCAGAATCCCGATAGAAAATATGGAGCTGCACACCCGCACCGACCAGGATACCATCGACTGACGCCTGCGTGACGACAGAATCTAAGGGCTGTTATGAACCAATGTAAGCATAAAGCTTAATTTGAAGTACGAAAGAAAGATTTGGTGTAGACTCATTTTCTACAAACCGGTACAATGTTTCTCGTTGCCCCGGTTTAAACTTTAAAAATTAATAAAGAAGGAATTACAAATGGAAAACAACGACAAAAAGCACGGTAATTACCTAAGATTTTTTGCAATGATAGCCACCTCTATGGTTGCAATGTTCTTTTTGATGTATCTGAATTCTTACCAGATCATCGGTCATTTTTGGTTTAGCGAAACCCGCCTGTTTATGACCATGATCATGGGAGGTGCTATGATCATCATCATGCTGCTGTACATGTTGCAAATGTATAAGGACAAAAACAAAAACATCATTACCCTTGCTTTTGGGGTATTGTTGATTGGCGCGGCAGTGTGGCTGGTGAGGAGCCAGATAACTGTTTCGGATGTGGATTATATGGAAGGCATGATCCCGCATCACTCCATTGCCATTTTAACCAGTGACCGCTCTCAAATAAAGGATGTGCGGGTACGGGAACTTGCTGATGAAATTATTAAAGCCCAACGCAGGGAAATAATGGAGATGCAATGGCTCATCGACGACATCAGAAAAAATGGTGTCGCGACAACTTTGGAGGAAAAAGAAAGGCGTCCGGTTCCCAAATTTGAAGGATCAACTGAAAAAGAAACAACACCTACAGCAGGGATTCCGGCCGGAACAAAAAAATCAAACCAAACAGGAGATTTAAAATTCAATCCTCCGAAACCTGAAGAGGCACCGGAAAATATCCGCCAAGCCGTAATGCGTGGCCATGCAATACTTACAAATACCAAAAAGGAATTGCCCGATTATGTGGGTAACGAGCTAAACTGTCATAATTGTCATTTCGAAGCAGGCCTCACCAAGGGAGGCAAAAACGGAGGAATTTCTTATGTGGGCGTTGCGGCCAAATATCCAAAATACAGAAATCGCCAACACAATTCGGTTGATCTGGCCGTAAGAGTTGATAATTGCTTTATGCGCAGCCTTAATGGCAAGCCTCTCCCACCCGAAAGTGATGACATGATAGCAATAATTACCTATTTCCATTGGATATCAAAAGACATCCCAATTTACGCTGACATTCCCTGGCTGGGGCTAAAACCACTCGAAAGCAATCACAAACCGGACAAAGCATCCGGCCAAGAGCTTTATGCACAATTATGTGCCGAATGCCACGGGCACAATGGCCAGGGTGGCATACAGCACCAAACAAAAACCACCCAGGCAAACAATCACCAGAGTAAAAACGGACACGACGAAAACGGTCCGCCACTATGGGGAGATAACTCCTTTACTGACGGTGCCGGAATGTCGAAGTTGGAAAACCTGGCTTCGTTTGCTTATTATAACATGCCCCGACACAACCCGGTGCTTACCCGGGAGCAGGCACTCGATGTTGCAGCCTACGTTACGGCACAGCCTCGTCCGAAATTCGAGAAAGATGACAAACCCTGGTAGCGCTATTTTAATATTGCCGTAAGCAGGTTTCTATTTTTTTTGGCCTTAAGAGATTGCTATTCTTTTACCAAACATTTACAATCTTCCAGGCCATTGTTTTCGATGAGTTTGTTTAGGTCAGATGCTCCATTTTTAAATGTAAATCTGTTACCACAATTGTACATTTCCACCAATGGGTTTTTATCCAAAATCATAGCTTCCAGCTCTTCCAATGGGGGAGCACTCTCCAATTTGCTGTAGTCTTCATAGGTAATGTTAAGAAAAGCCACATTGCTGTTTATTCCGCGATTGTCGAGTAAGTAACCACCTTTAAGCTCTGTTGGATAAGCAAGATCTCCCTTGTAAAAAACATCCCTCGGATGTGGATAAGAGACGATTTCGGACTTATCATCAGACAATAGTATGGGAACAAATTTAGTGTAATCATGCTTTGTCTTGTAGATAAAGGTTTGAGGTCCCTCTTTAAAGTTGAGCATAACTTTGTTTTTATCAATCTCTTTTGCTTCCGCAGAAATTTGATTTTTCTGTACTGAAGAACAGGAGTTTATCACCAGAACTGATATTATTAAAACAACAAGTTTCATTGGACTATCTGGATTTGATAAATTTATGTTGCCAAATATCTTCATCAGTTTCGATTAAGAGCATGTAGGATCCATCTTTGAATTCCGACACCGGGATTTTTACATTTTTGCTATCCAATTTGAAATTCTCCGATTTAAAGACCTGCTTTCCTTCTATATCAAAAACCCCGATACTTCTCACGGTGATGTTATCTTCAAATTCGATATGTACAAAATCTGAAGCGGGGTTTGGATGGACGGAAATGTTTCCCGAAGCAGAGATGTGGTTTATTCCGGAGGCGGGTGTTCTTGTAATGGCAAGATCTAACAAGTACGTGCCTGCCTGCCCTATAAAATAAGGTGCAACATGAAAATAGACTGTCCCGCCATTTTTTACAGTGATGTGGTTTGGCATTACATCATCGTAAGTATCTGACCATGCGATTCCATTCAAATACAACCACGACATATCGCACGTGTACAACTGACCGTTGCCGCTGTTATAACTATCGTGAACCCGGGCAGTGATGGTGTAATCAAATCCGGAAGGGAGATCGATTTTGTAATAATCTTCATCGGAACCAATGTGTGCATTTGAGCCGCTCGTTGCAACAGATGCACTACTACCAGTGAAATTTACAGATAAACTGAAAGCATCATTTTGCGTGTCGTTATTCTCATAAGCATCGGCGGCTAATGCTTGTTCCTGTATTGTTACATAAATCGGATTTGAAAAATAGGTAGAGCCGGAGAGCTCCCAGTCAGCTCCGTCGGCTTTGTGCATCAATGCCATCAGATAAGTGCCCGGAGCAACACTAACTCCACCACATTCGAAAACTATGTCATCATAAAAATAACCGGGCGCCAGATTCCCTCCTGTTAAAGTTTGCACCGTTTCAGCAAAGTAACCATCCAGACCAAATAAAGAAACATCGAATTCGCCGATAAAGGTTGAACTTCCGTCATTAGCAATGTCGAGAGTAACTTTGAAGGGTTGATTTTGCAGAATATTAGTCCCGACATCAATAACTATATCCTGGTACAATTCGATATCATTAGAATAATTTACGCTAAATGAAATCAAGTTTGAATAGGAGCCATCGCCTACCATTGCCCAATCGCCGTCTGTTGGCCTATAGAAAATACCGATGTAATATGAGCCTGGCAATACGGTAATCATTCCCGGATTTGTAAAGTCAAGCCCATTTGTGTAGTGCTGATTACTACCCAGGTTGTAACCTGTTAGTATTTCTACGAAATCAACAAAGCTGCCATTCTCATCAAAAATTGCAGCAGAATAGTCACCATTAAATGTACCTGCACCAAAATTTCCAATATCGGTGTGTACGGTGAAGGATGATCCATACCACACAGGATTTGGATTTACGACAACGTTGTCGTACAACGAAATGGCATAAGAAGCACTACCATTGGGTGGCTTAATACCAAAAACAGCCTGCTGCCCATTGTTGTAGGTTCCGGCACCCGAGCCGGTTCCTCCGGAGCCGGGATTTAACGCATCAACTAAAAAATAACCATCAGCATAGCCACCCCATCCCCAGTTCATATGAAAATAGTAGTCGTAATCATACCCATCGCAAACCCAGGTATGTCCGCCTGCCCCAAAGCCTGCATATTGTATTGGTCTTCCTGCATCTAAATCCGTTTTCAGTAATTGTATCCATGCATTATCCGAATAATTTTCTCTTTTCAAACCCTGTAAAGATGAAGCATCGTATCCAAAATAAGCCTTGTAGGCATACTCGCAGGTTTGCTCCATCGGATAGCCATCCATTATCACATACGAACCACTCACGGTTGGCCCATATTCCATTTCAACGGCAACGCCGCAATGGTACATTAAAGTTGCAACGGCATCGTTGGGGCCATTTACGCTGCCCGGCATTGCTGCCCAGTCGTAGGTTGTTGATGCGAAATTGGCAGATAAGGTACCATAGGTGGTATGGTTGTATGAATGAAAGCCTGTTCCTTGCGCAGGGTAGTTCCAAAACTTCATGATTTGGGCCATGGCCGTAGCGGGACAACCTGTTACAGCGTGATAGCCATTGTCGGGTCCTGCCTGGGGATCGTAAGGACACATATCATTAACATAAGGACTTTGGCTCCAAGTTACTGTCAATAACGGGTTGACTGAGGCAGCACCTTTCGAATTTAAAGGTTGTCCTGCTTCCAGACTTTTCCATTTACTTGCAATGTCTTCGGTTGCTTCAACATTGTTGGTTATGATAAATCTCATTTGGTTTTTATACCCTTCGAGCCACTTTTTGAAATTGTCGGGCAATTTAGCATAGTCAAAGTCGCCCGAAGTAGTGTATCCAAGAATTGGGATTGCATTATCATCGCCCGACACTATCACGAAACCATTGTCGTCGCCGGCATTAAAAACATAAAACAATGGCACCTCCACAGGGTCGGAGTTGCCTGTGTTTGTAACGAACTTGGATACAGAAGTATAGACAAGTTGAAAATCCAAATTGCCTTTTTCGTTGTGAACCTGCTGATACATATTCTGCGAAATAAGCTTTGCAGCTTCCGGCTTGACCTCTTTCGCGCTCGAAAGAGCTACCATTCCAAGGATGGAAAAAACAAAAAGTAGAATTTTTTTCATGGTTAAGATTATTTATAGGTTATTGATATTCAAGTGTTTTTCTGCTTTAACAACATTTGTGTGCATTGGAAAATTTTGGCGGCGAAGTAAGCCATATTTTTAATCCACGCCACAGGCCTCATATCCCCGAAACGTTAAATATCAGTTAAAGAAGATTATTCTATCGGGTTGTAGTTTAATGCTTCAACGCATTAAGAGTTATCAGGATTTTCAAAAACTCACTTCAGGAAACTTTTTTAAAAAGTATTTGTTTGATACTGATAACGATGCTAAAGAGAATCAGTCATATAGCTTTATCACTTGTATTGTTGGCAACAACAATAGGGATGGTTGTGTCCAAACATTATTGCAACGAAAATCTGGTTTCGGTTTCCTTCTTTACAGAAGCCGATTCCTGTTGCGATATGGACAACTGCTGCCACACCGAAACGCTGGTGCATCAGCTTAAAGCAGATTTTTCGCTGCCTGTGGCTTCTGCTATCCCCGATTTGGCAGAGCATCCCATTTTTGGGCACGAATTATTAGTAGACGAAAACTTCAATTTTTACAAAACAGAATTTGTAGGCTACGAAACTTTCGAACCACCTCCCCCGCCAGCAATCCAACGAACCCTTGCGCTACAACAAGCTTTTCTTTTATGATTTTATGATGATTAAACCAAAGGATTTTGTGTAAATCACAAAGTGCCTTTCGGCGGTTTTTATAATCATTTTACAAATACATAATCGAAATTTTTATGTTAAATAAAATCATTCGTTTTTTTCTCGAAAACAAGCTGGTTACCTTTCTGGTATTGGTGCTTTTTTTAAGCTGGGGAATTGTAACTTCGCCCTTTGGCTGGGATACGGGCGTTTTGCCCCGCGACCCGGTAACCGTTGATGCCATCCCCGACATTGGCGAAAACCAACAAATCGTTTTTACGCAATGGCCGGGACGCTCGCCACAGGATATCGAGGATCAGATTTCGTATCCACTCACCACTTACTTGTTGGGCATTCCGGGCGTGAAATCTATCCGCAGCTCTTCCATTTTTGGCTTTTCCAGCATATTCATCATCTTCACGGATGATGTAGAGTTTTACTGGTCGCGCTCGCGGATATTGGAAAAGCTGAGTTCGCTGCCATCGGGTTTGTTGCCCGAAGGCGTGCAGCCGGCGCTCGGACCCGATGCTACGGCTTTGGGGCAGGTGTATTGGTACACCATCGAAGGGCGCGACAAAAACGGCAACCCCACCGGGGGCTGGGACTTGCACGAAATTCGTACGGTTCAGGATTTTTATGTGAAATACGGACTTAACGCCACCGCAGGCGTTTCGGAAGTAGCTTCCATTGGCGGCTATGTGCAGGAGTACCAAATCGACGTAAACCCTGACGCGTTGAAAGCCTACAACATTCCGCTGCACAAAGTGATGCAGGCGGTACAAAGATCGAATAGAGATGTGGGCGCCAAAACCATCGAACTCAACCAGGCGGAATATCTGGTGCGTGGATTGGGCTACATCAAAAAGGTGGAAGACATCGAAAAAGCCGTGGTTGCCGTTCAGCAAAATGTTCCCATCCGCATAAAAGATATTGCTGTGGTAACTCTGGGGCCGGCCAGCCGCCGGGGCGCTCTCGACAAAGACGGCGCCGAAGTGGTTGGTGGCGTGGTAGTGGCCCGCTTTGGAGCCAACCCGCTGCAGGTAATCAACAATGTAAAAGACAAAATCAAAGAAATTTCCCCCGGGCTTCCCAAAAAGGTTTTGCCCGACGGCACCGAAAGCCAGCTGACCATTGTGCCGTTCTACGACCGCTCCGGCCTCATTCACGAAACCCTGGGAACGCTCGAAGAAGCCATTTCGCTTCAAATCCTGATAGTTATTCTGGTGGGCATTGTCATGGTGTTCAACCTTAGGGCTTCTTTTTTAATATCCAGTTTGCTTCCCATTGCTGTGCTCATGGTTTTTATTGCGATGCGCTATTTTCATGTGGATGCCAATATCGTGGCTTTGTCGGGCATCGCCATTGCCATTGGTACGATGGTGGATTTGGGAGTGATCCTCTCCGAGAATATTATCAAACATATCGACGAGGCTCCGCCTGAGCAAAAACTCATCACCACCATTTATAACGGAGCTTCCGAAGTAAGTTCTGCCATCCTTACCGCCGTTTCTACCACCATTGTTAGTTTCATTCCGGTGTTTACGATGCAAGCCGCTGAAGGTAAGCTTTTTGGACCGCTGGCGTTTACCAAAACGTTTGCATTGATTGCTGCCCTTATCATTTCATTATTTATTATGCCCATGCTGGCGCATTGGTTTTTTGGTGTAAAAATTAAAAATAATAAAATCAGAAAGTGGCTGAACATCCTGCTGATCCCCATTGGAATTGCCGCCCTCATTGCCGGACAAACCTGGGGCGGATTGATTTTACTTGCGTTTGGGGTTGTGGGAGTAGTGAAAGAGTTCAGAGGAAAACGCTTTGGTATTAATAAAGAAAAATTAAAAACAGGAACAAGCCGTTCGGCACCGCAGCAACGAATAGAAGCGTTTTTTTCCTGGGCACTCGCACATGCCGAAGTCATCATTGTGGTTGTTGGTGTTGTTTGGCTCTTGGCCAAATACTGGCTCCCGCTGGGGCCTGCCAAAAGCCTGGTGATAAATGTGTTGTTTGTTGCTTTGCTTGTAACCATTATCCTGGGGTTTTTTCTCATTCTCGAATATTTCTATAAACCGATACTCCGGTGGTGTTTAAATAATAAGGTCACCTTCCTTTTGATCCCTGCTTTTTTAATTCTTTTCGGGGCAGTTACCTGGCTGGGCTTCAGCAATATTTTTGGTTTTGTGGCCAAAGGCTTCGACGGGCTTGGATGGAATGTGCGTACCACCAAAGTTTGGTCGGGCTTAACCCATACCTTCCCCGCCATCGGGAAAGAATTTATGCCTTCGCTCAACGAAGGAAGTTTTCTGCTAATGCCTACTTCCATGCCCCATTCGGGTTTTGAATACAACCGCAAAGTGTTGGGGCAACTGGATATGTTGCTTACCAATATCCCGGAAGTTGAACTTACCGTAGGGAAACTGGGAAGAGCCGAATCAGCGCTCGACCCGGCACCCATCTCTATGTACGAAAACGTTATCAATTACCGGCCTAAATACATGCTCAACGAAAAAGGGCACCGGGTGAGATTTAAAGTGGATAAAAACGACCGGTTTATATTAAACAACGGTGATACGCTATCCAATACGGAAGCTTTACAGCGGGGTGTAACACTGGCGCAATTAATACCTGACAACAAAGGCAACTATTACCGCAACTGGCGGCAGGAAATCAAATCGCCCGATGATATTTGGGATGAAATTATAAAAGTAGCGAAGATTCCGGGCGTAACTTCTGCTCCGAAACTGCAACCCATCGAAACCCGCCTGGTGATGCTGCAAACAGGTATGCGTGCCCCCATGGGCATCAAAGTGTATGGCCCTGACCTGCCCACCATCGAAGATTTTGGGATGCAACTGGAAGAGGTATTGAAAGAAGTGCCTTCGGTGAAAGCCGAGGCCGTATTTGCCGACCGGATCGTTGGGAAACCCTACCTGCATCTGAACATCGATCGCGACGAAATTTCGCGTTACGGACTGAATGTGGAAGATGTGCAACAAACCATCGAAACGGCCATTGGCGGGATGAAAATTACTTCTACCGTCGAAGGCCGCGAACGATTCCCTGTGCGGGTGCGCTACCCGCGCGAACTGCGCGACGATCCCGAGGCGCTGGGTAAAATACTGATACCTACACCTACCGGAGCGCAAATTCCCATCTCTCAAATTGTCGATTTTGAATACGTCAGAGGACCACAAGCCATCAAAAGTGAGGAGACTTTTTTGGTGGGTTATGTTTTGTTCGACAAGCGGGAAGGTTTTTCAGAAGTAACGGTGGTGGATGATGCGCGGGTTGCCATACAGGCCCGTATCGCTTCCGGCGATTTGAGCGTGCCGGCCGGCGTGAGTTACAAATTCTCGGGCAGTTACGAAAACCAGGTGCGGGCCGAAAAACGTCTCTCCATCATTGTACCGTTGGTTTTGGTTATCGTGTTTCTGATTCTCTACTTTCAGTTTAAATCCGTCACCACTTCGCTGATGGTCTTCTCGGGCATCGCCATGGCTTTCAGCGGTGGTTTTATGATGATCTGGCTCTACGGCCAGGGCTGGTTTGTCGATTTCTCCATCTTTGGCACCAACATGCGGGAGCTGTTTCAGATGCACACCATCAATCTGAGTGTGGCCGTTTGGGTAGGCTTTATCGCCCTCTTTGGCATTGCTACCGACGACGGTGTTTTAATGGCCACTTACCTCGACCAGAGTTTCGCGCGCAACAAAACCGACAACCTGAAAGGAATACGGGCGGCTGTAGTAGAAGCGGGCTATCGCAGAATCAGGCCTGCGGCCATGACCTCGGCAACAACCATCATCGCGCTGCTGCCCATCCTTACCTCTACCGGACGGGGCGCTGATATTATGATACCCATGGCCATCCCGGCTTTTGGAGGGATGATTTTTGCGGCGGTTACCTATTTTATCGTACCGGTGCTGTATAGTATGAGGGAAGAGGGGAAGATTGGGAAGGGAAAATAAGAGAAATACAATGGAAATAATTTGATAATAAGTTGAAAAATGGAGATCCCTATCATCAGGTTGATTTTATTTAACTTAAGAAGTAAGAGAAATACAATGGAAATAATTTGATAATAAGTTGAAAAATGGAGATCCCTATCATCAGGTTGATTTTATTTAACTTAAGAAGTAAGAGAAATACAATG
>JAAYIU010000472.1 GCA_012523265.1 Bacteroidales bacterium | reverse complement strand
TACACCAGCTGCTGACGGTTGTTTTATTGATTTTGTTTACAGCGTCCACTGGCGGTTGGAGCCTGCGGTACTAAATTCCAAGTTCCAAGCTTCAAATCACAAATAAATTCCAAATTCCAAATTCCAAAATCCAAATCACAAATAAAATCCGAATTCCAAAATCCGAATTCCAAAACCCAAACCGCATGTAACCTCATCCCTGGCGCCCAGCGCCCTGCGCCCCGCATTTACACCAGCTGCTGACGGTTGTTTTATTGATTTTGTTTACAGCGTCCACTGGCGGTTGGAATTTCTTTCAGCGACGCCATTTTTCCGGTATCATTATTGCAATACTCTGGGCTTGTAAAATATTACCTTTGCAAGCACGTTTTTAAGATTCATCGTTCATTGAAAAATTTGGGGCTGATTGGTTTTGACAGCAAGGAAGTGGTACAGTAAGCATGCCGGGCATTTGGAATGTGGCTCGTTATCAACTATTCCTAAAGCCATAACTGGCAATAATAACTACGCTCTCGCAGCCTAGTCGAAGTTTAGTAGACTAGCGCCCAATCCCGACACAAGGTGTCGAGGACGAGACATCCCGCAGGCGGACACGTCTTTTTCCTGTCTGAGTTCGGGGTGAAGCAATTAAAGACTAGCCGCAGGCAAGCTTCGGGCTTGTGGCGAAAACAAAGAAGATAAGCCTCAGGTTGGCTGTTTGTTGCCTGCCTGTTGCCGACAATTAAGAATGAACTAAGCATGTAGAAAGCTCTATTGCTGCTTGTTTGGACCAGGGTTCGACTCCCTGCAGCTCCACAACCTTCCATAAATCAGGGTTATTTAGCGCAAAGCTAAGTAACCCTTTTTTTTATTTTTGCAGATCAAAATACACAACAATCAAAGAAAAAGGACATGGCCACAGATATACAGTTAAGTGAAGAAATGCTTTCCCCGCCCGGCGATACGATTCAGGAAACCATTGATACAATCCATATGACGCAGGCTGAGCTATCTGAACGATTGGGGCGGCCTAAAGAGAAATTAAATGATCTGATCAAAGGAAGAGAACCATTAACCCGAAAAACAGCTTTGCTTCTGGAGCGTGTTCTGGACATACCGGTAAGCTTCTGGTTAAACCGCGAAAATGCCTATCGTGAAGAGCTTATGCGCATTTAATGAATTAAAAATTCCAATCAAAATTTTTAATCGATAATGTATTTAAGATAGCATTTCAAAGAAGAGTAATCCTATGGCAAAACCCGATAAAAATATTTTCCACTATACGGCAGGCTCGTTGATGGAAATACTCAAAGACCTCCCAACCGATATGCCTGTGGTGGTGAGCGGTTACGAAACAGGGTATGAAAATATTTATCCCCCACAAATCATGAAACTGACTTTCCATCCAGAGAGTGCTTATTGGGATGGCCAGTTCCGGGTTGCTGAACCCGACGAGAGCGATTGCTTTGAGGCTTTAGTGCTTGGCCGCGAAGAGAGATATGACTAGCAAAAGAAGCCCCTACCTTCCCATCTTCTCCAACTCATTCATCATTCCGATGCGATGAACCGCACGTGCGGGAGGCTTTTTATTTACCTTTGCCCGTCGTAAAAGCTGGTTGTTTTTCATAAAAAGAAAACAACCATTTAATTTAAAAATTAAGATGAAGATTGATAAAAATACAAGTCTGGCTGATCTCAACCAATCCAGCCACGGCACAATGGTCGAAAACCTGGGCATCGAATACACCGAAGTTGGCGACGGTTACGTGTGCGGCCGCATGCCCGTTGATGAGCGCACCTGGCGTCCTGGCCATATTTTGCACGGCGGCGCCAATATTGCCTTTGCCGAAACCATTGGCGGGCTTGGTTCACTACTGCTGATCGACAATACGCAATTCGATGCACGCGGAAGCAGCATCACCGCCAACCATGTGGGGTCGGCAACGGGAGGGTGGGTGTATGCCCGCGCCGAAATCATCCATCACGGAAAACGCACCCACCTCTGGAACATCGACATCACCGACCAAAACCAACGCCTGCTTTCCACCGTGCGCCTTACCAACTTTATCGTCCCGCGATGACCGACAGCACATACCTCCAGAAATTTATCGCCAAAGCACGAAATAAATCTTCCGGCTTTGCTGTCTGGTTTTTGCCCGGCAGCGAAATTCCTATGGCCGTAGTGCAGCAGCATGGTGAGGTGGAGAAGATTAGCAATATGCGTCAATTGGGGAGCCGGTCAGGTTTTGTCGAGGCACCGTTTGTTGTTTCAGAACGAAATCCGGCCTTGCTGTTTTCAGTTGATGGGCTGTTGCTGGGTAGAGATGAAATTACCTACTACACCGGGAATTATAACGGAGGCTATGTTTTTTCAGATAAAGCTTTTGCTGAAAATTCCGTGGATACTCCAAAAGATGAATTCATCGCTCAGTGTAGCAACGCGATAAAGTTGATAAAAGCAGGCGCAATGGATAAGGTGGTGCTGTCGCGACAAAAATTTATTACCAGTTCAGATGCTTCGCTTCAGCCAGCCAGTTTGTTATTATTTTTAAAACAAAAATACCCAACGGCTTTTGTTTATCTTTTTTACACCCCTGCCAGCGGTTGGTGGATGGGAGCCAGTCCTGAGCTGCTGCTGCGCGGCCGTGCCGGCAATTACCAAACCATGGCGCTGGCCGGAACCCGCCCTTTCAATCCGCAGACCCACACTTTGCCCTGGCCCGAAAAGGAGCAGTTGGAACAGAAATTTGTAACTGACTACATTCTCGAAAAGCTGCATGCCGTCGGAATCACCGATCCTGATTGCTCAGCGCCTTATACCCGCCAGGCTGGAAGTGTAGAGCATATTTGTACGGAAATCTCTTTCAGCTCCGGTAAGGTAGTTGAATTGCCGCAGACTTTGCATCCTAAAGCTACTAACTGCATTGCTAATAGCGACACCATTAATTTTGAATTATTACAGGCTTTGCATCCTACCCCAGCGGTTTGTGGCATGCCGGCAGAGGTTGCAATGGATTTTATTTTAAAAACTGAAAAACACAACCGGGAGTACTATACTGGATTTCTGGGAATGCTCAATATTAAAGAACAAACGAATGTTTATGTCAATTTGCGCTGTATGCGGCTTTTCCCAAACGGGAAACTTTTGTTTGCCGGAGCAGGCATCACCGCCGGCTCAGACCCCGAACGCGAATGGAACGAAACAGAAATGAAAATGCAAATTATGGCTTCGGCTTTTGATAATACTCAAAATGAAAGTATCTGATAAATATACTGCTCAACTGCTGGCTGAAATTATGCTGGCCAATGGTGTTAAAGAAATCGTGTTTTCGCCCGGCTCGCGCAATGCTCCGCTTATCAACACTTTTGCCTCCCTGCCCGATTTTGATTGTATTACCATTGTTGACGAGCGCAGCGCCGCCTTTTTTGCTTTGGGGATGGCAGCGCAAAGCAGACGCACCGTTGCCATAGCCTGCACTTCCGGCTCTGCCATGCTTAACTATGCCCCGGCCATTGCGGAAGCGTATTATCAAAAAATTCCTTTGTTAATCCTCACCGCCGACCGACCCACCGAATGGATCGACCAGGGCGATGGTCAAACCATCCGCCAACGGGAGGCATTCCGAAATTTCATCAGCGGAAGCTATGAATTGCCCGAACATCCCGACACTCCCGACAACTGCTGGATGGCCAATCGGTTGATCAATGAAGCCATTAATAAATGCCGCTTCCCCGCTGCCGGGCCGGTGCACATCAACCTGCCGTTTGCTGAGCCACTTTACGGAACTACGGAAACGCCACCCGAAAAGCCTCGCATTATTCATCAGCCCAAGCTAAAATATTCGATTGCAGATGACGATCTCCGGCAGATAGCCGATCTTATCAATAATACCGAAAAGGTAATGCTGCTGGCCGGACAAAATAATGGCGGGATTAGAATGGATGCTGCTTTGCGCAAAATTGTCGCGTTGCCGCAATGCGTCTTGTTGACGGAAAATATTTCAAATCTTAAGAATGAAAACGGAGTTGCGTGCATCGACAAACTCTTATCCGTAATCGGCGAAAGCCGGCAGGATTATGCGCCGGAGGTGCTTATCACTTTTGGCGAGGCGGTGGTGAGCAAGCGCATCAAAACATTTTTGCGAAAGCATAAGCCAAAACATCATTTGCATATTAATGCTGCCCCCGATCATCCCGATACCTACCAATGCCTGACGCACAGCATTCACAGCGATGTTGCTACATTTTTTGATCAACTGGCGCCACTTTTAAAAGAGAGTAGCAGCAATTACCATCAGCAGTGGAAAGAGCAATGTACCATCGCCAACCGACGGCACAAAGAATATTTGCAGCAATGCCCCTTTTCTGATTTAAAAGCATACGAACTAATTTTTGATAAACTACCGCGTCCGGCTGATTTGCATCTGGGCAACAGCAGTCCGGTGCGTTACGGCCAGCTTTTCGGGCATCCGGAAGGGATTCGTCATTTTGCCAATCGCGGCACCAGCGGCATCGATGGCTGCCTATCCACAGCCGCGGGCGCTGCGTACCTCTCCGAAAATCCGACTGTGGCCATTGTGGGCGATCTTTCATTTTTTTATGATAGCAATGCCTTGTGGAATAATTATCTGAACAAAAATCTCCGGATCGTTGTAATTAACAATGGTGGCGGCAACATTTTCAGGATCATTCCCGGCCCTTCGGATACCGATCACCTTGAAACTGTTTTTGAAGCCCGCCACCAGCGAAGCACGATAGCTCTTGCAAAGTCGTTTGGTATTAAATGTTTTGAAGCTGCCGACGAGCAAATGCTTAGCGTCATACTGCCCGAATTTCTTGATCCGGCTGCTGAAGGCCCGGCGCTGCTCGAAATACAAACCAATGGCCCGCGCTCTGCGAAAGTGCTCAACGACTATTTTAAATATTTGGAAACGGGAAGGGTTTGGTGTTAAATATTTGTGGGATTTGGATCATTTTGTCAAAATTTCAAAAAATAAAATTGTGTCGTCAGGCACACAATACGGGTAGAAAAGTTGAAAGCACACAAAATCTCGTCCCGTATGGGACGAAATATTCTCTATCGTGTTCTTCTACCCAAATCGCATCCCTACGGGATGTCTCAGATGGAGCAAGCAATTGCAATTATTTTTAATAAAAAAACTTCACACATGGAGAATAGAAACTGGACAACGATAAAAGAATACGAGGAGATTTTGTTTGATTTCTGGGAAGGCATCGGCCGCATTACCATCAACAGGCCGCGCTACCACAATGCTTTTACGCCAACTACCACGGCCGAGATGAGCGACGCACTGCGGCTTTGCCGCGAAGATCAGCAAATAGCGGTGGTGGTGCTCACCGGCGCCGGCGACAAAGCCTTTTGCTCGGGCGGCGACCAGAATGTAAAAGGCCACGGCGGCTACATTGGCAAAGACGGTGTGCCGCGCCTCAACGTGCTCGACGTACAAAAGCAAATTCGCTCGCTGCCCAAACCGGTGATCGCAATGGTGAACGGTTATGCCATTGGCGGCGGCCACGTGCTGCACGTAATCTGCGATTTGACCATCGCTTCCGACAATGCAATCTTCGGGCAAACCGGCCCCAAGGTGGGCAGCTTCGATGCCGGCTTTGGCTCGTCATATCTGGCCAGCATCGTAGGGCAGAAAAAAGCGCGTGAGATTTGGTTTTTGTGTCGCCAATACAGCGCCGCCGAGGCGCTGGAAATGGGCTTAGTAAACAAAGTGGTGCCGCAGGAGCAGCTCGAAGATGAGGTGGTGGAGTGGGCCAAAACCATGATGCAACGCAGCCCGATGGCTTTGCGCATGATAAAGCTCGGCCTCAATGCCGACCTCGACGGACAGGCGGGCTTGCAGGAGTTTGCCGGCAACGCCACCCTGCTTTATTATCTTACCGAAGAAGCCCAGGAAGGCAAGCATGCCTTTCTCGAAAAGCGCGCTCCCGACTTTGGCAAATACCCCAAATTCCCGTAATGGCTACTATCCGATCGTGGGTTTCGGCATCGCGCCTGCGCACTTTGCCGCTGGCTGCCTCCAGCACGCTGGCCGGCAGTTTTATGGCAGTGGCCGATCGCGCATACAACATTACAATTATCATCTGGGCACTCGTCACCACGTTGCTGTTGCAGATACTCTCCAACATGGCCAATGATCTGGGCGATTCGCTCAAAGGTACCGACAACGAACATCGCCTCGGACCACGGCGCACCGTACAAAGTGGCAACATCCGGGTGGGCGAGATGAAACGTGCTGTGGCAGCCGTTGCTTTGCTAACGCTGGCTTCAGGAATTGTTCTCATCATTACAAGCCTGGGAATTGATAATTGGCGCGTATTGCTTTTTCTTGCGCTGGGGGTGGCGAGCATTGCGGCAGCCATAAAATATACCATCGGGCGCACAGCCTACGGCTACAGCGGATTTGGTGATCTGTTTGTGTTTCTCTTTTTCGGACTCACCGGGGTATTGGGCACCTATTATCTCAATGCGCATCAACTTAAAGCTGACGCTTTCCTGATGGCGATTTCGGTGGGACTGCTCAGCACCGGCGTGCTCAACCTCAACAACCTGCGCGACATCGACAACGACCGACAGTCTAACAAACGCACCATTGCCGTGAGGCTTGGAGAGCGCAACGCCAAAATTTATCATCTGCTCCTCATTGTCATCGCTATGGCAGCCGGGATAGCAACCACTTTGCTTAATTTCATTTCGCCCTGGCAGTTTTTGTATCTGCTCACATTGCCTTTCTTCGTCATTCAATTAATCGCCATTTTCCGCATCAAAGAACACCGCCGCCTCGACCCGTTCCTGCGCTACCTGGCGCTTACCACCTTTGCCTATGTGTTGCTGTTTGGTTTGGGGATTTGGTTAGCATTATGAAAGCCTGGTTTAAAAAATATCAACTCCGGTTTCATCGCCCGGCGGGCACTTCCCGCGGCGTGATGAATACGCGCGATGGCTGGTTTATATTTATAAAAAATGATCATTCTGATTACATCGGAATAGGCGAAATAGCTCCTTTGCCCAATCTTAGCTGCGATGATCGTCCTGATCTGGAATCCAAAATTGATGAAGTATGTCGGGATATTAACAATTACAAATTTTGGCTTTGTGAAGGGTTGCAGGATTTCCCGTCGGTGCGATTTGGTTTGGAAACGGCTTTGTTGGATTTAAAAAATGGTGCCGACCGGGTGTTGTTCCCATCTGAATTTACCGCCGGCAAGGCTGGCATCCCCATCACTGGCCTCATTTGGATGGGCGATACAAAATACATGCAGGAGCAGCTTGCGCAAAAAATCGAACAAGGTTTTCGCTGTATTAAATTAAAAATTGGCGCTATTGATTTTGATAAAGAGTTGCAACTGATTGCTGCATTGCGAAAGCAATACGATGCCGCTGCCATCGAAATACGCGTGGATGCCAACGGCGCTTTCGGTGTTGCTGATGCAACGGGAAAGTTGCAGCAGCTTGCAAGGCTTGATGTGCATAGCATCGAGCAACCGGTGCGGCAGGGGCAATGGCCGCTAATGGCGGAGCTTTGCCGCAATTCGCCGGTGCCGGTAGCGCTCGACGAAGAGCTGATAGGCATTAACGCTTTCGCTAAAAAAGAAAACCTGCTCGACACCTTGCAGCCGCAATATATCATTCTGAAGCCATCGCTGCACGGCGGCATGGCCGGCTGCGACGAATGGATCAGCCTGGCCAACCAGCGCAACATCGGCTGGTGGATCACCTCTGCGCTCGAAAGCAATGTCGGGCTGAGCGCCATTGCGCAATACACTTTTCGTAAAAACGTCACCATCCCGCAAGGCCTCGGCACCGGACAGCTTTTTACCAACAATATCCCGTCGCCGCTTGAGATTGCTTCAGGAGCGCTTTTTTATAAACCGGAAAATAAATGGGATTTCAAAACCATCCTATGACCGATTACAGAAATATCATCGGGATAACGCTGGAAGGAACTTACCGCGAAGGCGCGGCGCTACGACGCTATTGCTCCGACGAGTCGTCGGCTGTAAGTCATGCGCCGTGGCGTCGAAGCATCTTCAGTTTTCTGATGCAATGGCTCGACGGCAATTCCTACATCATTGTGCCTTCGAGTGGCAGCAGCGGCCAGCCAAAGCAATTGCGGCTAAGCAAGCAGCACATGGTAAACAGCGCGCTGAAAACCGGTACTTTTTTAAATTTAAAAAAAGAAGATAGCGCATTGCTTTGCCTTTCGGCAGATTATATTGCCGGCAAGATGATGCTTGTAAGAGCCATGACGCTGGGGCTGAACCTTTTCATCACAGCGCCGGCGGATGCCCCGCTGAAGCAGTTTGCGGATGCGCGTTTCGATTTTGCCGCGATGGTGCCGCTGCAGGTGTACGAATTATTAAAGACAAAGTCGGGCGAAAAAAGTCTTAACAATATTAGAAATCTTATCATTGGCGGCAGCGACATTGGCTTTGCGTTGCGGACGAAAATTAAAACCCTGACCAACCGCACCTTTCATACCTATGGCATGACCGAAACCGTTTCGCATATCGCCCTGCAACAGCTCAACGGCCGGCAACCGGATGAGGCATTTCATCTGCTGCCAGGCGTGCATATTTCCACCGACAGCCGCCAAAGACTGATCGTTGAAGCTCCCGATATTGCGCCGGCGCCTGTGCACACCAACGATGTAGCCGAATTGCTTACTCCCGGCACTTTGCGCATTCTGGGCCGCTACGACCAGATGATTATTTC
Organism: Bacteroidales bacterium; assembly: GCA_012523265.1. GTDB lineage: Bacteria > Bacteroidota > Bacteroidia > Bacteroidales > 4484-276 > SABY01. Next base: position 4,736 of record JAAYIU010000472.1, on the reverse strand, counting down.
CGGTGGCATCAATCTTTATCCCGAAACCATCGAAGCAAAACTGGGAGCTTTTATTCCCTGCCGCTATGCCATTTCATCCGTTACCGACGATCGGCTTATCGAAAAAGTAGTGTTGGTGATCGAAGATAAACCGTGGGTCACAGAAAAGATTCGTCAACTGCAAGCCGATATTTCAGCAGCATTGGAGCGTTATGCCATTCCCAAAGAAATTATTTTTATTAATAAAATCCCCGAAACGCCTAACCATAAGATTGATCGCAATGCTTTGAAGAAAGCCGTGGCTTTGACAAGCTCAGCCATCGGTGATAATGCATAGGATCAACGAGGTGAGATTTCCAAAATCAAAGTTAGAGAGTTCAACGGTTCCTTCCTTCGCCGGAAGCTATCCACAGCAGCAGCCTGTGCGCCGGCGCTCCCCTTCTCCTGCAGGAGAAGGGGCTGGGGGTTGAGGTCTTTTTTCGCGTGGCACACCAAAAACTGTCGGATAAAATGTAGTCCAGGCCTTCGTAGCCCAGACTTTAAAGCCTGGGATGGTTGTTGAGCCAGCCGAAAACAGTCGAAGCCACCATCCATAATTTTCTATCTTTGCCATCCACACATAAAAAATTCGCTGTATGAATTACCATATCATCGCCGCCTGGGCGCCCGGAGCTTTCGAGATCGTCATTATTTTGGTAGTGATACTGCTGCTGTTTGGCGGGCGCAAAATCCCCGAGCTGATGCGTGGCATCGGCAAGGGAATCAAAGAATTTAAAGATGGTGTAAAAGACGACGAGAAAGACGACGATCGTCCCAAAACTTAAGATTGAATTTCCTGACTTTGCCTGTAAAGTGGCTGTAGTTTTTTGAGTGCAGTGGCTACGTCGGGCACTTTGTCGAAAATCAGCCGCAGCTTGCTTTCGGTTTGGTGCATGCGGAAGGCCACCGGGTTGTTCTTCATATAATTCAGGATGTATCCAAAAGCCTCCGATTGATAATATCCCGACTCCTCGGTGCCCACAAAATATCCAATCATTTTTTCATTTTTCAAAACTACTTTTTCAAAACCTATTTTGCGTGCTATCCAGCGCAGACGGATGGTGTCGAAGAGGGCGCTGACTTCGGCAGGAATGGCTCCGAAGCGGTCGGTGAGGCGTTGGGCAAACCGCTGCAACGCCGCCTCGTCGGCCACATTATCCAGCTCTTTGTAAAGGCTCAATCGCTCGGTGGTTACGGCTACATAATCTTTGGGGATGAGAATCTGCAGGTCGGTTTCTATCTGGCAGTCGGTCACGAAGTCGCGTGCAGGCTGGTCGGTAAAAACATCTTGAAACTCCTCCTCGCGCAGCTCCAGCATGGCTTCGTCCAGAATTTTGTGGTACATTTCGTAGCCGATGTCGGAGATAAATCCGCTCTGCTCGGCGCCCAATAGGTTTCCGGCGCCCCGGATGTCGAGGTCGCGCATGGCGATGTTGAAGCCGCTGCCCAGATTTGAAAACTCCTCGATGGCCTTGAGGCGTTTGCGGGCTTCGGTGGTGAGCGAAGCCAGCGGCGGAGAGAGCAGGTAGCAGAAGGCTTGTTTGTTGGCGCGTCCCACGCGTCCGCGCAACTGGTGCAGATCGCTCAGGCCGAAGTTCTGGGCATCGTTGATGATGATGGTGTTGGCGTTGGGAATGTCAAGTCCGTTTTCGATGATGGTGGTAGCCACCAGCACATCGTAGTCGCCTTCGATAAAATCGAGCATCACCTGCTCAAGCTGTTTCCCGTCCATCTGTCCGTGCCCGATGCCGATTTTTACGCCGGGACAAAACTTGCGGAGCATGTCGGCCACATCAGTGATATTCTGTACACGGTTGTGCACAAAATAAACCTGTCCGTTGCGCGACACTTCGTAGTTTATCGCCTGGCTGATAACCTCCTCGCCAAAGCCGCGCACCTCGGTATGGATAGGGATGCGATTGGGTGGCGGCGTGTTGATCACCGACAGATCGCGGGCACCCATGAGCGAAAACTGCAGCGTGCGCGGAATGGGCGTGGCGGTGAGGGTAAGCGTGTCAACATCCACCTTCATCTGCTTGAGCTTTTCTTTTACACCCACACCAAATTTCTGTTCCTCGTCGATGACCAGCAGCCCCAGGTCGCGGAATTTGATATTCTTCGACACCAGCTTGTGGGTGCCGATGAGGATATCAATTTTTCCTTCTTCCAGCTCTTTGATAATTCGCGACTGCTCTTTGGTGGATTTGAAGCGGTTGATATATTCGACGTTGACAGGGAAATCTTTGAGACGTTTTCTGAAAGTTTTAAAATGCTGCAAAGCCAGAATGGTGGTAGGCACCAGCACGGCCACCTGCTTGCTGTCGGTAACGGCTTTGAAAGCGGCGCGCATGGCTATCTCAGTTTTTCCAAAACCTACGTCGCCACACACCAGCCTGTCCATGGGATATTCTTTCTCCATGTCGCTTTTGGCGTCCTGGGTGGCTTTGTATTGATCGGGAGTATCTTCGTAAATAAACGATGCTTCCAGCTCGTGCTGAAGATAAGAATCGGGGGCAAAGGCAAAACCTTTGGCACGCTTCCGTTCAGCGTAAAGCTTGATCAGCTCTCGGGCAATGTCCTTCACCTTTTTGCGGGTGCGTTCCTTCAGGCGGTTCCAGTTGTTGGAGCCAAGCCGATTGAGCGATGGCGGCATCCCTTCTTTTCCTACAAACTTAGAAATGCGATGCAGCGAGTGGATGCTCTCATAAAGCAGGTCGCCATTTTGATCCACCAAACGGATGGCTTCCTGTTCTTTGCCGTTGTTGTCCACAGTTTCAAGTCCATCGAAGCGACCCACGCCATGGTCGATATGCGTAACGTAATCGCCGGGCTGCAGGTCGTAAATTTCTTTTAGCGTAAGCGCCTGCCGTCCTTTGTTGCTTTCGCGAAGATAAAAACGGTGGTACCGGTCGAAAATCTGATGATCGGTAAAAAACGCCAGCTTCAGCGTGTTGTCCAAAAAGCCTTCGTGCACGGGCAGGGCTATGGCTTCGTATTCGAGGTGGTTGGGCGTGTTTTCTTTTTTGATGGCGTCGCCCAGGATGGCATGCAGCCGCTCCACCTGCTTGAGACTGGTAGCAAAAATTACATTATCGAGGCCATTCAGCGTATTTTGGTGGAGCTGTTTAATAAAAAGATCGAAATTCTTATTAAACGATGGCTGCGGCAACACATCGAAATGAAAGCTGGCGGTAGTGTCGAGCATGGTGGCGGTGCCAAATTCCACAATCGAAAACTGCAGTACCTGCGCCACGAAAGTGTCGCCATTAATAAACAGTTGCTGCGGGTCGGTTTTGATTTTTAAAGCTGATGGATCAAAAACTTCCAGCGCCTTGTCCATCTCCAGATTCATCCTTTCGAAGGCAAACTGCATATCGTCAAACCAGAAGGTGGTGCCATCGGCCACGAAGGAAGTAAAAGGAACTTTCTCTTCGCTTTGGTCGCGTTTCTGCAGATCGGGCATCACCGACACGCTGTTGTGCAGCGTCAGCGAGAGCTGGTTGCCCGGCTCGAAAGTGCGGATGGTTTCGATCTCGTCGCCAAAAAACTCGATGCGGTACGGATAGTCGCTCGAAAAGGAAAAGATGTCGATGATGCCGCCGCGCACCGCATATTGGCCGGGTTCTACCACAAAATCCACAAGGTCGAATTTCAGCTCCGCCAGCGCTTCCTGAGTAAATTCGAGGGTGAGCCGGTCGCCTTTTTTGATGTTCAGTGTATTTTTGGCTACCACCAGTTTGGTCACCACTTTCTCGGCCAGCGCTTCGGGGTAAGTTACTACGGCAAAGTTGTGCTTCCGCCCGTGCAGTTTGTTGAGCACCTCGCTGCGCAGCAAAATATTGGAAGCATCCGTTTTTTCTATTTCATAAGGTCTTTTGTAGGATGTCGGGAAAAACAAGACTTTACGTTTGTTGTAATCTTTGTTGCGCTCGCCAAAGAGACTCTCCAGGTCATTATGAAAATAAGCCGCCGATTCCTTGTCGGGAAGGACAAACACCTGCGTGCCTCTGAGGATTTGCATTACGCTGGCAGCCACAAAAGCACGCTGCGAACCCTTGCTGCCCGAAAGATATATGCGCTGGGGCTGCTCCTGCTGAAGCAGTTCGGCAAGTTGCCGAACCTGTGCATTGGTTGCATAATTTTCAAGAATTTCTGCTGTATTCAAATTCGTTGTTTTTTAAGTTTGCAAAAGTAAGTGTTTCAAGCCGAAAGGCAAATCGCGCTGGAAGCCGGCAGCCTCATATTCACCCAAAGTTTTTGGGCATAATGAGGTAATGACAAAGTGGAATAGATTTCTCTCCGCCAGTTGGCGGATCGAAATGACAGGGCTACGATTGGGAGGGGAGAGGAAAAAAATCGCGAAGCGATTTTTTTCCTCTCCCCCACAGCCACAGCACCACTGTCACCTCGAAAGAGCGAAGCGATTGAGAGGTCTGTTTAATACATATGCTTTCAGGGTCTTACAAAAAGTTGTCATTTGTAGCGCAGCGAAGAATCTATAGTTTTTAGTCGGACAGTATTGGTTTTAAATGCTTTCAGTGATATTGCTAATTTTGAAGCCTGGATCAGGTATTTTAAAAAGTGAAATTGTAATAATGAGTCCGGTCTAATAACTCCCAAAATTCAATCTTGTTGAGAGTCGTGTATTTAAAAATATTTTTAGGCTGGCCCGTTTAAATGCCAAATTTCGAGTTGATGAAAACAAACCGGCCAGATTT
>JAAYIU010000336.1 GCA_012523265.1 Bacteroidales bacterium | reverse complement strand
GCGTTACAGGCAGCGGTTCCATTAGGATTTCCACCTGCGCTTTGCCTTGCGGATAAAAAGTTGCCTGCGCATAGCCCACATACGAAAGGCGCAAAAATTCGATCTCTTCGTTAGCAGTAATCGTGAAACGCCCGTCGATGTCGGTGGAGGTGCCTGCGCGGCTGTTGTTGGCCACAATATTTACAAACGCCAGCGTCTGACCACTCTGGCTGTCGAGCACCCGCCCGCTGATGGTGTAGGATTGGCTGTAGCCAAATACCATCACCAACAGACCAAAGGCTAAAAGCAATATTTTCCGTCCCATAGTTTTTATTTTTTTAAAAAAGATATAGTTCTATTATGCAAAAAAACAAAACTTCCTGACGCGCTGAAGGGGGAAATGAGAAATAGTGGCTGTTCATAAAGAATAATTGATTTGTCATTTTTGTCTCCCCGCCTCTTGCTGGGATTGCCTTAGGCAATCCCAGCAAGAGGCGGGGTGTTGACAACCCTTAATTTCAATCCCAGGCATAAATGCGTGGGCTACGGATTTCCTCAATAAACCCTTACTCTAAGGACAGACACTAATTACTACCCGTTACTTTCTTCCTATCCTACTCATTACTCATCGCTCACCGCTTATTTCTTCCTAATACTTTCTACCTACTCATTACTCATCGCTCACCGCTTATTTCTTCCTACTACTTTCTTCCTACTCATTTCTCACCGCTCATTCCTGCCCCTTCAGCTTTGGATTATCCCGGTGTCGCTCCGCGTCGCGCAGGTTTTTCTTCTGCAGGTTTTTCGCGAAAGCTTCGGTGAGGTCGATGCCGGTTTGATTGGCCAGACAAAGCACCACCCAAAGCACATCGGCCAATTCATCGGCCAGGTCGTGCTGCGGGTCAGTAGGTTTTTCGGATTGGTCGCCATAGCGGCGCGCCATGATGCGCGCCACCTCGCCCACCTCTTCGGTGAGGATGGCCATGTTGGTGAGTTCGCTGAAATAGCGAACGCCCGTGGTGGTGATCCATGCATCTACGGTTTGCTGTGCTTGCCTTAGTGTCATTTCGTTAAAATTTGTTGGCAAAGTTAGCCATTGCTTGTTATAGTTATAAATTTGGAGCCGTTCCTTTTAAAATCTTTTCATTTTTATCAACATTAAAAAATAAAACACATGTCAGGCCGACCAACCTTTATCATCCGCATCACGTACTTTTTGATATTTCTCATCGCTTTTACTTTTGTTGTCATCATCGCCAAAAGCTTTCTGGTGACGCTGGTTTTCGGGCTGTTGATCAGCTCCCTGATTTTTCCGGTTTGCCAGTGGGTTTGTAAACTGGGTGTGCCCAAAGGCCTTTCCATATTTATCACCATCATCCTTATGATTGCCGCTTTTACGGGATTAACAATATTTTTTGGTAACGAAATTTCCAAGCTCGTTAGCGATTTCCCGACCTTAAAACAAAAAGCGCTTGCCAACATCAACGAGGTCTCCTATTTTATCGAAGAGAATTTTGGTGTAAAAACCGCCAGGCAAAAACAACTGGTCACTGACCAAATCGACAATTTGTTTACCACCAGTAGCGAGGTGCTCAACAATGTGCTCAGCGCTACCACCGGCACACTGTTCAAAATGTTCATCATGCCGGTGTATGTTTTTTTTCTGCTTTACTACCGCGAGCGTTTCAATGAGTTTGTACGTCGCATCGTGCCAGCACATGAAAAAAAACGCGCCAACAAAATGCTTACGGAGATTTCCTTTGTTTCGCAGCGTTATCTGGGAGGTGCCTTCATAGTAGTTGTCATCCTTTCGGTAATAAATTCACTTGGCCTGTGGATCATTGGTTTGAAATACGCGATACTGTTTGGTGTCGTTTCGGCATTTTTCAATTTTATCCCCTATTTCGGCACCTGGATTGGCGCCTTCTTCCCGTTTATGTTTGCACTGCTCACCGGCGACTCGCCCAACCTGGCGCTGTGGGTGCTGGCGTTTTTTGCACTGATACAGTTTACCGAAAACAACATCCTCACGCCCAACATCACCGGCGGCTACGTGCGGCTCAATCCGTTTATCACCATTCTCGCACTTATTGCAGGCAGCATGGTATGGGGCGTGGCGGGCATGTTGCTGGCCATACCAATTATTGCAAGCCTTAAAATCATCTTTGAAAACTTCGAGTCGACCAAACCCATTGCTTTTCTGTTGGAGCGCCCCGAAAGTAGCGCGCTGCAAAAACGTATCGACACCATCAAGAAGTTTTTTGGTTTTAAAAATAAAGACCAACAAGTAGAAATTACCAAAGACCAAAATGCAAATCACTAACCCCGGTCTTTAGGCCGGGGGGTAAAACGCCAAAAATTTTCAATGGGCTTTAGCCCAAATAAATAGAATGCGATGATGCATTCACAAAAGAAAGTCACAAAAAATCTAAACCAATAATTCCCTTCCAATTTTGATTGATAATAACGATTTTTCTCTGATAATAAAAACGCATGCCGGCCTGGAACAACTTCTGGCTTCGGAGGTGGCTGCTGCCGGTGGCCGCGACGTGCTGGTATTGGTGCGGGCGGTGCGCTGCCAGGCCGACATCGCCACAATGTATCGCATCAACTACACATGCCGCATGGCGCTGCGTGTGCTGCAGCTTGTTGCCGAATTCCAGGTAAATGATGAAAATGAGCTTTACCGTGAGATCAACAAACTTAACTGGCCTGATATTTTTCCTCTGGAGGGCACTTTTGCGATAAACGCCAACGTGAGCCGCAGCCAAATGACCCATGCGCAATACGTGGCGCTCGAGGCGAAAGATGCTGTGGTAGATAAGTTTCGCGAAGTGGTGGGCAGTCGCCCCAATGTTGACATCAACGACCCCGACATGCGCATCCATATTCATATTAGTGGTAGCCAGGGAATGGTGCTGCTCGACAGCTCCGGCGACTCGCTGCACAAGCGCGGCTACCGCCGTGGGCAAGGTCTGGCACCCATCAGCGAGGTGCTGGCGGCCGGCATGGTGCTGCTCTCAGGCTGGGACGCTGCCACCGACCTGCTCGACCCGATGTGCGGCACCGGAACTATCCTTTGCGAGGCAGCGATGATTGCGCAAAAAATGCCTTCCGGATATTTTCGTAAGAAATTTGGTTTTATGTCGTGGCTCGATTTTCAGCCCGAACTTTGGAAACAAATTGTTGAAACCGAAAATGCCCGCATCATACCCGCACAATGCCGCCTCTATGGTGCCGACGTCAACCAGCGCGTGCTAAATCAGGCGGACGAAGTACTGCAAAATACCGGCTTCGACAAAATCATTATCCTCAAGCAGGTTGCCTTCGAAAACAGTTCACCACCTTCTGATCAACCTGGCACCATCATCACCAACCCGCCATATGGCGAGCGCATCCAAAAAACCGACCTGAACGACTTCTACCGCATGATCGGCGATGTGCTCAAAAAGAAATTTGCCGGATACACTGCCTGGCTCATCACCAGCGATTTTGGTGCATTGAAATCTGTCGGGCTGCGCACCTCACGCAAAATCACGCTTTACAACGGGCCGCTCGAATGCCGCTTCGTGCAATACCAGATGTACCGCGGAAGCAGGAAAGGCGGAGAGGTGAGCGATGAGTAGTGAGTGATGAGAAAAAGAAGACTGCAAGCTGCAGGGAAAAGAGAGAAGGTAGAAATGATTGAGGTCTGACTACTTTGGAGTGCGAACTCTCCTTTGTACTTGTCTGGTGTTTTTCTGATGAAAAAATATTTCGGTGCTCTACACCTTAAGCTCTTGTTCCGGCCTATTACTACAAATATTATCGGTGCGCCAGTCCCATCCTTTCGAGGCTGCACCTCAAGCAAAACTACCACCTGCTGGGGGCTGAAGATTTCCGGCTGCCAACTGAGGATTTCCCACTACTATTTCTCTTTCCAAAACAATTCCACAGCGAAAATATGTTTGCCGGACTCCTGGTGTTTGGCAGACACGATATGCCGCATAGGCTCTGGTTTAAAGAGGCACATCTGCATGCAGTCGCCGTAGGTGCATTCGTACAGGAAATTTATTTGCCAAACTTCGAGGAGATGGTGATGGTGAAAATCTTCGGTGTACATATCGAGCGCCCACTGCATGTAGCGGGCGTTGGTAACGTGGCCGTTCTGGTCGAGGTCGCTGAACTTTACACGCTGTAGCTCCGATTTGTCGAAATACCCGGGTATCTCCACCCTGGCGGCATTTTCGCCCAGAGCGTGCCTGTCGAGTGTACGATGGTGCAGTTGTTCTACCAACTCCAGACTCTGAGGACGCCGCGTTATCGAATCCAACACCATCCAGGTAGAGGTGGCGGCGCCCAGCAATTCGTCATCGGTACTTTTGAGCGTGTAGTCGCGGTAAGCATAAAAGCGTTCGGGCTGTCGCGGCCAGGTTTGCAGCACCAGAGTTTGTTTCCATAGCGGGTAGCGATACATGCGCACATACCAGCGCAACACCACCCAAAACTGCTTGAGCCGCAGTGCATCGTCGTAGCCAAAACCCAGCGCGTCGGCATGGCGTCCGGCCGACTCCCCCAGGAAGTTGCAAATACTTTCAGGCGATGCCGAGCCACTCAAATCGGTCTCGTGCCAGTTGATATAGAAGCTGTCTTCCCAAATTTTTTCATTCTCCGGCTTTTTCATAATTGCGGTTTCGGGTTTTCTACTGAAAAAATTTGTTTAGCGTGGCAAAGAGCGTATTCATATTGTGTGGTTTGGAGAGGTGGCCGTTGAAGCCGGCCAGCTTGCTTTTCTCGCGGTGTACGTTAAGTGCGTTGGCAGTTTGTGCTATTACGGGAACTTCTGTATCGACTTCACGGATTTTTTCGATTACTTCAAATCCGTTCATTTCGGGCAGGCGTATGTCGAGCAAAACCAGGTCGACAGTGTTTTCGTTGAAAAGCTCTACGGCTTTTGCGCCATCAGGAGCATGTAGTATGCGGGCTTTTGTTTCGGCAAGCATGCCTTTTAACACCAAAAAACTAAAAGGGTCGTCTTCGGCAATCAGGATTGTTTTGTCGCTAAGTTGCGGCACGCGCACCTGGTCAAGCGTGGGTATTTTGATGTCGGGATTGCTTTCTTTGGTCATCTCCAGGTAAGGATGCGTAAAATAAAAAGTTGATCCTTTGCCGGGAACAGATTCAAACCAGATTTTACCTCCCAGCAAATCCACCAGATGCCTGCTAATGGCAAGCCCCAGGCCAGTGCCTCTGAACTCCACTTTTGTATCTTCGTGCAATCTGTTGAAGCGCTCGAATACCCGGTGGTGAAGGTGTTCGCTGATGCCTATACCGGTATCTTTGATATAAAAAACCACCTCCCGGCTTTCTTCTTCCAGCCTGTATCCAAATTCCGCGCTACCCTGCAAAGTGTACTTTAACGCGTTGCCCGTAAGGTTACTAAAAACCTGCTGCAACCGGTGGTTATCGGTATAAAGCGTCAGATGGCGGGAAACGTGATCGGGCGTACGGAAGATGATCTCCAGGTCGTCGCGTTTGTACTTTTTCCGAAGTCCTTCCATTTGGTTTTGTGCCTGCCGAAAGACTGATTTCAGCGGCACATGAGTCATCACCAACGACATCTCGTTTTTGTCGAGTTGCGAAAAATCTACAATATCGTTGATAAGCCTCAGCAGCTGTGTGCCATTGAGGCTTATGGCGTGCAGATACTCTTTCTCTCTGGTTCCTGTGAGGGTTTTTCCCAGCAGCTCCGTAAAACCAAGAATAGAATTCATGGGCGTGCGCACTTCGTGGGAGATGTTTTGTATGAAGGCATATTGCACCTGATTCTCTTTTTCACTGTTTTCTTTAGCTTCTATCAGCGCCTGCTCCATTCGCTTCCGATCGGTAATGTCGATGCCCACACCTACCTGGCGACCATCCGAAATTTTTATGTTGGCCCAGCTCACTTCGATGTCGCGGCCATCTTTGGTGTGCACGATGAAGTCGCGAAACCCGGGCTGCAATGAATCCATAAAATCCGACACCTCTTTGCGATACGCAACATCAGGATAGGCCAACTCCATGATATTCTTAAATTTTAAATCCTCCTCGGTATAGCCAATGTTCTCTCTTGCGGCTTTGTTCAGAGCCACTTTTTCTATTTTCTCATCGTAGATCACGATCATTACCGGAATGCGGTCGATGATATTCAGCAGCAGCTCATGGTCGTTTTTTATTTGTCGCTGGTAATCGCGGATATCTGCATCATAGTGTTTACGAATATCGGTTTCCTGCTCCAAAGCTTTGAGGGTTTTTATCTCTTTGGTAATGTCGCGGGTATAGATGATGCCATACTTTAACTGGTTGTGGCTGTCGGTTTTAGACAATCCGCGGAAGTCGACATAGACGCTCTTTTTTGAAGCGATGTGTACCACCTTCAGCTTTTGTGATTCAAAATTTTCACCATTAATTACCCTTTGGTATGGCCATTTTCCTTCGGAGAGTTTATTGTTATTCAAATCATAAAGCTCGTAATGCTGTTGCGGTTGCTGTGAAATTTTCACGGCTTGTTCGGCGGTGTTTCCATAAATATCGAGTGCGGCAGAGTTGGCATATTTAATTTCGCCCAGTGCATCAATGATTTGTATGCCAACATCAGAATGCTCAAAAGCTGTTTTCAGCATCTCATCAAAAGATAGAGTGTCGGGGATTTTGGAAGAAGCCATCGCGTCGGAAATAGTGTCGGTGGAAGAGATCATTGTTCTAAACTATTATTTTACCAAGCCAACAAAATTAGTTTTTTTAATGGCGGTAGCTTTTTAAATAATTGTTAACATACCTCAATAGGAAAAAGATAGGTTTATCTTTGCCCACAATTTTTAGCCACATTTCTTTAAGTTGTTATCAATGAGTAATAAAAGCGAAGGCATGATATCGCAGGTTATCGGACCTGTCATCGACGTTACATTCGACCAGGGGCAGACGCTGCCCAATATTTTCGATGCGCTGGAAGTCGTTCGGCCCGATGGCCAGGTGGTGGTTCTCGAAACGCAGCAAGATATTGGCGAAAGCACCATTCGCAGCATCGCCATGGATTCTACCGACGGCTTGCGTCGTGGGATGAAAGTTACCAATACAGGTATTCCTATCTCGATGCCTGTGGGCGAAGACATCAAAGGCCGACTTTTTAATGTAATCGGCAAACCCATCGACGGGCTGCGGCCGATAAAAGAAGAAGGCCTTTATTCGATACATCGCGACCCTCCCTTATTTGAAAACCTCACCACCCAAAAAGAGGTGCTTTATACCGGCATCAAAGTTATCGACCTCATCGAACCCTACTCCAAGGGCGGCAAGATCGGGCTTTTTGGTGGCGCCGGTGTTGGCAAAACGGTGATCATCATGGAGCTGATCAACAACATTGCAAAGTCGTATGCAGGCCTGTCGGTTTTCGGAGGAGTGGGCGAGCGCACCCGTGAAGGCAACGACCTGCTGCGCGAGATGATCGAATCCAACGTGATAAGATATGGCGACGCCTTTAAAGAAGACATGGAAAAAGATGGATGGGACTTGTCGAAGGTTGACTACGAAGAGCTTGCCCAGTCGCAGGCCACCCTGGTGTGCGGACAAATGAACGAACCTCCCGGAGCACGGTTGCGTGTTGCTTTGTCGGGGCTTACCCTGGCCGAATACTTCCGCGACGGCAACCAGAAAACCGGCGGACGCGACATTCTGTTCTTTATCGATAATATTTTCCGCTTTACCCAGGCAGGCAGCGAGGTGTCGGCATTGCTCGGACGTATGCCTTCGGCAGTAGGCTACCAGCCCACCCTGGCTACCGAGATGGGGTTTTTGCAGGAGCGCATCACCTCTACCAAGCGCGGTTCCATCACTTCGGTGCAGGCCATTTACGTCCCTGCCGACGACCTCACCGATCCGGCACCGGCCACAGTATTTGCGCATCTGGATGCTACCACTGTGCTCAACCGGAAAATTTCGGAGCTTGGCATCTATCCCGCCGTCGATCCGCTCGACAGCACTTCGCGCATCCTTACCGCCGAAGTGGTTGGCGAAAAGCACTACAATACTACCCAGCGCGTGAAAAATATTTTGCAACGCTACAAAGACCTGCAGGATATTATCGCCATTCTCGGGATGGACGAACTTTCGGAAGAGGACAAGCTGGTGGTGCATCGTGCCCGCAGGGTACAGCGTTTCCTCTCACAGCCTTTCCACGTGGCCGAACAGTTTACAGGAATCCCCGGCGTCATAGTTTCTATCGAAGACACCATCAAAGGTTTTAATATGATCATGGATGGTGAAACAGATCAATATCCGGAAGCTGCCTTCAACATGGTGGGAACCATCGAGGAGGTTATTGCCAAAGGCAACAAACTCATGGCTGAAGACCAGGAATAAGTATTTTTTTTAAAGATGAAAATTGAAATCATAACACCTGATAAAACAATATTCGCCGGAGAGGGCAAGCTGGTACAGTTGCCGGGACTCGATGGTTTGTTTGCAATATTGCAAAACCACGCACCGCTCATCGCATCGCTCAAAGCCGGAAAAGTTAAGATAATAGATAATTCCGATGTCGTTGCTTACTACGACATCACCAGCGGTGTGGTGGAAGTGAAGGAAAACCATGTGTTGGTGCTGGTTGAATAAAAATTGAGTTGTGAAAATAATGAATAAACATTTCCATATAAAATCAGGCCTGTGGCGCAATCTGTTGATCTTTGGCGGTTTGTTGCTGTTTGCCGTTTTTCAGGCGATGTCGCTGGGCGGACAAACCGGGCATCCGCAGACCGATGTGCACCACAAAAACGTGCAGGACACTGTTCCCAAGGCGGCTTTCAATGCCGGCGAATTCATCATCGACCACATCGTCGACGCCCACGAGTGGCACATCCTGAGTGTGGGCGATTTTCACCTTACGCTGCCGTTGCCCGTCATACTGTGGCACAAGGGTGCGCTGCATGTTTTTATGTCGAGCCGTTTTAACCACGGACATGCACAATACAAAGGTTTCGCTATTGCAAATGAAGGTGATAATAAAGGCAAAATTGTAGAGATGCTCACTGTGCACCCTCAGGACGATCAGCGCATCACCATGGTGGAAAACGAGGAGCTGCCGCTCGATTTTTCCATCACCAAAAATGTGTGTTCCATCTTTATCAGCGTGATATTATTAACCTGGCTTTTTGTTTCGATAGCCCGCACCTACCGCCGTAGAAGCGGCAAAGCACCCAAGGGAATACAGTCGCTGCTGGAGCCGCTTATCCTTTTTATCCGCGACGACATCGCCAAAGGATCTATTGGCGAAAAAAAATATGAACGCTACATGCCTTTTCTGCTGACCTTGTTCTTTTTTATTTTTTTGAACAACCTCCTGGGCTTGGTTCCCATCTTTCCGGGTGGCGCCAACGTAACAGGAAACATTGCTGTGACCGGGGTCCTTGCTTTGTTTACCTTTTTCATCACCAACCTGAGCGCAGGACGCAGTTACTGGATGCACATTTTTAATACGCCCGGCGTACCGTGGTGGCTCAAAATGCCCCTGCCGCTCATGCCCATCGTAGAGCTTTTCGGTATGTTCACCAAGCCTTTTGTACTGACGGTGCGACTTTTTGCCAATATGACCGCCGGCCACATCATCGTGATGGGCTTTTTCAGTCTGATATTTATTTTTGGTGAAATGAGCCTTGGGGCAGGCTATAGCATCTCGGTGGTATCGGTAGTCTTTGCAATATTTATGTATGTACTCGAGCTGCTGGTAGCTTTTATTCAGGCGTATGTGTTTACGCTGCTCTCGGCACTCTATTTCGGCATGGCCACCGAGGAGGGACATTAAGTTTCGGAATTTCAATTTTTTTATTAATAAATGATCGGATAAAAGTATTTTAAGTTATCACATTTTAATATCTCAAACAGTATGGAATTATTAACCATTTTATTACAGGTAGCAACTGATCTTGCACCTTACGCAAAAATTGGTGCCGCTCTCGGTGCCGCACTGGCAGCTATTGGTGCCGGATTCGGTATCGGCCGGATAGGTGTCGCTGCTGTCGAAGCCATTGCCCGTCAGCCGGAAGCTGCCGGCGACATTCGCTCGAACATGATCGTGGCTGCGGCACTCATCGAAGGCGTTGCCTTCTTTGCTGGTGTGGTGTGTCTGCTCATTGTCATCCTTTAGCAAAACAATCCTGCAACCCGGTGTATGGCCGGGAGGCAGGGTTTTTATTTTACGAATTTTATTATTCCAAATCATAATAATGACTGATAAGTTATGGAATTAGTTAGCCCCGGAATAGGACTAATCTTCTGGATGACGCTGGCCTTTGGCACCTTGCTGTTGATCTTGGGACGCTTTGCCTGGAAACCTATCATGAAGTCGTTGACTGAACGCGAAGACTCCATCGATGAAGCGCTGCATCAGGCCGACAAGGCGCGCCAGGAAATGCTGGATATGAAGTTTAGCAACGTGCAACTGCTGGCCGAAGCCAAAGAAGAGCGTGATGCCTTGCTGCAGCAGGCAAGG
This sequence comes from Bacteroidales bacterium, assembly GCA_012523265.1. Classification (GTDB taxonomy): domain Bacteria; phylum Bacteroidota; class Bacteroidia; order Bacteroidales; family 4484-276; genus SABY01. Next base: position 12,729 of record JAAYIU010000336.1, on the reverse strand, counting down.
GTGATAAAAGATAAAATCATCGAAGAGGCACGCGAAAGCGCCACCGCCGAAGCCAACCGTATCATCGAGAGCGCCCACGAGACCATCGAAAACGATAAGAAAGCCGCCCTGGTAGATCTGAGAAATCAAATTGCCATGCTTTCGATAGAGATTGCCGAGAAGGTATTGCAACGCGAACTCGACAGCAAGGAGAAGCAAAATGCTTATGCCGATGAGCTTATTCGTAAAACAAGCCTTAACTAACCCTTTGCCACCATGGATTTAGCCATCATTTCAAAACGATATGCGCAGGCACTTTTCAATCTGTCACTGGAGATGAACCGGCTGGAGCGCGTCAATGATGATGTAAGGCTGATACAGAAAGTTGTTGCCGAAAACCCGCAATTCCGCAGGCTGTTGAAAAGCCCTGTGGTGCCTGATGGTAAAAAAAACCGAATTCTCAAGGGAGTTTTCGGTAGCCACCTCGACGAGCTTACCATGCGCTTCCTGCAGCTCATCACCCACAAAGAACGCGAGGTGTTCCTGCAGGAGATCACAGATGCTTTTGTTACTATTTACAAAAAACACCACCGGATTCTCACAGTGAAGCTTACCACAGCGATGCCACTTGACGAAAACACACGCAAAAACCTGATGGAGGTGCTCCACCGGGATTTGGACTATACAATAGAACTCATCGAGCTTATCGACCCCGACGTGATCGGTGGTTTCATCATCAACCTCGACGATAAGAAATACGATGCCAGCATCCGGCGCCAACTCGACAGGCTTTCCAAAACCTTTGGAGAGAACCTGTACGTCAAAGGATTTTAGTTTTTTATTAAAAAAATGAATTAACAACAATACGAGATATGTCACAGATAAAACCCGCCGAAGTATCGGAAATATTACGTCAGGAACTTGCCGGCTTCATGACCCAGAGCGAGCTTGAAGAGACCGGTTCGGTGCTTCAGATAGGCGACGGCATTGCCCGCGTTTATGGCTTGAGCAATGTAGAATCGGGCGAGCTGGTAGAATTTGAGAAAGGAAACCTCAAAGGCATCGTACTCAACCTGGAACAGGACAACGTAGGCATTGTGTTGCTGGGCGAGGTGCGTGATGTGAAAGAAGGCGACGTGGTAAAACGTACCGGGCGCATCGCCTCCATCAACGTAGGCATGGGGCTGCTTGGGCGCGTGATCGACACGCTGGGGCAACCCATCGACGGCAAAGGCGAGATAAAAGGCGAAACCTGGGAGCTGCCTCTGGAGCGCAAAGCTCCCGGCGTAATCTACCGGCAGCCGGTAAACGAACCGCTGCAAACCGGAATAAAAGCGGTGGACGCGATGATCCCTATTGGCCGCGGCCAACGCGAGCTGATCATCGGCGACCGCCAGACCGGAAAAACAGCCATCGCCATCGACGCCATCATCAACCAAAAAGAATTTTACGACAAAGACGAGCCGGTGTACTGCATTTATGTGGCTTCGGGTCAAAAAGGATCTACGGTGGCCAACATCGTAAAAATCCTTGAAGACAAAGGCGCGCTGCCCTACACCGTCATCGTCACAGCCACCGCCAGCGACCCCGCCGCCATGCAGTTTTACGCTCCCTTTGCCGGCGCCGCCATCGGCGAATTTTTCCGCGACACCGGACGACCCGCCCTGGTAATCTTCGACGACTTGTCGAAACAGGCCGTAGCTTACCGCGAAGTATCGCTGCTGCTGCGCCGTCCGCCAGGCCGCGAGGCTTATCCCGGCGACGTATTTTATCTGCACTCGCGCCTGCTCGAACGTGCTGCCAAAATTATCAACAACGACGAAATAGCACGCCAGATGAACGACCTGCCCGAAACCATTCGCCACATGGTGAAAGGTGGCGGCTCGCTCACAGCATTGCCCATCATCGAAACACAGGCCGGCGACGTTTCTGCCTACATCCCCACCAACGTAATCTCTATTACCGACGGACAGATATTCCTCGAATCCAATCTCTTTAACGCCGGCATCCGTCCCGCCATCAACGTGGGCATCTCGGTGTCGCGGGTAGGTGGTAATGCGCAGATAAAATCGATGAAAAAAGTTGCCGGGACGCTAAAGCTCGACCAGGCGCAGTTTCGCGAGCTGGAGGCTTTCGCCAAATTTGGCTCCGACCTCGATGCCGCTACCATGGCTGTGCTCGAAAAAGGACGCCGCAACGTAGAGATACTCAAGCAACCGCAATATTCGCCCATGCCGGTAGAGAAGCAGATCGCCATCATCTTTTGCGGCACACACGGGCTTTTGCGCAAAGTGCCCCTGAACTATGTCCGCGACTTTGAGAACGATTTTCTGCATCTGCTCGAAGTTCAATACAGCAATGTTCTTAAAAATTTACGCGCCGGCAAGCTGTTGGACGAAGACACCAAAACACTCGAAAAAGTGGCGCGTGAAGTTGCCGCCAAATACGAGAAAAAATAGTGAGAAATGTTTGTGATTTGTTTTATTGTCATTTAAAATTTTAAGCTCAGATATTTTGATAATACCATGGCCAATTTAAAGGAAGTACGTTCACGCATCGAATCGGTAAACTCTACCAAGCAGATTACCAGCGCCATGAAGATGGTATCGGCGTCAAAGCTGCGCAAAGCGCAAAATGCCATACACAACATGCGCCCTTATGCCGAAAAGTTGTCGGAGATCATGCAGCACGTCAGCACCAGCCTTGGAAAAAGCACCGTGAGTGTTTATACCCGGCAGCGTGTGCCTGAGAAAGTGCTGATCGTGGCCATAGCTTCCAACCGCGGGCTGTCGGGTCCCTTTAATGCCAACGTGGCCAAAGAGGCAATGCAGCACATTGGCCAAAACTACCTAACGCAATTCAAAGCCGGACAAGTAGAAATCTATACCATCGGCAAAAAAGTCTTCGACTTCCTCAAGGCACGAAAAATTGATGTGGCACATCGAAACGATACACTGCTCGACGATCTTTCGATGGACAACGTGAAACCATTGGCTCAAACGCTGCTGAAAGAATTTGCTGAGGAAAAGTATGACCGCATCGACATCATTTACAACCAATTTAAAAATGCTGCAGTCCAAGTGCTTACCATCGAACAGCTTCTGCCTGTAGCGCCGCAGGAATCAGATTCGACTTTCACCCCGGAGAAAAGTGAGGATTATTATATCTTCGAGCCATCCAAAGAAGAAATTCTGCACGAACTCATCCCAAAAGCATTGACCATTAAATTTTACAAAGCGCTGCTCGACTCGGCGGCTTCTGAGCACGGCGCGCGCATGACCGCCATGCACAAAGCTACCGACAACGCCGACGAGCTGATCAAAAGCCTCCGGCTTTCGTACAACAAAGCACGCCAGGCAGCCATCACCAGCGAAATATTGGAAATCGTAGGTGGCGCCGAAGCACTCAAATAACCATCTATCCATCTATCACAGCCTGGGAATGAGTTTTTAAAAAAAACCTCTTCGAGAAGAATTGAGGACTATCCTGATTGGACTTACTTCCACAAAAAAACCCGGAAATTACTCCGGGTCTTTCAAAACCAAATGAGACGTTTGGAAAAACTATTCAGTCGCTTCAGCCAAATTTTCGATGGGCTTGTAAATCAATGGTCGGTCGGTTGCCTTTAGTACGTCGGTAGAGCGCAGCGTTTGGTCGGCAGATTTTACTGTGTAGGTGTAAATGCCGTCGTCGAGTGTGCTTACATTGTGCGAGATCAGCAGGTTGTTTTGCTTTTTGATGCGTTTGCTGTAAACAACAGCGCCCGATTTATCCGTAACCACAACGGTTACAGCTGTACCGTCAGGTTTCATCAGTCGCAGCTCTACCACATCATGCCCATTGAGCGTCATAGCGGTGAAAAAGCCATCCGATTTTGATGTCTGTCCCATAGCCCCTGTGGCGGCTATCATCAGCATCATTGTGAGGGTCATTGCAAGTGTTTTCATAATTTTAATTTTTTGATGGTTATTAATTTTGTTTTGATTCATCAAGTAAAAAACTATGATGCAAATGTAGGGTACGGCCTGGCCCGGAAGCAACAGAAAAGCTGTGAAGTTCAGAATAAGGAAGGTGAAATGCTCAGAAAGCCTGGTGGAATAAGAGCGCTCTACAACCCCGATGAGAAGTTTTTGTTTTATTAATGAAGAAATAAAATACCACATCATACAGCAACTGATCAATATCGAAGATCGAAACTTGATTTTAAAAATCAAAGAAAAATCGAGGAAGAATCACTGCCCGCCTTAAAACCCATTTCGCTTGAAGAATTTTATCAGCGTATTGAAGCTGCTGACGCCGCCTATCACAGTGGGAATATCACCTCACATCAGGATTTAAAACAGGAAATAAAAACGTGGGGAACCGATCATTAAAAATAATTTGGACAAATCCTGCTAAGCGAGACCTTAAAGAAATCTTTGACTATTTGGAAAATTTATTGCGTTCTAATCACCACATTTACAACCCCCTACGCCACAGGCTTTAAAAATTCACGAAACATTTGCAAATAGTTCGTTAACTAATCTTAATTTAGCGCCCTCAAAAAAATACCGGACTATGAAGGAAATCATCTCTACCCACGTAAGCTACGACCCGATTTTTATGCAAAACGGGAACATGGCCAGCCTCACCAACCTTTCGCGAAAGCGCTACATGCAGAAGAAGCGCATTTTGTACCATCTCTACACCCGGGGTCAATTGTCGAATCCTGAAATCTGCAAACTCACCAACATGAGCTCGCCCTCAATTCAAAAGCTGCTCAACGAGCTGATAGCGGAAAACCTGGTACGTGATGAAGGCATCGGCCAGAGCATTGGCGGGCGTCGTCCGCTGATGTTTGGAATCAATCCTCCGGCACGATATGTCGTTGGCATCAACATCAGCCACAGCACCACCGAAATTGGTGTGTTCGACCTTACCAATCAGTTGGTTGGTAAGATTCATATTTTCAGGCGCCAGCTCGAAAATACGCAGGGTTTCGTAGATGCTTTGCATCAAGAGGTAGTGCGTGTGCTGGCTTCAGCAAAAATTAATAATGACCAAATGCTCGGCATTGGCATAGCCATCACTGGCCTTACCGATCCACGTTTGGGGCTGAGTTATTCGCATTTGAACTTTTCCGAGAAATCGGTAAAAACTTTATTTGAAGAAAAATTTGGCAAGCCTGTATTTACCGACAACGATGCCCGCCTGATGGCACTTGGCGAGTATGTATTTGGCAGTGCTGCCGGCCAGGAGAACGTGTTGTGTGTAAATATCGGCGCCGGCATAGGGATGGGCATGATACTCAACGGAAAGCTCTATCAGGGTCATTCCGGTTTTGCCGGTGAATTTGGACATATCAAAATCCAGGAAGAGGGTCTGCTGTGCATTTGCGGCAAACATGGCTGTCTGGAAACGGTGGCTTCGGGCGACGCGCTTACGCGTATGGCGCTGGCAGCGGTGGCCGCAGGGAAATCCACCATTTTGTCCAACCACTCTGCCGAGATGAGCTGCAATACGATAATTGACGCTGCTCTCCAGGGCGATCAGTTGGCTATCGATCTCATCGGCCAAACAGGCACGTTTCTCGGCAAGGGACTCTCCACGCTCATCCATCTTTTTAATCCGGAGACCATTATCCTGGGAGGCCACATGTCGCGGGCACAGCAGTTTCTGCTCGATCCGGTGCATCAAACGCTCAACAAGTACACCATTGGTCAGATACAAAAGGCCACCCGACTGATTACCTCCACGCTGGGCGAAAAAGCTGCCGTAATGGGCGCTTTGGCATTGGTGATGGAGCACGTATTTGAAGATTTAAGCGTCAATTGATTTTTTTCAAATAACCTTTCTCAACCTGTCGAATGAAAAGCTCCATGAAAAACGATTTCTCGCGCCGCGCTTTTTTAAAAACTGCATCAATTGCCGGACTGGCAATAGCAGCCTCCCCCACCCTCGTTTTTGGCAACCCGCTGAAACCTTCCAAAGTAAACGTTGCCCTGATTGGCACCGGGCTGCGCGGACAAAACCATCTCCACAATTTGTTGCAGCGCGACGACATTGAAGTGAGCGCTATCTGCGACGTGGACGGAGAGATGCTCGGCAAAGCTTTGAAAATGATCCGCGAGGCAGGCCATCGCGAGCCGGCCACTTTTACGGGCAGCGAATACGCTTACCGCGACATGTTGCAACTGCCCGACGTGCAAGGCGTTGTCATCTCTACACCTTGGCTCTGGCACCCCATCATGGCGGTAGATACCATGAAAGCCGGAAAATACGCAGGCGTGGAAGTGTCGGCAGCCAACACCATCGAAGATTGCTGGGATATGGTGAATGCCTCCGAAAGCAGCGGCAGCCACTGCATGATCCTCGAAAACGTATGCTACCGCCGCGACATCATGGCCATCCACAACATGGTGAAACAAGGCATCTTTGGTGAGTTGCTGCACTGCCATTGCGGCTACCAGCACGACCTGCGCGAAGTGTTGTTCAACGACGGCACGCAAGCCTATGGCGGCGGAGTAGAATTTGGCGAAAAAGGTTATTCAGAGGCACGCTGGCGCACCGAGCATTACCTGAAACGCAACGGCGACGTCTATCCCACACATGGCGTAGGCCCCATCGCCAACATGCTCGACATCAACCGTGGCAACCGCTTTGTGTCGCTCACCTCCACCGCTACCAAAGCACGCGGCATCAACAATTACATCGTCGAAAAGGGAGGCGCAGACCATCCCAATGCAGGCCTGGAATGGAAAATGGGCGACATCGTCACCACCACCATCACCACCGCCAACGGCGAGTCGATTATCGTACTTCACGACACTACGCTGCCACGACCCTATTCGCTGGGCTTCCGTGTGCAGGGAACCAAAGGCCTGTGGATGAAAGACGGCAACCAGATTTATATCGAAGGTACAAGCGACCCGCACCGCTGGGAGCCGTCGCAGCCTTACATCGATAAATACGATCATCCACTTTGGAAAACCTATGAAAATCTGGCCGAAGGCTCAGGCCACGGCGGTATGGACTTTTTTGTGATGAACGCCTTTGTCGAATCCATCAAACGCGGCATTGCTCCGCCACTCGACGTTTATGATGCGGCGGCCTGGAGCGTCATCACACCGCTCTCGGCGCGCTCTATCGCCAATGGCAGCGACCCACAGGACTTCCCCGACTTTACCCGCGGACGCTGGATAAAACGCAAACCGGTTTTTGGTGTCAGCAGCGGCTATTAATGAAAAATTCCAAAAATCAAAAACAAAATTCAAATAAATCCCAATATTAAAAACTCAATGGACAAGTCCACCAGAACTTTTAATATTTTTAATAGCAGCTATTGATGATTGATTTTTGGACATTTTTCAGTCAAATTCCCATTGCCAAAGAACGCCAGGAGGTGAGATCGAAAATAAACACGCAGGTAAACAAGATTCTTAAAAATAAAGAAACCAATCCGGGTTTTGATGCCCCCGCTCTCGAAACTCAAATCGACCAGTTGGTTTATCAGCTTTACAACCTGACATAGCAAGAAATTGAAATCAATGAAAACAGCTTAAAATAAACTCTGATAAAAAAATGTTATGAGCAAAATTCGTTACACCATATTAATAACAGCCCTGTTTTTTTGCGGGATGGCACACGGGCAGCAGGATACCATTTTCGATGACATCCAAAATCCACTGATGACCGGGCGTGGCAAGCTGGCACCGCATGCTTTTGCTATTCCTTATGCAAACACTGAGCAGGCTTTCGCCGATCAGTGGGAGCGGTCGCCCTATTTTAAAAGCCTCAACGGAAAGTGGCTTTTCCGGTGGGAGCCACAGTTGCCCAACCGACCGGCAGGTTTTTATCTTCCGAAATACGACCACAGCGGCTGGGACAGCATCAGCGTGCCGGCCAACTGGGAGCTGTCGGGCTATGGAATTCCTATTTATGTAAATCAACCCTACGAATGGACGTGGGATCCGCAACCTCCTGAAATCCCTAACATCGACAATCCGGTGGGCGCCTACGTCACCTGGTTTGAAGTGCCCGACAACTGGCGCGGGCGGCGCGTGATACTGCATGTGGGCGCCGTAAAATCGTCCATGCACCTGTGGGTAAACGGACAGCAGGCCGGCTACAGCCAGGACAGCAAAACGCCGGCGGAGTTTGATATTACAAATTTTATAAAAGATGGCAAAAACAAACTGGCCATGCAGGTGGTGCGCTGGAGCGATGGCTCTTACCTCGAATGTCAGGACTTCTGGCGCATCAGCGGCATAGAACGCGATGTGTTTTTGTATTCCAAACCCAACCTTTCCATCGACGACTTTTTTGTGCATGCCGGCCTTACGGCAAATTACACAGATGGTGAGATGAAAACAGAGGTGCTGCTGCACAATTACAACCCACAAAAAACACAGAAAGCCACCCTCAAACTTCAGCTCTTCGGCCAATCCACCGGAAGCCTGATTGACGAGCAAACACGGGAAATAAAACTTGGCGGGCAGGAAACAACCACCCTCACTTTTAATACAAAAATAAAATCACCACGCCGCTGGACGGCCGAAACGCCGGAGCTTTACACCGTGGTACTCACTTTGGCAGAACCAAAAACCGGCGTGCAGGAAGTCGTTTCGGCAAAGACCGGATTTAGAAGCATCGAAATTAAAAATGGCCAATTGTTAGTCAACGGGATGGCAGTGCTGCTGCGGGGCGTCAACCGCCACGAGCACGACCCATTGACAGGTCATGTAATCAGCGAGGCTTCCATGCTCGACGACGTCAGGCTGATGAAACTCAACAATGTGAACGCGGTGCGCACCTGCCACTATCCCGACGACCCGCGCTGGTACAAGCTCTGCGATAAATACGGCCTTTACGTAATCGACGAAGCCAACATCGAATCGCACGGAATGGGCTATGGCGAGCGCAGCCTGGCCAAAGATACGCTGTGGCGCAAAGCACATCTCGAGAGGGTACAAAATATGACGGAGCGCGACAAAAATCATCCGTCGATCATTATCTGGTCGATGGGCAACGAAGCCGGCGACGGTGTAAACTTCACCGCTTGCTACCAATGGCTCAAACAACGCGACCCATCCCGACCGATTCAGTACGAACGTGCGCTGCTGGGCGCTAACACGGATATTTTTTGTCCGATGTATACTTCCATCCAATACATCGAAAAGTATGCGCAGCAACCCCAGGAGCGGCCGCTCATCATGTGCGAATATGCGCATGCAATGGGCAACAGTACCGGCAACCTGCAGGATTATTGGGATGTAATTAAAAAATACGATCATCTGCAGGGTGGCTTTATCTGGGACTGGGTGGATCAGGGAATTTTGGTTGCCGACGAATCCGGAACAGAATATTATGCTTACGGTGGCGACTTTGGCGGCAAGGATGTTCCGAGCGACGGCAACTTCTGCATCAACGGCCTGGTGTCGCCCGACCGCACGCCACACCCGGCTATGGCAGAGGTGAAAAAGGTGTACCAGCCTTTGGAGATTGTGCCGGTGAATCCACTGGGCGGACGCTTTCATATCATTAACCAACACGACTTTTTGGATCTTTCGCATTTCGACTTGCGGTGGGAGGTGATGTCGCAAGGAGGCACGCTGCTGGAAGGCGTTGTGGAGCGTCCTGCATTAGCGCCACACACCAGCCGCACCTTCCATTTGGATTACGACACATTGCATCAGCGGCCTGGCGAAGAATATTTTATCAATTTCAGTATACAGACTATTGGTGCCGACGGGCTGCTGCCGGCAGAATATCCGGTGGCAACAGCACAGTTTCCTATCCCCAACTATATGCCGCCTGTAAAAGTGATGCCGCCCGTTGCCGGCGAACTGCAGGTGATGGAGCTGGAGGAGTTATTGCGCTTTAGCGGAAAAGATTTTATAATAGATTTTGATAAAAATAGCGGTGAAATGGTGCGCTGGAAATCCGACGGAAACGACTTACTGGACGAGCCGATGGATTTCAACTTTTGGCGTGCGCCTACCGACAACGATTTTGGCAACGGCATGGACAAGCGCTGCAAAATGTGGAAGACGGCGCCCGACACAAGAATTTTGCGCAAAGCAACTTTTACAGCCATCGATGGCAGCCGTGCGATTTTTACAGCCGATTATTACCTGCCCGAAGTGATGGCAGAACTGTCGGTAGAATATACCATCAACGGGCGTGGCGAGGTGGTGGTGAACCAACGACTGACAATGCTGCCGCCTCCCGATCCTGATGTGGAGGTGCTCACCTCCTCCCGACAGGGTTTTGGCCACGCCCTCGACCTCGACGCGCTGCCCGCCATGCTACAGCTCAATTTTGTGCAAAACGAAAAGTTGCCGGATTTTACCATCGAAACACTGGTGTATCCTTCGGCTTTTGGCAGCAACAACACCATCTGGAACAACGCCGAATGGGCAAAGCACCGTCTGCATTACGAATTTCGTGACAACGGAAAACTCTGCTTCTGCCTGGCCGGCAACGAACAGATAACGCTGGATTTTCCTTTTGCTGATGATCAATGGTATCTGATTTCGGCGGTATACAGCAGTACCGAAGGAGCGGTGAAATTTTATTTGGATGGGGATTTGATTTCAGAAAATACAATCACCGACGGGGTGGTAGCCGACTTCTCCGGGTTGAGCTACATTGGTGGCTACGGGCAGGGCGAGCGGCTATTTCGTGGTAAGATTGACGAACTACGTCTTTGGAATGTTGCGCGCACCGCCGAAGAAATTAAAGCCAACGCTGCGGCGCCATCGACCATCAAAGAGGAAAACCTGATTCTCTATCTTGATTTTGAAAATTTAAACAATCCTGATATTAACACAGAAAGCGATTTGCAAACAAAATATATCGACCTGCGCACGCTGCGCCCGGAGCTGCCGCGCTTTGGGATGCGCTGGGCGATGCCCGGGCAATACGACAACCTGCAATGGTTTGGCCGCGGACCGCACGAAAATTACATCGACCGCAACACAGCAGCTTTTGTGGGCAAATACAACAGCACCGCTGCCGAGCAATATTTCCCCTACATCCGCCCGCAGGAAAACGGCTACAAAACCGACATCCGCTGGATGACGCTCACAGATGATGCCGGCAACGGATTGCTGATAGATGGCATGCCACAGTTTTCCGGCTCGGCGCTGCACAACAGCATCGAGGATTTCGACCAGGGCAGCAAAAGCAATTACCGCCATACCAACGATATTGTTTTGCGCGACACCGTTTTCGTAACTGTCGATTTGCAGCAGATGGGCGTCGGCGGCGACGATAGCTGGGGAGCCAGAACGCATCCGCAATATGTGCTGCCCGCCACAGATTATCAGTTTACTTTCAGGATGCGCCCGGTGCGCCGCGGCCAGCCCGACCCATTCCTGTTCAGGCAATGGGCGGCAGAAGAGTAAAAATGGAAACATCCGAAAAACTATTGCTGTCGTCAGACCAAAACATTCGCCGGCACATCGCGTTAAGCCATTTAAAATAAATTATCATGGACGAAAAGAAAAAGGCGGGGCGCTACCAGCGGATTCACGCACAACTGAAGGATCTTCTCACCGCCACGCGCAACCGCGAGGCACGCATGGCTACCATTGTCGCTGTGTTGCACCATAAGATGGAATATTTCTTTTGGACAGGATTCTACTGCCTGGATCAGGGCGAGCTTATCGTGCGCTGCTACCAGGGGCCGGTAGCGTGCCAGGTGCTACGCAAAAATACCGGCGTTTGCTGGAAATCCATTATCGACGGGCAAACCATTGTGGTTGCTGATGTGCATCAATTCCCCGGACACATTGCCTGCGATTCGCGCTCGCGCTCCGAAATAGTGGTGCCGCTGCGTGACGAAGGTGGACATATTTACGGCGTACTCGATGTGGATAGTGCCCACCTTGATTCCTTCGACGATACCGATGCCCGGTGGCTTGAGAAAATTGTGGCGCTTGTTTGAGAAGAGAAAAGAAGTTAGTGGATAGAAGCAGTTTTTAATATTGAGATTTTCCCTCTGTAAGCTATCGAAAGCCACCGACGGGGCTTTTTTTGATACTTTTGCCACTTTATTTTTACACCAATATTCGTCTGATTTTGCATAGCATCTTGCTGATTTTGATCTTAATAGGCATGGCCACCGACACCTTTGCCACCATCTACCTCAACGGCTTCCTCAAAGAAGCCCGCAGGCGTTTTGTTTTCAAAATTGCGCTAAGCATTGTATTAATAAATATGGCGTATGTGGGACTTGGTTTTTCGGGCGGGCTGTGGTTGCGATTACTCATCAGCAGCAACATGCAGGTGGTGGCGCCGGCTATTTTGTTTTTGCTGGGGCTAAAAATTGTAATCAAATCTTTCAACGCAAAGTTTCACGAAATGACCTGGGAACTTACCAGCACGCCAGTGATGCTTGGCTATGCTTCGGCGGTGGGCATTAATATTTTTATGCTGGGCATCATTCTGCCTTTCCTGTACGCATCTTTTAATGAAACGCTCATCACGGTAGCCGTTGTTTTCGCGACAGCGGTAACGGTTGCTTTTTTCTTTGGCCGCAAGAGCCACCGGTTCCTGCTGGCGATGCGCATAATGCTGGCCGGCGGCGTATTGGTGATGGGCATTGCCATTTTTTTACTTTTGGAACGTTTTAATGTTTTATAATTGAGTCCGGTCTAATAACTCCCAAAATTCAATCTTGTTGAGAGTCGTGTATTTAAAAATATTTTTAGGCTGGCCCGTTTAAATGCCAAATTTCGAGTTGATGAAAACAAACCGGCCAGATTT
>JAAYIU010000246.1 GCA_012523265.1 Bacteroidales bacterium | reverse complement strand
GGCTGCCCAGGTTGTAGCTGGTAGCCTGCCCGCGGGCATTGAAGCTGCCGGCCTGCCACACCGGCTGGTTGGCGGGGGTAGTTACCTGGCTCATGTAGCCCCAGGTGTTGTACTGGTAATTTAGGCCAAAGCCGGTATGCCAGTACTCGTTTTGGAGGCGTCCCAGGGCATCGTAGCTGTAGGTTTTGGTAAACTCGTGGCTACCCGTGGTTTCGGTTTGCGTATTCAGGCGCCCCAGGACATCGTAGGTGTAGGCTTGCGCGGTGCCGTTGTTCATGGTTACGCCATTGAGCTGCCCCAGTTTGCCGGCCTGTGTGTTTTCGTAGTCCCAGCTGGTAAGTTCGCCATAGGGTCCGCTGCGTGTAATCATGCGCCCCAGCTTGTCGTAAGTCATGGTATAGGTATTTTGGCGGGCATCGGTTTGGGTGGTCAGTTCGTCGAAGTTGTTGTAAAAGGTAGTAATAAGTCCGGCATCGGGGTCGATGAGTGTGTCGCGGATTCCATGCAGGTCGTAGGTCATGGTAATGGTGCTGCCATTGGCGGTGATGCTTCGCGGCAGCCCGTTGCTGAAGTATTGGTAGTGGATGGTGCCGCCCTGGTCGGTGATGCTTACTGGCTCGCCAAAGGCATTCATGGTTTTGGTTACGGTTTGCCAGGTATCGTTGCCATAGCTTGCGTAAGTGGTGATTTGGTTTTGGCTTAGCGCTGCGTAATTGGTAACATGTTTAACGCCGGTGGGCAAAGTAGTCTGGTAATTGCGCCCCAGCGCATCGTAATCAAATAGGGTAAATTGCGTGGCGGTAGTGCCATCGGCATAAGGCTCGGAGGTTTTCCACAACCGGCCTTTGGTGTCGTAAAGTGTTTTAGCGTTTACAGGCTGCCCTGCAAAGTCGATAGACTGCGCCAGGATTTCGCGCCCCAGGCGGTCGTACCACACTTTTTGTGGCGGGCTGCCGATAAGTGTGGAGGTGGTGTAGTAGCAGGCATTGCTTATGGTTGAGTTCAAATCCCACTGCATGGATTGCTGTAGCGTAAGTCCGTCAGGAAATTCGGTGAGGCGCGTGCGGCCAAATCCGTCGTATTGGTACAGTGTTGTCAGCCCGTTGATGTCGGTGGCTTTGGTAACCTGGCCGGTGCGGTGGTCGTATTGCATGGCCAGTGTCCATCCCATCGCATCGGTTTTGGTTATCGGATAGCGGCCTTTGCTGTCGTAGGTAGCCGATGAGTAGCGGGTATCGAGACCGGTGGCGCTCACCGATATTCCCAGGGGAGTACCAAAAGCATTGTAATCGAAGTATAAAGTAGTAACCGCTTTGGGCGTGTTGCGCCAGGCTACCTCAATCCACGGCTTTCCATCGGCGCTCCACCAATATTGTGTTGAATTGCTTATCGACGCTTCGCCAGGTCGCGCATAGGTGGTGGTGGTAAAATCGGGCAGATAATCGCATCCTGATGGATTGGATACTGCGCCTGTGTAAGTGGTGGTGGTGGTTTGGGTACCTGCAATATTACCATTGGAAGCCTGTGTGGTTTTGGCTTCGGTGATATTGCCATATGCATCATAGGTTATGTACTCGGTAAATGTTTGGTTGTTGTTGATTACATCGTAATAGGATTGTTTGTCGAGGTAGGATTTAAACCTGGTTGTACCGTTTTGTGAACTCGTAATATGT
>JAAYIU010000088.1 GCA_012523265.1 Bacteroidales bacterium | reverse complement strand
GCTGTGCATCGTCCGGGCCACCAAGAAAATATACAGCCACCTGCTCTTTTATCACTTTTAAAAACTCTATCCATTTTTCCGCCGGAAACTGCTTGGTGAACCACAACGAAGCCGGCGCGATACAAATATATTTTTGCGTTTTGTATTGCGATACTTTGGCGTAGTCGGCTTGGGAAGGATAAAGCTTGGGGAGATAATGCAGGTTGTCGTCGGTGATGCTGCTGATGAGCGAGAGATTGCGATGCGTCTCGTGTTGGCTTTTAGCCGGATCGGACGAAATGTGGTGCGGGAGGCGCCGGCTGTAAAAGAGCGAAAAAGGATTTTTGGAAAACCCCAGCCGGAGAGCAGCTCCCGAAAAGGCTGTAAGAAATCCACTTGCCGCAAAACGCTGCACATTGACAACCACATCATAACGGCGCGAGCGAATATGTTTTAGTAGCTTGCGCAGATGTTTGTATTTGTCGGCAGATTTGTCCCAAACCAAAACCTCGTGCAACAGCGGATGACCCGTGAGCACCTGCTGCAGACCTTGCTTTACCAAAAAATCTATTTCGCTCTCAGGATAAAATTCAGCAAGCTTTTCGATCAAAGGCGTAGCCAGAACCACATCGCCTATCGAAGCGGTTTGCAGGATTAGAATACGGCGGATGGTGTGTTTTTTCATAAAAAAATATTGACTTCCGGCTGTCAACAAAGCCTGTTACATTCCTTAAATAAAGTTGGTTTTCTGATAACGAAAACAAATTCCAAATTCCAAATCACAAATTTCAACCGTCGGTAGCCGGTGTAAACAATTCTAAAACCCAAACCCCTGGGCCAACCTCGTCCTTTGCGCCCTGCGCCCTTCATTTACGCGGCCTGCTGGCAGTCGGGATTTTTTAATAAAGTGCAATGGATGCGTTAAATATCACACACCAATCAAACAGCTACTTCATACTCACGCAACGCCTGGTTGAGTGAGGTTTTCAGATTTGTAGAGGGTTTGCGTCGTCCGATGATCAGTGCGCATGGCACCTGATAATCGCCGGCGGGGAAAGATTTCGTTGTTGTTCCCGGAATCACCACCGCCCTGCGCGGCACCACGCCTTTGGTTTCGATGGGTGTATGCCCCGTAACATCAATAATTCTGGTGGAAGCGGTGAGCACTACGTTGGCGCCCAGCACGGCTTCTTGTTCCACACGCACACCCTCCACGATGATGCAGCGCGACCCGATAAAGCAGCCGTCTTCGATAATTACCGGGCTGGCCTGCACTGGTTCCAATACGCCGCCAATCCCTACCCCACCGCTCAGATGCACATTCTGGCCAATCTGCGCACACGAGCCAACGGTAGCCCAGGTATCCACCATCGTTCCCGTGTCGATGTATGCGCCGATGTTGACGTAGCTTGGCATCAACACCACGCCGCGTGCAATGTAGGCGCCATAACGCGCCACAGCATGCGGCACCACGCGGATGCCCAAGGCGCTGTAACCCTGTTTGAGCATTATTTTATCATGAAACTCCAGCGGCCCCGCCTGGCTGGTTTCCATTTTTCGTGTGGGGAAGTAAAGGATCACCGCTTTTTTAATCCATTCGTTCACTCTCCATTCGTCGCCAATGCGACCCGCCGCGCGTATCTCACCACGGTCGAGCATGGCGATGATGCTTTCGATGGTCTCGATGGTTTTTGGCTCGTTGAGCTTCTCCCGCTTTTCCCAGGCCTCTTCGATGATTGTTCGTGCAGCTTTCATCCTAAAATTTGTTTTTGATTAAGGCCAAAAATAGACAAAAATCGTCCACTCCGTTTTTCTTTATAATTTTGCCGCTGGGTATCAATGCCTGTAAGGAATTAGTTATTAATTCCCGTAAGGAGTTGGTTATTAATTATTAAAAAAAATATTACAAGTGGGAAGAATCATGGCCATCGACTACGGACAAAAGCGCACAGGCATTGCTGTGACGGATGAGCTACGCCTTTTTGCCACAGGACTCACCACGGTGCCGTCGGCTTCTGTCATTGCCTTTCTTCAAAAATATTTCGACGAGCAAACGGTTGATGTAATTGTTGTGGGATTGCCGCGGCAGCTTGATAATACGCCATCTGATGCCCAACGCTTTACGGAGCCTTTTGTGAGAAAATTACAAAAACATTTTCCCAACGTTGTTGTTGAGAGATTCGACGAACGCTTTACCTCAAGAATGGCTCAGGATGCGATACTGCAGGCCGGACTTAAAAAGAAAGCACGCCAAAACAAACAACTGGTGGATACGGTGAGTGCCACGCTGATATTGCAGTCGTACATGCACATGCTGGCATTCCAAAATAAACACTCTTTATCTTAAATATTCTGATCATGTTATTACCAATTACCGCTTACGGACATCCTGTACTCAAAAAAGTTGCCGAAGAGATCGATAAGGATTACCCGGGGCTTGAACAACTCATCGCCGACATGTTTGAAACCATGTATGAATCGGATGGCATCGGCCTGGCGGCTCCGCAGGTAAACCGGTCGATCAGGCTTTTTATCGTGGACGGAACACCCTATGCCGATAAAATTCCGGAGACTGCTGATTTCAAGAAAATTTTTATCAATCCTTACATCCTCAGCACCACCGGCAGCGACGTAGTGCTCGACGAAGGCTGCCTGAGCATTCCCAATATCCGTGAAGACGTGACGCGCAAAGACGAAATTACCATCGAATATTACGATGAGAAATGGGAGCTGAAAGAAGAGACCTACACAGGTTTTCCGGCACGCGTCATTCAGCACGAATACGAGCATCTGGAAGGAATCCTGTTTGTAGAACGCATCAGCAGCCTGCGTAAGACATTGCTGCGTCGCAAGCTGCATGACATCGCACATGGTAATGTAGATGTAGATTATCGTATGATTTTTCCCAATTTAAAAAAATCCAAACTCGTTAAGCAATAAGTCTATGAAAAAGAACATTTTTCCCATCGCCCTCCTGCTGTTGTTGGTGGTGATGATCGCATGTCAGAATTCGGGCCGCCAGGCCATCGAACAGATTAAAAAAACTGAAGCAAGCGTTTTCGACGAAAACGGTATGATCGACCCGGCACGTGTCGACGAGCTTATCGGCGTTTACATCAGCTTTGCCGACAACTATCCGCAAGACAGCCTGTCGCCAGGGTATCTTTTTAAAGCTGCCGATGTAGCCATGACTACCAACCGCTCTAACCAGGCCATCACCCTCTATCAGCGCATCCGCGAGGAATATCCTGACTATCGCAAGGTGCCCGAAGCACTTTTCCTCGAAGGTTACGTCTTCGAGAACTATCTGGGCAGGCTCGACAAAGCCAAAGCCATTTACGAAGACTTTCTTGAGAAATATCCTGACAACGACTTTGCTAAGGATGCCGAAATCTCTCTGAAATATTTAGGCAAAAGCCCCGAAGAACTCACCGAGATATTCCAGCAGATGCAGCAGGATAGCGCGGTAAACGTTAAATAATTAATTGTTTTCTGTTCCCTGCGGCAGGCTCAGGGCAAGTGTTGTTTGTTGTTTATTGTTTTTTTTGACGGTGATTGAGTAGCAAAATCAATCGAAGCCCCAGGGTCAGCTTAAATCGTAAATCGTAATTCCGTAAATCACAATGGCTGGCTGCTAATTAAATTCCTTCTCCAGGAAATTCTTTAGATGCGACAGGTTTACGTTTTGGATGAGCACCCCTTTTTTTACATACGACACTTCGCCGGTTTCCTCTGATACCACCACGGCGATGGCGTCTGTACGCTCGCTAACACCCACGGCAGCGCGGTGCCGCAACCCCAACCCTACCGAAACATTTTTGCTGCTCGACACCGGCAGAATCGACCGCGCCGATTTTATCTTATTATTGATGATAATGACAGCGCCATCGTGCAAGGGACTGTTTTTAAAAAAAATGC
>JAAYIU010000444.1 GCA_012523265.1 Bacteroidales bacterium | reverse complement strand
GCTTTATAGTCAGAAACATCATTGATCACTTGCTTCAAATCCCGCAGCAGAGTAGGGGTAGTTTCTTTCCATTGTTTTTTCACCACCTTTTCATCATAAGTCGTAGGTGCTTCAAAAAAGAAATAACTCTGATCCCATAGCTCATCAACGAAAGTTACACGCTCTTTTACCAACGAAACTATTTGTTTAATAAATTCGAAATCAGCATTAACATCTTTTCTCTTTAAAAATGACTGGTACAGCTCAGTGATCTCTTCGTCGGTGCGTGCAACCAAATATTGGTGGTTAAACCATTTGGCTTTAGCCGGATCAAATTTAGACCCCGATTTTCCTACGCGCTCTATTGTGAATTGCTCCACCAACTCCTCCATCGTAAAAATCTCCTGCTCGGTGCCGGGATTCCAACCCAGCAATGCCAGCATATTTACAAAAGCATCGGCAAAATAGCCGGCTTCGCGGTATCCGCTCGAAATGTCGCCGCTCGTCGGGTCTTTCCATTGCAACGGGAAAACCGGGAAACCAAGCCGGTCGCCGTCGCGTTTGCTTAATTTCCCATTACCATCCGGCTTGAGCAATAACGGAAGGTGTGCAAACTGAGGCGGCTGCCACCCAAACGCTTCGTACAGCATCACGTGCAGCGGCGCTGAGGGGAGCCACTCTTCGCCGCGTATTACATGGCTTATCTCCATCAGGTGGTCGTCCACAATATTGGCAAGATGGTAAGTGGGCATCCCATCCGATTTAAAAAGCACCTTATCGTCGAGCTGCTCCGACTGCACCTCCACACGTCCACGAATCAGGTCATCCACCATAATGGTGCGACCTTCGGGCATCTTAAAACGAAGCACAAAATTATCGCCTTCGCTCAGCCGCTTTTGCACCTCGTCAGCTGCAAGTGTCAACGAATTTTTCATCGTGCCACGCGTCGAGGAATCATATTGCTGGCTGCTGGCGCCGGCGGCTTTTTGCTTTTCGCGCATAGCCTCCAGCTCTTCGGCAGTATCAAAAGCATAATACGCTTTGCCTTCTTCCACAAGTTTATCGGCATATTGGCGGTACAATTCCCTGCGGTCGCTTTGGCGATAGGGGCCGTAGCTGCCGCCAACGTCAGGACCTTCGTCGTAAAGTATGCCTGCCCAACGCAACGACTCTATGATGTAATCTTCGGCACCGGACACAAAGCGGTTTTGATCGGTATCTTCGATGCGCAGGATAAAAGCGCCCTTATGGCGCCGCGCAAAGAGATAATTGTAAAGCGCAGTGCGCACGCCACCAATGTGCAGCGGTCCGGTGGGGCTGGGAGCAAAGCGCACCCTTACATTATTAAGTTCGTTCATAAATTCAGCCTTTCGTCGTATTAATTTTTCAGCCTGCAAAGATAATGTTTGGCGGGGATTGCATCGCCGTGGCGTGATCATACAGCTAAAGCAAAAGGGTAGGGTAGGAATATTATCTGAAAGATGATACCTGTTTAGTAATCAGTGTCTTTTTGAAGATGCCATCGCCAACTAACATTTTGTAAGTTACAAATTGTTACCTAAAGAATCCGCTGACTATTTTTATCAAAAAAAAACTTCCTCAATACAATCCATTGTCATCATTTTTTTTAATTTTGGTAATTAATTATAAAAACCATCCGTCATGAAAAAATTTATCATTCTTGCGTTGTTTTCGTGCATGACACTGGCAACGCGCAGCAACCCGCTCCCTGTAGTTGATTTATCGAGCATCAACGGCACTTTGGTACTTTGTGTTTTAACCAGCGATCCCTGGGCAGGGGTCGAGTATGGATCCCTATTGGGCGACCGCCTTTACGATGTTCTCGAAAATTATGTGGTGAATACGGCCTTTGGCGGTGCAGCCTCTTATAACTACGCGCGTCAGATCTTTGACGAGCGATTTGTGGTAAGTGAATATTACACCGAATTTGCGATGCATATTATTGAAGGAATGGGATACTCCGGCTTTCCGGTCTATTCTCCAACGTTGGGTCGCGACTTCACTTACCAGGACATACTTCTGGCCAACGCCATCCCTGATATGACGGCCTTTGGGCTTACCCAAACTACCGGCCCGGGCTGCTCCGACCTTATGTCGTGGGGTGAGGCTACCGCCAACGATCCACAGCTTAATGGCGGCATGGTTATCTGCCGCAACCTCGACTGGGACGACGACCCGTTGCTTATCGAAAACGCATTGATTACCGTGTGGTTTAGTGATGACTTTAATGGACGTATTGTAACCTTTGGCTTTGTGGGAATGATTGGCGCCTTGTCGGGAATGAATGATGACGGCATTGCAACTTTCCAAAATATGGGCAACTACAACAGCACTCCCGTGGGCACGGGTTTTTATCCTGTTAATCTGGCGCAACGTGACGGGCTGGAACACGCCGACTATAACGGTGATGGCATCCGCTCGCCCCGCGATGTAACCGATGCGGTACGTTCGCATCCTATGGCAGCCACATTTATCATTAATACGATAGGCCCCGCTAACCTTGAGTTTCCTGCCGAAATCCTCGAAATCCACAACTCATTTGGTGATACCCTGCGCACGGATGTGCACAACCCAGAGTTCTTCGGCGACAACCTGGCTTCTACCAACCATTTCCGATTGCTCAAAAACCCAAGCTATTGTGCACGGTACAACCGCATTTCCGATTCCATCCAAACCTCAACAGATTTTACTATTGCCCGCAACTGGCGCGTATCGCAAACTGCCGGTGTTTCAAGCAATTTGCAAACGATACAATTTATACCCGCAACCAAATTGTTGCGCTTCTCGATGGCGCGTCCGGGAACGCCAGCCTACCAGATAGAACCCACAGAGGTATTTATGGATGGGTTACCGGTTTCCATCCTGGAACATCCCGCTAAGCAACAAGCCCTCTTTACGGTGGCACCAAACCCTTGCCGATCGCATACCAAACTTACCATAGCGGCAGCCACCGGTGATAGAATTACCATAGAAATTTCGGATGCGAATGGAAACTCCATTTACTCGCACCATGATGTAGCAAAAGCAGATGGTGATTACAATGTAAGTTGGAAAACCGACGATCATCCTACGGGTGTCTATCTAAGCAAAGTAGTGGTGGCGAACAATAAAACACGCAAATACGTTACTGACGTTCAGAAAATTCTGGTTTTAAAATAATACCCGACAGGCTTTCGTTCTCATTTGCTGCATATTTGAGTATTGCTGCATATTTGAGTATTATTGAGGGATTTTATTAAAAGCACTTTGCGTGATTTCGCTATTATTATGACCGACAACTACACCATCCTTATTGGAAAACTCGACGCATTCATACGTAAGTATTACAAAAATCAGATTATCAGAGGTTTGTTATACAGTGTGGCCGTTTTGCTGTTGTTTTTTCTCACCATAACTTTTTTGGAGTTTTTTGCCTGGTTCGGAACAACATTTCGCACCATTATTTTTTATTTGTATCTCATTGTCAGCGGAGTAATCATTTTCAGACTGATTTTGATTCCTGTTTTTAAATTATTCAAAATAGGGAAAATCATATCGCACAAGCAGGCGGCTCAAATTATCGGAAAGCACTTTACAAATGTCGAGGATAAACTACTCAACACATTACAGCTTAAGGAGTTATCCGATTTACAGCAGGGCGATACCGCACTTTTACAAGCCAGCATCGACCAACGCATCGCACGTTTGCAGCCGGTTCCGTTTAGCAGCGCTATCGACCTTAGGGCTAACCGCAAATATCTGAAGTATGCCATCACACCAGTTCTCATTCTGGTGATCTTCCTGTTTGCGGCCCCGGGCGTAATCACCGGCCCTACCGCGCGCATCATCCACCACAACCAATACTTTGAACGGCAGGCACCATTTCGGTTTGTTATACAAAACGAGCAATTGCAGGCTGTTCAACAAGAAAATTTTAAAGTAGAGCTGCTGATAGAAGGCGGCACAGCTCCGGCCACCGTGATGATAGAGCAGGGGAGTTCGTCGTTAAAAATGAAGAAAGAAGACAACGTTCATTTTAGTCACACTTTTCGTAATCTCAACGAGGATGTCACTTTCTCTTTTCAGGCCGAGGGTTTCCGTTCAGAAAAATATACACTTAGGGTGCTTCCCAAACCCATCATCCTTAGTTTCGATACCGAACTTACTTTTCCAAAATACACCGGAAAAACCAACGAAACGATCGAAAATACCGGTGATCTGGTTTTGCCTGAAGGAAGCAGCGTACGCTGGAAATTTTACACCCGCGACGCCGAAGCGATTCATATCCAATTTATCGATAGTACGCATCAGTTGGCAAAAAGTGCCGGTAATGTTTTTTCTTTCCAAAATCAGTTTTTTAAAAGTCAGCCTTATTCTATCAGCATCAGTAATCAATACCTTACTAACAATGACTCGTTGTTGTTTGCGATCAGCATAATCCCCGACATCTACCCAACCATCAACATCGACGAATTTACCGATAATACCATGGCTGATCGCCTTTACTACAGAGGCTTGATAAAGGATGATTATGGATTCAGAAGGCTTGCGTTTTTTTATCGCGTAAGCTACCCGGAATCGCCACAAGAAAAACCTTATGAATCGATGGAATTACCGTTGCAAAATCAAAATACGCAACAACAATTTTTCCATGCCTTCGATCTTTCCACACTACAGCTTGCGCCTGGTGATGAAGTAGAATATTACTTTGAAGTGTGGGATAATGATGCCATCAATGGAAGTAAATCGGCGCGCTCGCAAAAGATGATTTTCAAAACTGAAACTTTTGAAGAGCTACAGCAAAAAGCCGAAGCCGCAAGTACCGAGATAAAAGACAACATGGAAAGTGCGATGAAAGATCTCAAACTCCTGCAGCGCGACATCGACGAATTGAGTAAACAGCTCTTTGAAAAGAAATCTATTTCCTGGCAGGAGAAACAACAAATAGAAGACCTGCTGACGCGGCAGAAAAACATTAAGCAACGCCTGGAGGAGATGCAGGAGCTTAACGAACAAAAGCTGCAGGATGAGCAGAAAATGGACAATACCAGCGAGGAACTCCTCGAAAAACAGCGTGAGCTTGAGAAGATGATGAATGAACTGCTGACGGACGACATGAAAAAAATGCTCGAAGAAATTCAGAAACTCCTCGATGAGCTGGACAAAGATAAAGTGAACGAAATGATGCAGGAGATGAAAATGAGCAACAAGGAGCTGGAAGAACAACTCGACAGAAACCTGGAACTTTTTAAACAACTTGAGTTCGAAAAACAACTGCAGGAAACAATCGATAAACTCAAAGAGCTTGCTGAAGAACAGGATAAACTGGCCGAAGAAACCAGCGAGAATAATGAAGAAGGTGGTAATGAAGAATTGAAGGAAAAACAGGAGGGGCTAAATGAGAAATTTGAAGAGGTAAGAAAAGATATTGAAGAACTAAAAGAGAAAAACGAAGCGCTGGATTCGCCTAACGAAATGGACGATACCAATAAGGAGGAAGAGGAGATACAGGAATCGATGGAGGAAAGTAGCGAGCAGCTCGAACAAAACGAAAACTCTAAAGCTTCACAAAGTCAGAAAAAATCATCGCAGAAGATGCAGGAGCTTTCGCAAAAAATGCAACAGATGATGCAGGCCATGCAGATGGAACAGATGGGAGAGGACATCGACACGCTGCGTGAGATTCTGGAAAATCTCATACAGATTTCCTTCAACCAGGAAGATCTGATGCTTCTTTACGCCGAAATGTCGAACAGCGACCCGAAGTATAACCAGACCGTAAAAGAACAAAAAGAGATGCGCGATGATATGGAAATCGTCGCCGACTCGCTGAAGGCGTTGGCTAAAAGGCTGATTATGATCAAACCTTTTGTGATGAAGGAACTCACAGCCATCGACGGCTACTTTTTCTCTACACTCGAATCGATGGATAAACGACAGAAAGGGCTTGCTTTGCGCGACCAGCAACTTGCGATGACCAGCATCAATAACCTGGCGCTGCTGCTAAGCGAGTCGTTGCAACAAATGCAGCAACAGATGATGTCGATGCAAGCATCCGGCAAATCTTCATGCCCAAACCCTGGCCAGCCCGGAGGCGCTCAACAAATGAAGTCGATGCGCGGACTGCAGGAGCAGCTTAACCAACAGTTGCAGCAGCTTAGGGATGGTCAGAAACCAGGGAAGCAGGGGCAACAGGGACAGCAGATGAGCGAACAACTGGCGCGCATGGCGGCACAGCAAGCGGCAATACGTCGCCAAATGGAAGAGTTCAGAGATGAGCTTAAAGGCGAAGGGCGTTTTAGCGATGGCAACATCTCCAAAATGATCGACGACATGGAGAAAACAGAAAAGGATATTGTTAACGATCGAATTACGCAACAGACCCTCCAACGTCAACAGGAAATTCTTACACGCCTGCTTAAATCGGAAAAAGCTGAACAGGAACGCGAAGAAGAGCAACGCCGTGAGTCGCGCGAAGCCAGAGATATTACCCCACAAAACCCAGGGGAATTTTTTGAATACAACAAGATTAAAAACCGTGAGATGGAGCTGCTCAAAACACTTCCTCCAAATCTGAAACCCTTTTATAAAAATAAAGTTACCGAATACTTCTATCGCTTCGAGTAATCCATTCAAACAAGCATGTCGGCGAAAATAAATTTTTATAATGAAGACGCCAGCTATCTGGTGAAGCATAAAATATTGCTCCGTGCATGGTTGCAATTGGCTATAGCTGCCGAAGGATTCGTAACCGGCCCCATAAACATTATCCTTACCAGCGACGAATATCTCGGCAAAATGAATCTGCAATATCTTCAACACGACACGCTCACCGACATTATTACTTTTGATTATACCGAAGATGGTAAAGTTTCCGGAGATTTATTTATCAGCATCGAGCGGGTAGAGGAAAACGCTGCTGTTTATTCGCGAAGTGTTGCCGAAGAGTTGCATCGGGTCATGATTCATGGCGTGTTGCATTTGTGTGGATATGCTGATAAAAAACCATCAGAAAAAAAAACCATGACACGCAGGGAGGAGCATTACCTGTTGCTAAGGCCTGATAGGTTAAGGG
>JAAYIU010000307.1 GCA_012523265.1 Bacteroidales bacterium | reverse complement strand
GCCTGCACATCAGTTTTATCAGATCAATGTTCGTCCATTCGTTGAGGCCGCCGATGTTGTAGGTTTCGCCCATCGTGCCGCGATGAAAAATATGATCGATGGCGTCGGCGTGGTCTTCTACCCACAGCCAGTCGCGCACATTTAAGCCCTGGCCATAAACCGGGAGCGGCTTGTTGTGGCGGATATTATTGATAAACAGCGGAACCAATTTCTCCGGGAATTGATTCGCGCCGTAATTGTTGGAGCAGTTGGAGATTTTAACGGGCAGCCCGAAGGTATGATGATAGGCGCGCACCAGATGGTCGCTGCTGGCTTTGGAAGCGGAGTAGGGGCTGCGTGGATCGTAGGGGGTTTCTTCGGTAAAAAAACCGGTGTCGCCCAGCGAGCCGTAAACTTCATCCGTGGAAACGTGATAAAAAAGGCGTCCTTCGTAATTATCTTTCCAGTGATGGCGCGCTGCATTCAGCAGGTTGGCGGTGCCCACGATGTTGGTGTAGATAAATTCCATCGGGCTGCTGATCGACCGGTCTACATGCGACTCGGCGGCCAGATGGATCACCGCATCGATAGCATATTTTCCGAAAAGCAACTGCATCTTATCGGCATCGGTGATGTCGGCCTTCACGAAAGTGTAGTTGGGCTTGTGCTCTACATCCGTCAGGTTTTCGAGGTTGCCGGCGTAGGTGAGTTTATCCACATTTACGATGTGATAATCCGGATATTTATTTACGAAAAGCCGCACCACGTGCGAGCCAATAAAACCGGCGCCACCGGTAATCATGATGTTTTTTGTACGATGTATCATTGCTGTAAATTTTATTTTTTATCTTATAAATTACCTTTTTCTTTGGCCAAAGCCAATTCCCACCTCCAGGCCGAGAGCATCATCTCATCCAGGTTTTTCTCTGCTTTCCATCCCAGCACTTCGTTGGCCAGTTGTGTGTCGGCCCATACCGCAGTGATATCGCCCGCACGGCGTCCCACTATTTTATAGTTGAGCTTTTGATCTGAAACGCGTTCAAAGCTTCCGATCACCTCCAGCACCGAATAGCCGGTTCCCGTTCCGATATTAAAAATTTCGACATTTTCTTTTTGATTTTTTTCCAGCATTCGTTGCAGCGCTGTTACATGCGCTTTTGCCAGGTCGCTTACGTGGATATAATCGCGGATGGGCGTGCCGTCGGGGGTGGGGTAGTCGTCGCCAAAAACTTTGAGTTGCGCACGCAGGCCGATGGCCGTTTGCGTAATGTAAGGCACCAGATTGTTGGGCACACCCAGCGGCAGCTCACCAATTTTTGCCGAAGCATGTGCGCCGATAGGATTGAAATAACGCAGCAGCACCGCATGCAGCATCGATACCTGTGCCTGGTCGCCAATGATCTCTTCGGCAATTTGCTTGGTATTGCCGTAAGGCGACATGGCCTTTTGTACCGGCGCCGATTCTTTTACAGGCAACGCTTCCGGCTGGCCATAAACCGTGCACGACGACGAAAATACCAGATGCTGCACCACATGTTCATGCATTTGGTCCAGCAAATTAATCAGCGAAAAAAGATTGTTGTGATAATACATCAGCGGCTTCTCCACCGATTCGCCCACCGCCTTGGAGGCTGCAAAGTGTATCACCGCCTTCACCTCCGGGTGGTTGTCGAAAAACGTACACACGCCTTCGCTGTCAGTAAGGTCGAGATTCACAAAAGCGGGGCGCGTGCCGGTGATGGCAGCAATCTGATCCACCACTTCGATGCGTGAGTTGGAGAGATTATCCACAATCACCACTTCATAGCCTTGCTGCTGCAGCTCCACCACCGTGTGCGAGCCAATGTAGCCCGTGCCGCCCGTTACCAGTATTTGTTCTTTCATTTTTAATTAAATGCTGTAATTGATTTGTCATTTATTTTGTCTCCCCGCCCCTCGCCGGGATTGCCGCCAGCAATCCCGGCGAGCGGAGGGGAGTTTACAACCCATTATCTCAATCCCAGGCATAAATCCCAGGCATAAATCCCAAGCATAAATGTCGGGGCTACGGATGCCTGGGCTACGGATTTCATCAATAAACCTTACATTAACGACGGACACTACTTAATATCAAAATCTTAAAACTTAAAAACCTACAAGCTCCAATAAGTAAGCTCTTTTATCTTGTTGCGATAGATGCCTTTTACGTCGAAAAGGATTCCGTTTTCGTTGCTGATATTTTTAAAAAAAGCTTCGTCCAAATCAACATATTCGTCGTGGTTTACGGCAATCACAACAGCGTCGTACCGGGTGCCGTTTTTTTCTTTGAGTTCAAAACCATATTCGTGTTTCACCTCATCGCTGTTGGCGTAGGCATCCACCACATCCACCTGAACACCATAGGAGCGAAGCTCGCAAATGATGTCGGGCACACGCGAGTTGCGGATGTCGCTTACGTTTTCCTTAAAGGTCACGCCCATTACCAGCACTTTCGATTCGGCAATATTTTTATGCGCCACAATGAGTTTCTTCACCAACTGCCTGGCTACATAAAACCCCATCGAATCGTTTACGAATCGTCCCGAGTTGATGATCTGTGGGTGATATTTGAATTTCTTGGCTTTGTAGGCCAGATAGTAAGGATCCACACCGATGCAATGTCCGCCAACCAGTCCCGGGAAAAACTTCAGGAAGTTCCATTTCGTTCCCGCGGCTTCCAGCACGTCATAGGTGTTGATGCCCATGCGGTTGAAGATGATCGAGAGTTCGTTCATCAGGGCGATGTTCACGTCGCGCTGTGTGTTCTCAATAATCTTGGCAGCTTCGGCTACTTTGATGGACGCAGCCCGGTGCACGCCTGCCGTCACCACCAGTTCGTAGGTTTTGGCAATAACATCAAGCGATTCCTCATCACATCCCGACACCACTTTGGTGATGGTTTGCAGCGTGTTTACCTTGTCGCCGGGATTGATGCGCTCGGGCGAAAAGCCAACTTTAAAATCTTCTTTGTACTTCAGCCCCGAAAGCTCCTCCAGCAGCGGGATGCAGTCTTCTTCGGTAGCGCCCGGATACACCGTGGATTCATACACCACATAGTCGCCTTTTTTCAGTATTTTTCCTACGGTACGCGTGGCAGCGATGAGTGGCCTAAGGTCGGGCATGTTGCTGTCGTCGATGGGCGTTGGAACGGCCACAATATGGAAATCTGCTTTGCGCAAATCTTCCGCATCAGCCGTAAAGAGTATGTCGCAATCATCAAAAGCTTCCGTCTCAAGTTCCTGGCTGGGGTCAATTTTGTCTTTCATCAGCGCGATGCGCTCCGGCTTGATGTCGAAACCAACGACGGAGGTTTTGCGCGCAAAAGCCAAAGCAATGGGAAGCCCCACATAGCCCAGGCCTACCAAAGAAATTTTCGCTTCCTTTTTTAAAATTTTGTCGTAAAGTGTCATTTGTTTTTCTCCTCGAAAAGATCATCCATGACGAATCAGGATGAAAGTGATTTTATAATTAACTGAGTTTTTTAAATTTTTCTCACCTGGCCATCTTTCAGCTTGTATTGCTCTTTGCTTTCCGGACAGGTAGCCAGCCCGTTTTCGTCGAAATGTAGGCGGTGGCCATATTGGCTCATCCAGCCAATCTGCCGTCCGGGATTCCCCACCACCAGCGCATATGGGGCTACGGTTTTGGTAATAACTGTTCCGGCGCCGATAAAGGCAAACTCGCCGATGTCGTGGCCGCACACGATGGTGGCGTTGGCGCCAATGGTAGCGCCGCGTTTCACTGTGGTGCGTTCGTAGCTGCCACGGCGCACCACGGCGCTGCGCGGATTGGTGATGTTGGTGAAAACCATCGAAGGCCCCAGAAACACGTCGTCCTCGCAGGTTACGCCGGTGTAGATGGAGACGTTGTTTTGCACCTTAACATTATTACCCAAAATCACCTCCGGCGAAACCACCACGTTTTGCCCGATGTTGCAATTTTCGCCTATCCGGCAGTTGGTCATCACATGCGAAAAATGCCAGATTTTGGTGCCTGCACCAATTGTGCATCCCTCGTCGATAACTGCGGTGGGATGGGCGAAAAATTCTTTTTTTTCTGTCATAATGATTATCTGTTGGCAAATTCCAGTACGGCGTCGGTGATATATTTCAATTGTTCTTCGTCGAGTTCGGTGTGCATGGGTAGCGAGATCACATGTTTGGAAAGATGCTCCGTTACCGGAAAATCGCCTTCCTTGTAACGCGGATCCTGATATGCTTTTTGCATGTGCATGGGCACCGGATAATAAATCATGGCCGGAATATTTTTGGAAGCCAGGAACTTTTGCAGCGCATCACGATCCATATCTTTGGTAACCAGGGTATATTGATGATAGACGTGCGTGGTGAAAGGCGCCGTAACGCGAGTTTTTAGTTTGGGATGATTTGCAAAAGCCTTGTCGTAAAAAGCGGCAGCTTTTCGGCGGGCTTTGATGTATTGGTCAAGATAGCCCAGCTTAACTTTGAGTACTGCTGCCTGGATGCTGTCGAGGCGTGAGTTTACGCCCACATAATCGTGATAATAACGCACCACCATGCCGTGGTTTACCACCACGCGCAGTTGCTGTGCCAGCGTGTCGTCGTTGGTGAAAATGGCGCCACCGTCGCCGTAGCAGCCCAGGTTTTTCGACGGGAAAAACGACATCCCGGAGGCGTGGCCAATGGTTCCGGCCTGGCGGGTGGTGCCGTCGCTAAAGGTAAATTTGGCGCCAATGGCCTGGCAGGTATCTTCTATCACATACAAATTGTGCTCTTGGGCAATCTGCATGATGGCTTCCATGTCGGCAGCCTGCCCGAAAAGATGCACCGGAACAATGGCTTTTGTTTTGGGTGTGATGGCTTTGCGGATGGCTTCCGGATCGATGTTGAAAGTGTCGGGATCAACATCCACCAATACGGGCGTCAGGCCGAGCAGGGCAATAACTTCGGCTGTGGCAATAAATGTAAACGAAGTAGTGATCACCTCGTCGCCGGGCTGCATGTGAAGCCCCATCATGGCTACCTGCAAAGCGGCGGTACCGTTGGCGCAGGGAATTACGTGTTTCACGCCGAGGTATTCTTCGAGTGCCTTCTGGAAATCCTGTACCGCAGGCCCGTTGATGAAAGCCGTGCTGTCGATCACCTGATGGATTGCACTGTCGATTTCACTTTTTATTTTGTCGTACTGACCCTTCAGGTCAACCATTCTTATTTCGTTCATCCGCAAATTGCTATTTATGTGATTGATGATTCCTTTTTATGGGGGCAAAGGTAGAATTTAATGAAGGCTTAGCAAGGCTATGGAGAAAAAATTTGAAAATCGCATTTTGTATTTTGAATCTTGTATTTTGAGCAAAAGCCCCAATGTGACGGCATCTTATTTTAAAACGAGAAGATAAAATTCAAACTCTGGCGCTGTTTTTAAATTTCTACTTTTGCGCCTCAAAATTTTATAAAAAATGGTTTTCAGCAGCGCGGTATTTCTTTTGGTTTTCCTTCCGGTTTTCCTGATCACCTACTACCTGGTAGGCTCGCGGCTGAAAAATTACACCATCCTGCTGTTTAGCATTTTCTTTTACGCCTGGGGAGCGCCTGATTTTGTGTTTGTGGTGCTTGGCTCGATGATCGTTAATTTTTATGTAGTGCAATCTATGCAGCGCGCCGCCACGTTGCCCTTAAAGCGTTTGCTGCTGGCGCTCTCGGTGGCCATCAACCTGGGGCTGCTGCTATATTTTAAATACGCCAACTTTTTCATCGAAAACATAAATGCACTCATTTCTGCTTTGGGATTGGGCAGCGACATCCCCTGGGCTGCTGTGGCGCTTCCCGTGGGCATTTCGTTTTTTACGTTTCAAAGCCTGACCTATTCGGTGGATGTGTATCGCAAAGTGCATGCGCCATTGCAAAAGCTCTCCGATTACATCCTTTACATTTTGATGTTTCCACAGTTGATTGCCGGCCCTATCGTCCGGTTCAATTTTATTGCCGATCAGATTACGAATCGTCAGGAATCTGCCGACGACAGGCTGTTGGGGATGTTTCGTGTTATTAT